>NZ_VLKN01000004.1 GCF_007830035.1 Luteimonas cucumeris | reverse complement strand
TGACCCTGCGCGATGACCTGGACATCAGCCGCGGCGATGTCGTGGCCGCGGCCCACCACGCCCCGGCCGTGGCCGACCAGTTCGCCGTGCACCTGCTGTGGCTGGACCGCGCCGCGCTGCTGCCGGGCCGTCCGTACCGGCTGCAGCTGGGCACCACCGCGGCCATCGCCCAGGTCACCGAGATCAAGTACCGGGTCGACATCAACACCCAGGAGCCGCTGGCGGCCAAGCGGCTGGAACTCAACGAGGTGGCCTACTGCAACCTCAACCTGGACCGCGCCATCGCGTTCGAGGCCTACCGCGACGACCGCACCCTGGGCGGCTTCATCCTGGTGGATCGGCAAAGCCAGGCCACGGTGGCCTGCGGCACGATCGATTTTGCGCTGCGCCGCGCGCACAACGTGCACTGGCAGCACCTGGCGCTGGACCGCCGTGCCCGCGCCCTGGCCAAGGGCCAGTCGCCGCGCTGCCTGTGGTTCACCGGCCTGTCCGGCGCCGGCAAGTCGACCATCGCCAACCGGGTCGATCAACGCCTGCACGCGCTGGGGTATCACACCTACGTGCTGGACGGCGACAACCTGCGCCATGGCCTGAACAAGGACCTGGGCTTCACCGACGAGGACCGGGTGGAGAACATCCGCCGGGTGGCGGAAGTGGCGCGGCTGATGACCGATGCCGGGCTGATCGTGCTGGTCAGCTTCATCTCCCCGTTCCGCGCCGAACGCGACATGGCGCGCGCCCTCTTCGGCGAAGGCGAGTTCGTCGAGATCCACGTCGACACGCCGCTGGCCATCGCCGAACAACGTGATCCGAAGGGCCTGTACGCCAAGGCCCGCGCCGGCCAGCTGCGCAACTTCACCGGCATCGACTCGCCGTACGAGCCGCCGCTGGCAGCGGAAATGCAGCTGTCCACGGCCCAGGAAAGTCCCGAGGTCCTGGCCGATCGCGTGGTCGACTATCTGCGCGAACATTGACGACGGGTTGAAGGGGTTTGGTGAGCGCAGGCGGGATGGCTTGCGCAACCTGGCGCGATCGCCGAGGCTTTGCGGCGTTCCAGGGGGAATGACATCGCATGCTGATCCTGCCGCTGCACCAGCCGCTCACGCGCGCCACCTTTCCGATCGTGACCATGCTGCTGGTGCTGGTGAACGCCTTCGTCTTCCTGACGCTGCAGGGCGGCGACACGAAGCGCATTGGTCAGTTGCAGCGGTTCTACGTCGAGCACGACCTGGGGACGTTCGAGATCCAGGCTTACGAGAAGCACCTGCGCGATACACAGCAGCACGAGGCCCTGGCCGAACTGCGCGCAGTGCCGGCGGCCCGGCGCGCCGGTTACGTGGCGATGCGGACGCTGAACGATGTTGCCTTCAGCCGCGCACTGCACGACGGCGCTCTGTTCGAGGACGCGACCGAGCTGGAACGCTGGCGCCCGTTGCGATCACGCTACGAGGCGCTGCGGGACGAGGTGTTCACCCTGCGCCACATCGCGCGCAGTTCCGAGGCCGATCCGTGGCGCATGTTCGCGTCGGCGTTCCTGCACGGCGACGTGATGCACCTGATCGGCAACATGATCTTCCTGATGGCGCTCGGTCTGCTGGTGGAGGGTGCACTGGGTCCGCTGCGGTTCCTCGGCGTGTATCTGCTTGGCGCAATGGGCGCGAGCCTCGCGTCGCTCTGGTGGCGCTGGGGCGATGGCGGAGGCGGGCTCGGTGCCTCGGGCGCGATCGCGGCACTGATGGGCGCGTTCTGCGTGGTCTGGGGCCGGCAGCCGGTGCGATTCTTCTACTGGTTCGGCGTGGTCTTCGACTACGTGCGCGCACCCGCGATCTGGCTGTTGCCGGTATGGCTGGGCTGGGAGGTCTACAACCTGCTCGCCAACGACGACCTCGGCATCGGCTTCGATGCCCATGCCGGCGGCCTGGTCAGTGGTGCGCTGCTGGGCGCGGTGCTGGTCGCCACCGGACAGGTGCGCGACGGCTTCATACGCGACGCCGCCGCGGCGGAAGCGCAGGACACGCGCTGGGAACGCGCGCAGGCGCACCTGGGGCGGATGCAACTGGTCGAGGCGGAGGCCTTGCTCGACGAACTGGCACGCGAGCAGCCGCAGCGTTTCGACGTGCGGCTGGCGTTGTACCGGGCGGCGCGCAATGCGGGCCGGCGTGATCGGCTGCTGCAGCGTGCTCGGGAACTGCTCGCGCTGACCGCCGACGACGCGAGCGGCGTGCAGGCGCAACGCGAAGCGCTCGCCGAGCTGGAGAAGGCCGGGGTTGTGCTGAATGACGACGAGCGCCACGCGCTGTTGAAGCGCTGGATCGGCGCCGGCGCACTCGATGCGGCCGAAGCGTTGCTGGACGCAGGCGATGTCGGTCGCGTCCCCGCCGCCGTGCAGGCGCAGCTGTGGTTCGAGCTGGCCCTCGGCTACCGCGACCGGCAGGCGCGTCAGGCCCAGGCACGCGTGCTGCGTGGGCTGGTCGAGCGGCACCCCGAGCAGCCGCAGGCCGTCAAGGCGCGCTTTCTGCTGGAGCACGAGTTGAACGGCGCGGGTTGAAGCGTTTGCAAGCAGTGGGCGGCTACTGCCTGCATCCATCTCCGATGTCATCCCGAGCGAAGCCAGGGATCTGCTTTTTCTTCTTCACGCGAATCCTGAAAGCAGCTCCCTCGCTTGCGCCCGGGGTAACAGCTGTTGCTTTTACGAATCACCATTCCCCGATCACGAATCACGGCTCACGGCTCAGGCCGGAGTCACCCGCAACGGCTTCAACGCCGCCTCCAGCTTTTCCTGCAGCGTCGGATCCTCGCAGCGCGACAGCGCCTGTTCCAGTAGTTCGCGCGCCTCATCGTCGCGGCCGAAACGATCGACCAGCAGCAACGCCGCCTCCAGCCCCCAGCGCGGCGCGGCCGGATGACGTGGCTGTCCGCGCAGCATCGCGCGCAAGGTATCGAGGGCGAGCTGCGACTGCCCGCTCTGCCGCGCACGTTCGGCCAGGCGTTCGCCGTGTTCGCTTTGCATCGGAGTGAAGTCGGGATCGGCATCGAGCGATTCACGCAGCAGACCCAATGCGCGGCGGTCCTGGTTTTCCAGCATCAGCAGGTTGAGGTACTGGCGCGCGTGCTCGCTGCGTTCGACCATGTCGCCGCTTTGGCGCAGCAACCGGTGATAGAGCTCGTGCGTGTCCAGGCTCACCGCACGGCTGCGCACTTCGCCGCGCATCAGTTCCAGCGCCGCGTCGTTGTTGCCGTCGCGCACGAGTTCCTCGACGCGTGCGAGCAACTCGCCGTCACGGTCATGCTGCGCCGGCAGGCGATGGCGATGGCTGTCCGGCTCGTAGCCCAGGGCGTCGTGGTACTGGTAGACCAGATACCCCATCAGGTGGAAGGCGGCGAACAGGCCCCAGAACGAGAACAACGTCAGCATCAGGTCGCCGATCACCGGCGGCATGACCTTCGACAGCCAGGCGCCGGCGGTGAGGGCACTGGCCTGGATCACGAACAGCAATGCGAACACGGCCAGGTACGGCCAGCCGACGCGCGCGACGATGCCGAGCGAAGTCGCAGGGTTGAGCGCGCGACTCAGGCTGCCGTCGATGGCCAGCGACATCACGCAACCTGGCTGCAGGAACACGATCACGACCAGGGTCAGCAGGCCGATGACGGGCCCGCCAAAGGCCAGTGCCAGCACCGTGACGACGATGTAGATGAACTGCAGCGCGATCAGCCGCCAGACCACGCCATCGTCCACGCCGATCACGCTTTCGGGCGGGTCCATGCGGCCGTCGGCGGTGGCACGCAGGATCTCGAACGCATATTTGTACGCAGCCAGCCAGACCAGCAGCGCGACGATCAGGCCGAGCACCGGGATCAGCGCGAGCAGGCTGCACAGGGTCAACACGATCAGCGTGGGCAGGGCGCCGCCGCGCACGGGATACAGCGTGATCGGCCGCAGCCGCTGCCAGAACGGGGCCGGCGCGCCGCGGTGGGAGGAAATGCTCATCGGGACGTCATCCTTGTCGCAACGGAAGCGCTGCATCAGCGCGGGAAGGGGCGCTGCGGCGCGCGTGCCGCCGTGGTCCGGCAGCCCGATTGCGTTCCGTGACTTCCCCCTGGTGCCGCCAAGGCGGCGGCCCATTGTGCTGGGCCGCAGCTGCCATCTGCAATGCGGGACGCAGGGGGCCTTCCTGCCGAGCCTCAGGGCTCGCGCATCTCCAGCTTCAGTTCGCGCGCGATCACACTCCAGGGAACGTACTTGTAGTTCTGGTTCTCCACCGGCATCACGTTGCGTCCGTCCTGCGCGATCATCGCGCCGTGTTCGAAGCCGGGGCCAAGGTTGCGGCTGGTGACTTCGAGGCCGTCGGTTTCCGAGATGCCATCGATGCCGCGCAACGCGTCGGCGACCACCGCGAACGAACCCAGGTATTCCTGCCGTCCTTCGCGCCGGTAGACCGCGTAGGTGTCGTTGCCCTGGCTGGAGACCACGATGTAGCCGCGGCCGTCGCCCAGGTCGTAGATGCCGACGCCTTCCAGGTCGTCCCTGATCGCAGAATTGGCATCCACGCGCTGCACCGCGGTCCGCGCGTCGCCGCCGTCGGGCTCCGCGGACAGGCGCCACATCGCGATGTCTTCCTCGTTGACGTAGAGCGTGGCGCTGGCGTCGTCGGCGACGCAACCCTCGGTCTGCGAATCGAACGTCAGGTCGCGCACCGGCTCGGCGCGGACGCGGCCATTGCCGGCATCGACCAGTTCCCACTGGCGCATGCGGGTGTCGTCGCCGTTGACGAAGACGAAGCTGCGGCCGCTGTCGGCATTGCGGTACATGCACAGGCCGTAGGGATCACCCATGCCGGTGGGCTGCACGCCATCGGCGATGGCGACCAGCTTGCGTTGCACGGTATCGAGCTTGTAGATGGCGATGGAATCGTCGGTGCGGTTGCTGGCGGTGACCAGCACGATCTTCTCGCCATCGAGGTCGAAGCCTTCGCGCAGGTCGACATTGTTCATCTTGCCATCGGCCAGGAACTGCACGACCCGGCCCTGCATGTCGTACAGGTAGATGCCAGCCTTCTTGTCGGTGGCGACCACCAGGCTGCCGGCCGGATCGGCAGGGTTGGCCCAGATCGCCGGATCGTCGGCAGCGTCGCCGTAACTGCGCGCCGGCGTGGTCTCGACCAGCGCGGTGACCGTCGGCACCGTGTTGTCGGCCTTGCGCGCCTGCTGTGCGGTGCCGGGGTCGAGGTTCAACGCCTTGCCCAGGTCGGCGATGGACAGCGCCTTGTAGTTGGCATCGTCCTCGTCGGTGACCAGCAGCATGCCTTTTGCGAAATCCTTGCCGAGGTTGGCGCTGGTGGCGAACAGCGGTCCCGGTTCGGCGATGGCTTCGGCCTGCTCCGGGGCGCTGACCTGGACCGCGCCGACGAAGACGTCGTCGCGGCTGCGGTCGTAGACGTTGATGCGTCCGGCGGACGCATCCGATGCGATCAGCCAGCGGCTGCCTTCGCCGCCGTCGTGCAGCGCGATGCCGCCGACTTCTTCCTGGATATGGCCCAGGCGCGGCGCGTCCACCAGCGTGGCCGCGACGTCGGCTTCCGGATCGGCGTTGAAGCGCCAGATGCCGACCGTCTCCTCGCTGGCATACACATGACCCTGCGCGTCTGCGGCGCATTGCTTCAGCGGCGAGGGCACGTTGATGCGCCGCACCTGGCGCGCGTCGAGTTGGCCGCTCGCGTTGGCGTAGATCAACTGCTGGTCGATTTCGCCGCCATCGCCGACCACGAAGGCGTACAGCGCGTGGTCCAGCGGATTGCGGAACAGGCAGACGCCCTCGGCGGCGAAGCCCAGCGGGATCGCGCGCGCGCCGGCCTCGGTCAACGTCGCGCCCGACATCGTGAACAGGCGCAGGCTGTTGTGCGTGGTGTCCACGGCGGCCAGCACCGTGGCATTGCCCTTGCCCAGCGCGAAGCCGTAATCGACGTCGACCGCGGCGACTTCGCCGGCGGGCGTGGCGCCCAGGCGCTTGCCGTCAAGGCCGTAGACCTCCAGTCCACCCAGCGCCGCGGTACCGACCACGTGGCTGCGAGCGGGGCGGGCGCGATCGTGCACGACGACGGCGCCGTTGACCTCGCCGCTGGCGCTGGGCTGGGTCTGCATCCGCGCCGCCAGCACCGGTACGTCCTGCCGGAGTTCCTGCGCCGGACACGCCGTCGACATCGCCAATGCCACGCATGCGGCGAGCAGGCCGGCATTCGGCCGGAATCTTCTAGTCATCTTGTCCACGGATGGCACCCCCGGCCGGCTTGTCGATCTGTCGGGAAGATCACATGGCCGGTCCTATTTTGCAAGAGAAATTCTAAATGTGTTGCAATTTGGAATGTTTGTTCGTAGCCTCCATTCAAGCCACCCCGATCCAGCGGGGCATTGCCGGTTGGTGGCGGATGTCCTCGGGAGGGACCAGACAATGCGGAAGATCCAGAGAAATGCGCTGACGGCATTCATATTGAGCAATCTCGCAATCGTTCCAGGCTATGCGTTGGCGCAGGACGCCGCCCCCCAATCGCCACCGGCAGAGGAAAAGAAGGCGGAAACCGATCCGACCGAGTTGCAGGCGGTGATGGTCAGCGGCGAGATCCAGTACCGGAACCGCACCGAGACCACCGCGCCGGAACTGGTCTACGACCAGGAATTCTTCGCCAAGTTCGAGCCGGTGTCGGTAGGCGACCAGTTGCGGCGGGTGCCGGGCGTGGCATTCACCAGCGATATCGGCGAATCCGATTCGCCGCAGTTGCGCGGCCTCGGCCAGGGCTTCACCCAGATCCTCGTCAATGGGCGTCCGATTCCCGGCGCAGGCAACGACCGCACCGTGTTCGTCGACCGCATTCCGGCCGAGATCATCGACCGGATCGAGATCATCCGGTCGCCCAGCGCCGACATCGACAGCCAGGGCATCGGCGGCACGATCAACATCATCCTCAAGGACGGCGAGAGCCTGCCGCCGGGCATCGTGGCGCGCGTCGGCGTGACCCGCGACACGCGCTCGGGCGAATCGCGCGGCAACGGCTCGATATCGTGGTCTGGCCGCAACGAAAGCAAGACGCTGTTCTATTCGCTGACGCTGGACACGCAGGAGCGCTTCAACAACAAGGACGTGGTGGAGGAAATCTTCGATGGCGATTCCGTCGGCTTCGCCGAAGAGGTCGCGCGCCGCGGCAATGGCCGCGGGCTGGCCCAGTTCGACCATCCGGATTATTCATCGGCGGTCGAGCGTACCGAGGAACAGGACAGCCGCGACTCCAGGGACAAGTCGTTCAACGGCGACCTGACCTGGCAGATGACGCCGGAATCCAGCCTGCGCCTGGATGCCTTCGCGTTGTCCACCCGGCGCAAGGAACACCAGGACACGAAGATCTTCGAAGGCGATGGCAGCCGTGGCGGACTGGACATGGACAACCCGGAACTGGAATTCCAGGACGCCGATTTCCAGCAGGACAGCTACGGCGTGTCGGCGTTGTTCAAGCACTACCTGGGCGAGTTGACCGAATTCGATACCGAACTCAGCTACAACCGTTTCAAGGACGACGGCATCGAGGACACGTTCGAGGAGCTCCGGGACAACCTGGTGAACCGCGAGGACAACAATGCCGTCGATACGGAATGGATCTTCGGCGCCTCGGTCACCCGGCGCATGTCCGGCTTCGCGGAAGCCATCGGCATCGACGGGGTCGAACTGAAGGCGGGCCTGTTCGCCAAGAACAAGGATCGCGACTATCGCCTGATCATCGACGATGGCCTGGGCGAGGATGACTTCACCACCAACGATGGCCACTTCAGCTACGAGGAGCGCCGGCTCGACGCCTACGCGCGGCTGAAATGGGAAATCAATCCCAAGGTCTCGCTGGAAACCGGCCTGCGCGCGGAAAGCACCAAGGCCGAGCAGGCCTATCGCAGCGAGTTCTCGGAAGGCGGGGCGTTGCAGGACACCATCGACGGGCACGCCGAAAACGACGTCTTCATGCTCAATCCGTCGGCGCACATCCAGTGGAAGGCGACCGAAAACGATCAGTTCCGCTTCAGCGTCGCGCGTACCGTGCGCCGTCCCAGCATCGATCTGCTGATCCCGGCGTTCTCGCTGGAATCGCCGGGCGACGAGGACGTCACCATCGGCAACCCTGATCTGGATTTCGAGACCTCGGTGGGTTTCGACCTGGGTTACGAGCGTCGCTTCGGCAAGCGCGGCATCTTCGGCGTCAACCTGTTCTCGCGCCGCATCTCCGACCTGATCGGGCTGGTCAACACCGGCTTGCCGGTCAGCGACCTGGGGCTGGATCCGGAGAATTTCCCCGGTTCGCTCTACAGCTATCGCAACATCGGCGAGGCGGACGTGCGCGGCATCGAGTTCGATCTGTCCACGCCACTGGAGTTCTTCGACCTGCCGGAAACCGGCGTGTTCGCCAACTACACGCGCTTGCGTTCGGAGCGCGACGATCCGGCGACCGGCAGCAGCATCCCGATCGATTTCCAGCCCAGCTATGTCTACAACTTCGGCGTGACCCAGAACATCCCCAGCTGGGATGCCAGCTTCGGCTTCAGCTTCCAGAAGCAGGGCGAGTCGCAGTTCGTGACCTATGGCGAGATCGAGCGCCAGTGGTATGACGGCAACCTGGAGCTGTTCTTCGAGAAGCGGCTGACCAAGAACATGGTGCTGCGCCTGACCGGCAACAACGTGCTCGACGCCAACAGCATCCAGGCCGAGGCCGGCTTCGACGGCGACAACGGCGCGGAGATCATCGCCAACCAGGCCGCGTTCAACGTCGACGCCTACGAGATCGAGCGCGAGCGTTCCTCGCCGAAATGGACGCTGACCCTGCGCATGGTGTTCTAGCCGTCAAAGCCGCCGGCAACGGTTGCGGTACCTCATTTGCGGTGGCCCGGTTTCGGGCCACCGTTTTTTTTGGGTTTGTCCACCTCATGAAGCTTGGCGCCGACAGCCCATGGATGGCTGTCTTGGTGCCTGGCTGTGGCGAAGCCGCTCCAAGGAGCTCACGTGCGCTTCCGAAGGCGCCGGGTGCTGTCGGAAATCCGTTCCAGGTCTTCCGCAAGGCGCCGAAAGTCTTGCGGAAGCCGATTCCCGCCTTCGCGAATGCGGAATTGTCTTCGCGATCACCCGGCCTGCTTTCCCGAAGGTGAAAACCGGCTTCGCGATAACTCCGATCGCCTTCCGGAAGGCAAAAATCGCCTTCGCGAAGGGTCGGCGCGGCTGATTCAATGCCGCACGGGATTCCGCCGTATGGAAAAACGACAAGCCGCCCGGAGGCGGCTTGCGTGATTGGGCTTCCGGTCAGGCGGTATTGATCAGGGTGCCACTGGCTGTCCGAGTGCCAGCGAACGCGCCGCCGCTTCGGCCAGTGCCAATGCAGCGACACCATCGGCGTAACCGACCGCCGCAGGCGTGCCATCGAGCATGTCGGCGAAATGGTCCATCTCCTGCCGGTACGCTTCGGCGTAGCGGTCGAGGAAGAAATTCTGGAAGCGGTCCGCGGCCGCGCCGGCTTCGCTCCAGACCTGCACCGTGCTTTCGGTGACGTTGTCGGCGCGGACCATGCCGGCGGAGGCATAGGCTTCGATGCGCTGGTCGTAGCCGAAACCGGAGCGGCGGCTGTTGGAGATCACGCACAGCCGGCCCGACGCCGTCTTCAGCACGGTGCGCGCGGTGTCGATGTCGCCGAGCCTGCCGATCTCCGGGTCCACCAGGCAGCTGCCCACGGCATACACCTGCACCGGCTCCTCGCCCAGCAGCCAGCGCGCCATGTCGAAATCGTGGATGGCCATGTCCTTGAACAGGCCGCCGGACACGGCGATGTAGGAGGGCGGTGGCGGGGCGGGATCGTTTGACGTGATCTGCAGGCTTTCCAGCGTGCCGATCGCGCCGCTGTCGAGCTTCGCCTTGAGCGCACGGAAGTTAGGGTCGAAGCGCCGGTTGAAGGCCAGCAGCAATCGCGCCGAGGACAGCGCGGCGCTTGCCGCGCGGGCGCGGCCGAGGTCCTGGTCGATGGGCTTCTCGCAGAACACCGCCTTGCCCGCGGCCGCGGCGCGCACGCTGTAGTCCAGGTGGGTGTCGGTGGAGCTGGCGATGATGACGCCACCGATATCGGCATCGTCCATGGCCTGGTCGAGGGTCAGTACCGGCGCGCCGTGTTCCTGAGCCAGTGCCTGCGCGGAAGCATCGATGGCATCGATCACGCCGGCCAGTTGCAGGCGCGGGTGCCGTGCGGCATTGCTGGCGTGGATGCGGCCGATGCGGCCCGCGCCGATGAGGACGACTTTGTGCATGTGCGTTTCTCTCAGAGGGTGATGACAGTGCCGCTGCGTGCCGATGCCGCGCACGCCTCGGCCAGGACCAGTGCGGCGATGCCGTCCGCGTAGCCGACCAGAGGTTCGGCGCGGCCATGCACGACATCGGCGAAATGATGGATCTGGGCGCGATAGGCCTCGCGGTAGCGTTCGGCGAAACCGGGCTGGATCGCCGCGCCGGTGACGCCGCCTTCGTCCAGGGTCTGCACCGTGTCGCACTGCGCATTGCCGACGGCGATCATGCCCGTCGATCCGAAGGCTTCGATGCGCTGGTCGTAGCCGTAGCCGCTGCGCCGCGTATTGGAGACCACGCACAGGCGGCCGCTGGCGGTTTTCAGCACGGTGCGCGCGGTGTCGACATCGCCGAGCCGGCCGATCTCCGGATCGACCAGGCAGCTGGCGGCGGTGTAGACCTGCACGGGCTCTTCGTCCAGCAGCCAGCGCGCCAGGTCCAGGTCGTGGATGGTGAAGTCCTTGAACAGGCCGCCGCTGCTCGGGATGAAGCCGGGCGGCGGTGGCGCCGGATCGTGGTTGACCAGGTGCAGCGTCTCCAGTCGCCCGGCCTGGCCGGCCAGCAGGCGTTGCCGGAGCGCGCGGAAATTCGGGTCGAAGCGACGGTTGAAGCCGAGCAGGAAACGCGCGCGGTCGAAACGCGCGCGCGCCTGCACAACCTTCTGCAGGTCGAGGTCGATCGGTTTCTCGCAGAACACCGCCTTGCCGGCATCCAGTGCCGCCAGTGCATGCGCCAAGTGCTGGTCGGTGGGGCTGCAGATCAGTACGCCCTTGATCGAAGGATCGTCCAGCGCCTGCGCCAGCGTGGCGCTCGTGGCGCCGGTCCGGCGGCACAGCGCGTCGGCGGCATCGGCGCGGGCATCGACCACGTACCTGAGCCGCAGGCCCGGAGTCTCGGCGGCGTGGGGGCCGTGGATCTGCCCCATCCGTCCGGCGCCGATCAGTGCCACGTCGATTCGTTCCACAATGGCTCCAGGATCGGACGGATAATGGAATATATGTTCGAATTTGTAGTGTAATGGAATTTCCACGATATTCCATGAGTACAGCCGGGCCGCAGGCACGCCGGTTCCGATCCGACCCATTCCAAGATTGACCCATCGAGAGGAGCGGCTCATGGCCGAATCGAATACGCCGCCGACCAGCGCAGAGGAACTGCGTGCGGCGATCCTGGTGCGCTACGAATCGTTGAGCAAACGCCTGCAGCAGATCGCGCGCTACGTGCTGGACGAGCCCAATGCGGTCGCGCTGGAGACCCTGGCGGTGCTGGCCGAACGCACCGGCGTGCAGCCATCGGCGATCGTGCGCTTCGCCAAGTCGTTCGGCTTCGATGGCGCCACCCAGATGCAGCGGCTGTTCCGCGACGGGTTGCTGTCCGGCGCCGCGTCGCTGGGCTATGGCGAGCGCGTGCGCGAGTTCGCGCAGGGCGTGGAAGGCAAGGCGGTCGGCGATCCGGGGCAGGTGCTGGGCGAGTTCGTCGAGGGCAACATCCTGGCGCTGCAGAACCTGGGCAAGATCACCGGCCGCGAGGACCTGGCCAGCGCGGTGAAGCTGATCGCCAAAGCCGAGACGGTGTACGTGGCCGGGTTCCGGCGTTCGTTCCCGGTGGCGGCCTATCTGTCCTATTCGCTGCTGCAGGTGGACAAGCGCACGGTGTTCATCGATGGCCTCGGCGGCATGTCCGTGCAGCAGATGCACGGCATCACCGCGAAGGACCTGCTGATCGTGGTGAGTTACCACCCCTATGCGGAGGAGATGGTGCACCTGGTCGATGCCGCGACGGAGCGGCGCTGCAAGGTGTTGTCGATCAGCGACAGCCTGGTCAGTCCCGTGGCCAAGCCGGCGGCGCTGGTACTGCAGGTACGCGAGGCCGAGATCCGCAAGTTCCGTTCCCTGTCCGCGTCGATGTGCCTGGCGCAGGCGCTGGTCATCTCCTACGCGTTCGCCGCCAGCCAGGCGCCGCGCAAGCCGGGCGCCGTCACCAGGCGTGGCAAGAAATGAAACATATGTTGCTTGTATTCTAATTATGGAATATACATTACATCCAGCGAGGGCGATCGGCGTCCAGACGGGATGAGGGGCGGCCTGCATGGCGGCGACGGAGCAACCACTGGACCTGGTCACCATCGGCCGATCATGCATCGACCTGTACGGCGAACAGATCGGCGGCCGGCTGGAAGACATGGCGTCCTTCGCCAAGTACATCGGCGGCAGCCCCACCAATACCGCGGTCGGCGCGTCGCGGCTGGGCCTGCGCAGCGGGCTGGTGACGCGCGTGGGCGCCGACCACTTCGGCCGTTTCATCCGCGAGCAGCTGATCCGCGAGGGCGTCTCCACGCAGGGCGTGCGCGACGACGACGAGCGCCTGACTGCGCTGGTGTTTCTCGGCATCCGCGATCCGGACACCTTCCCGCTGATCTTCTATCGCGAGAATTGCGCCGACATGGCGCTGGACGACGCGGACATCGATCCTGACTTCATCCGCTCGGCCGGGGCGGTGTTGATCAACGGCACCCATCTGTCGCGTCCGAACGTGTTCGATGCGTCGGTGCATGCGTGCCGGATCGCGCGCGAAGCCGGCGCGCGGGTGGTGTTCGACATCGATTACCGCCCGGTGCTGTGGGGATTGACCGGCAAGGACCGCGGCGAGAACCGTTTCGTCGCCGACGATGCGGTGACCGCGCGCCTGCAGCAGGTATTGCCGTTGTGCGATCTGGTCGTCGGCACCGAGGAGGAGATGCATATCCTCGGTGGCAGCACCGATACCATCGCGGCGCTGCGCGCGATTCGCGAAAAGACCGCCGCGTTGCTGGTCTGCAAGCGCGGCGCGCACGGCTGTTCCGCCTTTCCCGGCGCGATCCCGGACCGGCTCGAGCAGGGTGTGACCGGCCCCGGCTTCGCGGTGGAGGTGTTCAACGTGCTTGGCGCCGGCGACGCGTTCATGGCCGGATTCCTGCGCGGCTGGCTGCGCGGCGAACCACTGGAAACCGCCTGCGAATACGGCAATGCCTGCGGCGCGATCGTGGTGTCGCGGCATGGCTGTTCGCCGGCCATGCCGAGCTGGGAGGAACTTCAGCAGTTCCTGGCCGATGGCGCGCGGCCGTGCCGGCTGCGCGACGACGCGGCGCTCGAACACGTGCATGCGGCAACGACGCGGGCCGGCACCTGGGATGAACTGACCGTGCTGGCGGTGGACCATCGCAGCCAGTTCGAGGCGCTGTGCGAACAGGTCGGCGCCGATCCCGCGCGCATCGCCGGGTTCAAGGCGCTCGCGCTCAAGGCGGTGGATCGACTGGCGCAGGGCGATCCGCGTTTCGGCGTGCTGATCGACGGGCGCTTCGGCATGCGCGGGCTGGAAGCTGCCGCGGATCATCCGTACTGGATCGGGCGACCGATCGAGCGGCCCGGTTCGTGTCCGCTGGAGTTCGAAGGCGACGCGGATGTCGCCACCGAACTGCTGACCTGGCCCGCCAACCATGTGGTCAAGTGTCTTGTGTTCTATCACCCGGACGATCCGGCCGACCTGCGCGAACGCCAGGAGCGCCAGCTGTTGCGGCTGCAGGATGCCGTGCGCAAGACGCGGCATGAACTGCTCGTGGAAATCATCGCCTCGCGCAACGGTGGGGTAGGTGACGACACGGTGTCGCGCGTGATGCAGCGCTTCTACGACCTGGGCATGCGCCCGGACTGGTGGAAGCTGGAACCCAACGACAGTGCGCTGGCGTGGCGCAACATCGAGCGCGCGATCGCCGGCAACGATCCGTATTGCCGCGGCGTGCTGCTGCTGGGACTGTCGGCGCCGGAAGGCGAGTTGATCGCTTCGTTCCAGGCGGCAGCCTCGACGCCGATCGTCAAGGGTTTCGCGGTGGGGCGTACGATCTTCGCCGGGACTGCGAGCCAATGGCTGGCTGGAGAGATCGACGACGATGCCGCGATCGCCGACCTGTCGCGTCGCTTCGCGGTGCTGGTCGAGGCCTGGCGCATCGCGCGGGCACAGGTCGGCGTGTCCAACGTGAGCGAGGTGGTCTGAGATGAGCGTTGTCCGCCTGACCGCTGCGCAGGCCACGGTGCGTTGGCTGGCCGCGCAGCATGTGCGCGTGGATGGCGAGGAAGTGCCTTATTTCGCCGGGGTCTGGGCGATCTTCGGACATGGCAACGTCGCCGGGCTGGGCGAGGCGCTGCATGCCGCGCGCGACGTGCTGCCCACCTGGCGTGCGCACAACGAACAGGGCATGGCGCTGGCCGCCATCGCCTATGCCAAGCAGATGCGGCGGCAACGCGCGATGGTCTGCACCACCTCGATCGGCCCGGGCGCGACCAACCTGGTCACCGCCGCCGCGCTGGCGCACGTCAACCGGCTGCCGGTACTACTGTTGCCCGGCGATGTCTACGCCAGTCGCCGTCCCGATCCGGTGCTGCAGCAGCTCGAGGATTTCGGCGACGGCACCGCTTCGGTCAACGACTGCCTGCGGCCGGTGTCGCGCTACTTCGATCGCATCATGCGGCCCGAGCAGATCATGGATGCGCTGCCCAGGGCGCTGGCGACGATGCTGGACCCGGCGGGCTGCGGTCCGGCGACACTTGCACTGTGCCAGGACGTGCAGGCCGAGGCCTTCGACTATCCCGTGGCCTTCTTCGAGCGTCGCTTGTGGCACGAACGTCGCCAGCCTGCCGACGCGGATGAACTGACCGCGCTGGTCGACGCGATCGCCGCGGCGCAGCGGCCGTTGATCGTGGCCGGTGGCGGCGTGCGCTACAGCCAGGCCGAATCGGCGTTGGCGGCGCTGGCCGAAAGCACCGGCATTCCCGTCGCGGAAACCCAGGCCGGCAAGGGCGCGTTGCCCTGGCGGCATCCGCGCGCATTGGGATCGATCGGCGTTACCGGATCGAGCGCGGCCAACCTGGCGGCGCAGGAAGCCGACCTGGTGATCGGCATCGGCACGCGCCTGCAGGACTTCACCACCGGTTCGCGCAGCCTGTTCGCGGATCGCAAGCTGTTCCAGGTCAACGTGCAGGCCTTCGACGCCCACAAGCACGGCGCCCGGCCGGTGGTTGGCGACGCGCGCGTGGTGATCGAGGCGCTGGCCGCACGCTTGCAGGGCGCGTGCGTCACTGAGGATGTCATCGCCCGCGACCGGCATGCGATCGCCGCATGGCATGAGGCAGTGGACGCCGCGACCGCCGGCGAGCAGGTACAGGCATTGCCCAGCGACGCGCAGATGATCGGTGCGGTGCAGGCCGCGGTCGACGACGACGCCATCGTGGTCTGCGCCGCCGGCGGCCTGCCCGGCGAACTGCACAAGCTGTGGCGCACCTCCAGGTCCGGCGGCTATCACCTGGAATACGGTTATTCGTGCATGGGCTACGAGATCGCCGGCGGACTCGGCGTGAAGATGGCCGAGCCGCATCGCGAGGTCGTGGTGATGGTCGGCGACGGCAGTTACCTGATGATGAATTCGGAACTGGCCACGTCGGTGATGCTGGGCCACAAGCTGATCGTGGTGCTGCTGGACAACCGCGGCTTCGGTTGCATCCATCGCCTGCAGCAGGCCACCGGCAGTCCCGGCTTCAACAACCTGCTGGTCGACAGCCGCCACGACACGCTGCCGGCGATCGATTTCGCCGCGCACGCACGCAGCCTCGGCGCATTGTCCGAACACGTCGCCACGCTCGGCGAACTGTCCGCGGCGCTGGCGCGTGCGCGCGAAGCGGAGCGTTCGTATGTCGTGGTCGTCGATACCGATCCGATGAAAACCACCGAAGCCGGCGGCTGGTGGTGGGACGTCGCCGTCCCCGAAGTATCCGACCGCCCCGAAGTCAACGCCGCGCGCCGTGCCTATGAGGCCGGCGTGCGCATGAAGCGAGATCTGTCATGAGCGCTATCCGGTTCGGGGTCAGCCCGATTGCGTGGTCCAACGACGACATGCCCGAGCTGGGTGGCGACACGCCGCTGGACAGCATCCTGGCCGACATCCGCGATGTCGGTTTCGAAGGCGTCGAGCTGGGCGGCAGGTTTCCGCGCGATGCGGCCACGCTCGGGTTGCTGCTGGGCAGCTACGGCCTCGACCTGATCGGCGGCTGGTACAGCGGCGCGCTGCTGCTGCGCGACGCCGATGCCGAGATCGCCGCACTGCAGCCGCACCTGGCATTGCTCAAGGCGATGCGCAGCGAGGTGTTCGTGTTCGCCGAGACCAGCAACGCGATCCATGGCGACCGCACGCAGGCCATGACCGCGACGCCGAGCCTCGACGCCGGCGACTGGCCGCGCTTCGGCGAGCGCATGACCGCAGTGGCCGACTACGTGGAAAGCCAGGGCCTGAAGTTCGCCTATCACCATCACCTGGGCACGGTGGTCGAATCGCTGCACGACCTGGATGCCTTCCTCAGGCACACCGACGAATCGGTCGGGCTGACCCTGGACACCGGCCACGCCGCGCTGGGCGGGATCGATCCGTTGCTGGTGATCCGCAAGTTCCCGGAGCGCATCGCGCACGTGCACTGCAAGGACGTGCGCCGCGACACCTTTGCGCTTGCAAGGGAGAATGGATCGAGTTTCCTCGATGGCGTGCTGGCCGGCATGTTCACCGTGCCGGGCGATGGCAGCCTCGATTACGCCGCGATCATGCGCGCGCTGCAGGGCATCGACTATCACGGCTGGATCGTGATCGAGGCCGAGCAGGATCCGGCGATCGCCGATCCGCGCACCTACGCCGCGCTCGGCCTGGCCACGCTCAGGCGTGAGGCCGCGCAGGCCGGGCTGCAGTGATGGCCACGTTGCGCGTGCGCCCGCAGGCCGCCGGCGCCGACGGCACGGTGCTGGAGGTGACGCCCGCCAGTGCCGGCTGGCGGCATGTCGGATTCAGGATCGTGCGACTGGACGCGGGCCAGCAGTACGCCGGCGGCGAAGCCGGGCGCGAGGCCTGCCTGGTGATCGTGGCGGGCACTGCCGACGTCACCGTGGCCGGCGAAACCTTCGCCGCCCTGGGCGGGCGCGCGACACCGTTCGAGGATCGTGCGCCGGGCGCGGTCTACGTGCCCGCTGGCATGGCCTACGCCGTCGTCGCTCGCAGTTCCATCGAACTGGCGGTCTGCACGGCGCCGGGCAAGGGCGCCGGCCAGCCGCGCGTGATCGACGACGCCCACATGTCGCGCGAAACGCGCGGCAGCGGCACCAACACGCGCCATGTCCGCAACATCCTGCCCGAGAACGAACCCGCCGAGAGCCTGCTGGTGGTCGAGGTGATCACGCCGGGCGGCCACTGGTCCAGCTATCCGCCACACAAGCACGACACCGCCGCGCCGGAAGCGGAAACCGCGCTGGAGGAAACCTATTACCACCGCCTGAACCCACCGCAGGGTTTCGCCTTCCAGCGCGTCTATACCGACGACCGTTCGCTGGATGAAACCATCGCAGTCGAGGATGGCGACGTGGTGATGGTGCCGCGCGGTTACCACCCGGTCGGCGCACCGCACGGCTACGACCTGTACTACCTCAACGTCATGGCCGGACCGAACCGCCGCTGGATCTTCCGCAACGATCCGGCGCACGACTGGATCGTCCGCCAGAAACGCTGACGACACTCTGTTTTCTACTCCCTCGAGGAGCACGACATGCGCAACATCGAACACTTCATCGACGGCCATGGGGTCGTCGGGGCTTCCGGTCGCCACGGCGACGTCTTCGATCCGAACACGGGCCAGGTCCAGGCGCGGGTGTCGCTGGCCGCCGCCGGCGAACTCGATCGCGCGGTCGATAGCGCGGTCGCGGCGCAGGAGGTGTGGGCGCGGGTCAATCCGCAGCGCCGCGCACGGGTGATGTTCGAGTTCAAGCGGCTGCTGGAAGCGCACATGGACGAACTGGCGCAGTTGCTGTCCAGCGAACACGGCAAGGTCATCGCCGATGCCAGGGGCGACATCCAGCGCGGGCTGGAGGTGATCGAGTTTTCCTGCGGCATCCCGCACCTGCTGAAAGGCGAATACACCGAGGGCGCCGGGCCGGGCATCGATGTGTATTCGATGCGCCAGCCATTGGGTGTCGTCGCCGGCATCACGCCGTTCAACTTCCCGGCGATGATCCCTATGTGGATGTTCGGGCCGGCCATCGCCAGCGGCAACGCCTTCATCCTCAAGCCTTCCGAACGCGATCCCTCGGTGCCGGTGCGGCTGGCCGAACTGATGATCGAGGCCGGCCTGCCCGCCGGCGTGTTGAACGTCGTGCATGGCGACAAGGACATCGTCGAGGCCATCCTCAGGCATCCGGCGATCAAGGCGGTGAGCTTCGTCGGCTCCTCCGACATCGCGCAGTCGGTGCATGCGCTGGGCGCGGCGCACGGCAAGCGCGTGCAGGCGATGGGCGGCGCGAAGAACCATGCCATCGTGCTGCCCGATGCCGACCTCGACCAGACCGTCGCCGACCTGGTCGGCGCGGCCTATGGCTCCGCTGGCGAGCGCTGCATGGCGCTGCCGGTGGTGGTGCCGGTCGGCGACGACACCGCACTGGCACTACGCGAAAAACTGGTCGCGGCCATCCGTGGCCTGCGCGTCGGTGTCTCGACCGATCCGCAGGCGCATTACGGTCCGGTGATCAGCGCCGCGCACAAGGCCAGGATCGAGGATTACATCCGCATCGGCGTGGAAGAAGGCGCCGAACTGCTCGTCGATGGCCGCGGCTTCTCGCTGCCCGGCCACGAGCAGGGTTTCTTCCTGGCGCCGTGCCTGTTCGATCACGTCACCGCGGACATGCAGACCTATCGCGACGAAATCTTCGGGCCGGTGCTGCAGATCGTCCGCGCACAGACCTTCGAGGAAGCCGTTGCCCTGCCGTCGCAGCACCAGTACGGCAACGGCGTCGCGATCTTCACCCGCAATGGCGACGCCGCGCGCGAGTTCGCGGCGCGGGTCGAGGTCGGCATGGTCGGCATCAACGTGCCGATTCCGGTGCCGGTCGCGTACCACAGCTTCGGCGGCTGGAAGCGCTCGGGCTTTTCCGACCTGAACCAGTACGGCCTCGATGGCGTGCGCTTCTTCACCCGGACCAAGACCGTGACGCAACGTTGGCCCAGGGGCGGCGCGGTGACGGACCAGAGTTTCGTGCTGCCTTCGATGCGATGAGAAAACGGAGCGCTTCGATTCTTCGCACCGGACAGAGGTCGTGGCTGGAGCGACCTGGTCATGAACTTCGATAATGGAATATTTCTTCCATTTTAATACACAATGAAATAGGCTGTCCGAAACAGGCTCGCGCAACGACGCAGGTCCGATCGATTCCGGGGAGGAGAGATTCGTGGCGGCTGGTTTCCTGAGATTCTTCGCGACGGGCGTCGATCGCCCCGCGATCGACGATGCTGCGGCGATCGACGGCCTGTTCCGCAGGCACCGCCTGCGGGTCATGTTGGCGATCACCCTGGGTTACGGCCTGATCTACACCTGTCGACTGGCCCTGGGCGTGGTCAAGAAGCCGCTGATCGACGGCGGTGTCTTCTCGCCGACGGAGCTGGGGCTGATCGGTTCGGCGCTTTTCTATACCTATGCCATCGGCAAGCTGACCAACGGCTTCCTCGCCGACCACGCCAACATGAAGCGCTTCCTGGCCTTCGCGTTCCTGATGACCGCGTTGTGCAACCTGGCGATGGGTTTCACCACCACGCTGTGGATGGCGGTCGTGTTGTGGGGATTGAACGGCTGGTTCCAGAGTTTCGGTGCGCCAGGCGGCGTGGTCGCCATGACCAGCTGGTTCTCCAATCGCGAACGCGGCCGCGCCTACGGCGTGTGGAGTACCGCGCACTCCATCGGCGAGGGCCTGACCTTCCTCGTGGTCGGTGCGGCGGTCGCGGCGCTGGGCTGGCGTTGGGGATTCTGGGGGCCGGGCCTGATCGGCATCGCCACCGCGATCGGCTGCTACGTCCTGCTGCAGGATCGGCCACGCACGCTCGGATTGCCGACGGTCAACGACTGGAAGAACGACCACTACAGGGAGGCCGCCAAGCCGGGCGTCAAGACGGTGCTTGGCCTGCAGCTGTCGATCCTCAGGATCCCGGCGATCTGGGTGCTGTGCCTGGCCAGCGCCACCACCTACGTCACCCGTTACGCGATCAATTCGTGGGGCATCCTCTACCTGCAGGAAGCACGCGGCTTCTCGTTGCCCGCCGCCGGCACCCTGCTGATGATCAGCACCCTGGCCGGCATGGCCGGTGCGATCGGTTTCGGCTTCATCTCCGACAAGTTCTTCGCGGCACGGCGGCCACCGGTCAACCTGCTGTTCGCGCTGCTCGAGCTGGTCGGCCTGGGCCTGATCTTCTTCGGGCCGACCACGATGCCGACACTGGTGATCGGCATGCTGCTGTTCGGCATGGGCCTGACCGGCCTGGTCACGTCGCTGGGCGGCCTGTTCGCGGTGGACATCGCGCCCAAGCGCGTGGCCGGCGCGGCGATGGGCGTGATCGGCATCTTCAGCTACATCGGTGCGGCGATACAGGAGCAGGTGTCGGGCATCCTGATCGAGCGCGGCATGACGATGGCCGGCGATGTCCGCGTCTACGATTTCGGCCCGGCGATCTGGTTCTGGATCGGTTCGTCGGTGCTGTCCATGCTGCTCGCCGCCAGCCTGTGGCGTACGCGCTTGCGCGATTGAGGAAGACGACGTGCTTGAACCATCGAGTGAACTGAAGGCGATGATCGAGGCGGCGCAGGCCGCCGGCGAAGGCCTGCGCAAACACTTCGGCCAGCTGTCGGCACTGGGCGTGCGTTCGAAAAGCGGACCGGCCGACCTGGTGTCGATCGCCGACGAGGAAGCCGAGCGCACCACGCACGCGATCCTCGCCAGGGCGCGGCCCGGCTACGCTTTCCTCGGCGAGGAAGGTGGTGCGATCGATGGCGCCGACGCGGCCCGCGGCTGGATCGTCGATCCGCTGGACGGCACCACCAATTTCCTGTTCGGCTGCCCGTTGTGGGGAGTGAACATCGCGTTGGCCGACGACGGCGAGGTGATCGCCGGCGTCACCTATCTGCCGATGCTCGACGAGCTTTACGTCGCAGAGCGGGGCAGGGGCGCCTGGTGCAACGGGCGGCGGATCCGCGTGTCGACGCGCGCCACCCTGATCGAGGCCGTGCTTGCCTGCGGCATTCCTTTTGCCGGCAAGCCGGATCATCCGCTGTTCGCGCGCGAGATGACGCTGCTCAGCGGCCAGACCGCCGGGATCCGTCGCACCGGCGCCTGCTCCGTCGACATGGCCTGGACCGCCGCAGGTCGTTGGGATGCGTACTGGGAGCGCGCCTTGCAGGCCTGGGACATGGCACCGGGCGTCATCCTGGTGCGCGAAGCCGGCGGCATCGCCACGTCCGCCGCCGGCGCACCTCTGGACCTGCACGGCCAGAACGTCTGCATCTCCAACGGCGCGATCCATGAAGCGCTGCTGCAACGGCTCAACCTGGCGCTGGCCAGCACGGAGGCCTCATGAAACTCGATCGCCGCAGCTTCCTGGCCGCCGGTCTGCTGGGCTCGCTGTCGGCGTTGCTTCCGCGCGCGCTGGCGAAAGTGCTGGGCTATCCGCGCGCGCTGCAGGGTCCGATGATCGGTACGCCGGGACCTCGTCATTTCACCGTGTGGGTGCGCGCCAGCGGCGCGTTCGAGGTCCAGCTGGAATATTCCACCGACCGCGACTTCCGCAATGTGCTGGCTGGCTCGAGTGCGATGGCGAAAGCGGAGGAGGATTGCTGCGTCGTGCTGCGCGCCGAAGCATTGCAACCGGACACGACCTACTGGTATCGCCTCAAGTATGCCGGTGAGAGCGATCGCTACCAGTTCCTGCCGCACCAGACGAAAACCGCACCGGCCGGCGCCGCCGATTTCCGCATCGCGTTCGGTTCCTGCTGTCGCATCCAGTTCGATCCCGACCAGCGCATCTGGAACGCGGTGCGCCAGTTGCAGCCTGACATGTTCCTGTGGCTGGGCGACAACATCTATGCCGACAGCGACCAGCGCCAGGCACTGGTCGATCTGTACGGACGCGGCCGGGTCGTGGAGCGGCTGGAACCGCTGCTGCGCTCGACGCCGCAACTGGCGACCTGGGACGACCACGATTTCGGCTACAACGATTCCGATGGTCGCAATCCGATCAAGGCGGAATCGCTGCGGACCTTCCGGAATTTCTGGGCCAATCCGGGTTATGGCGAGTCCGGCAATCCGGGCGTGTATTTCAAGCAGCATTACGGCGGCGTGGATTTTTTCGTGCTCGACGGCCGCTACCATCGCGACGCCACCGACAAGATCGACAATGCCCACAAGACCATGCTCGGCGCCGCGCAGAAGGCCTGGCTCAAGCGCGAGCTCAAGGCCAGTCGCACGCCGTTCAAGGTGTTGGCCATCGGCGGCGGCTGGTCGGCGGCGGAGAACGAGGACGGCGGCGACTCGTGGGGTGTGTACCTGACCGAGCGCAACGAGATTTTCGATTTCATCCGCGACAACGACATCGGCGGCGTGGTCTGCATCTCCGGCGATTCGCACATGGGCGAACTGAACTGCATCCCGCGTTCGGAGCAGGGCGGTTACGACATCTACGATTTCTGTTCGTCGCCGCTGGCGCAGATGCCCGCCAGCAAGAACATACGACAGGCACCGGAAGTGCGCGTGCGCGACACCTGGACCCGTTCGGTCAATGTCGGGCTGATGCGTTTCGACATGACCGGCAAGACGCCGACCCTGACCTGCACCCTGCATGACGTGATGGGCGAGGCGGTGTGGGAACCGCTGGTGCTGACCCCGGACGACCTGAAGAATGGTGTGCGCAGCTGGGACAGCAAATCCGATCCGGACGAACTGCAGCGGCGCGAGCGCTTCCTCAAGGGCGGCGGCTACTACGGCCAGGACGTGCCGCAGGGCTGGCCGGATCGTCCGTATTACGACGGGACGTCGGACTGAAACAGCCGCGCCTGCCCGTCACAAGAAGGGACGAGGGCGGGTCGATACCGCAAGCGCATGCGGCGGGTCGATGCCTCCGTCAACGATCGCCACCGGTATCCCGGCGGAAGCTCAGGCCGAAGTAGCCGGGCGTGGTGCGCTCGCGTCGTTCGATTTCCGCGACAGGATAAGTCGAGCGTGGTCCATCGTATTTTTCGCGTGTTTCGACGAAATCGCGGCCGAACAGGTCGGTCGCTTCGGCGCGCACGCGCCAGTGGCTGCCGATACGGCGTTCGACGAACAGCGTCCAGCTGGCGCCTTCCGACTCACGCGCGATTTCGTCGAAGCGGTATTTCGTTTCGCGCTCGGCGATGTGGCCGACCTCCAGTCCCCAGTGCATGCGCAACGCGGGCAGATCCTGGGTCAGGACGATCTCGCCCTCGACCGGCTTCTCCTCGGAGATCGCGCGCTGCTCGCCGGTGACCGGATCGGTCACACGACTGGTGCGCCACAGCAGCGACGAACGGATCCGCGCGCCGCTGAAGCCGAACCGGTCCAGCGGCACGGCCAGGTCCAGCGCCAGGGTGTCGCGGCGTCCGTCGCCGATGTTGCCCGGCGCATCGAAGACATCGTCGCCGGCGACGACCAGCACGCGGTCGACCACATCGCTGATCCGATCGTGCGTGTAGCTCAGCGTGACTGCCGCATCGGTCCAGAAGTGATGTTCCCACGCCGCCGTCGTTCGCCAGGTCTTGTCGGGTTGAAGTTGCGCGTTGCCGGCCGTCACCACGCCGGTGTCCAACGAGGCGGAGGCGACGAAATCGGCGAAGTCGAGTTGTCCGACCTCGCGTGAAATCGACAGGCGCAGCTGGTTGCGGTCGTTGCCGTCCCAACGCAATGCCACGCGCGGCTTGGGGTAGGTGAACCTGCGTTGCAACGGGCTGTCGCCGGTCTGCGTCAGGGCGGAGTTCTCGACGCGCAGACCGGCCTCAAGCAGCCAGTCCGCGGCCGGCTGCCATGTGGCCGCCAGCGCAGCCTCGACCCGCTGCTCCTCGATGCGCACCTCCGAGCCCGGCAGGAACACGGGTACATTGTCGTGCAGCAGTCGCGCGCTGCTTTCCAGGAAGTTGAACGCCGTTTCCAGCGAGGCGCCGAGCGACAACGCATCGGAATGGACATGAGTCAGCTCGATGCGGCCGATGGTCTCGCCGGTCCCGGTATTCTCGGAGAAGGTTTCGGTTTCGCCTTCCTCGCGCGACAGTTCCCGGTTGTCCAGCCAACCGCGTTGTCGGGTCGCCATCAGTTCCAGGGTCGATTGCTCGCCCAATGGGCGCTCATAGCGCGTTCCGACCTCGGCCTCGCGAAGATCCTCGCGCTCGTTGACGGTTTCGCCGCCGCTACCGGCGACCGTCGCTGCGATATCGGTGTCGGCCTGTACCTGCTCGCCGCGCACGGCCGCGCTGAGGACCATTTGCCCTCCCGCCAGCGGCTGGCGCCAGTGGCCGCCGGCTTCCGTCTCGTGCTTGATGGTGCGCGCGTCCAGCGGATTCTCGGCGACGAGTGCGGTATCGGGCACGGTCGTGCGGATCGTGCCGCGCCCGCTATCGTCGTCCAGTTCCGGGACGTGCTTGATGGCCAGGTCGAGCACGCGCTCATCGCGGCGATGGCTGTATTCCAGCTGTTCCTGCGGCGCCATCCAGCCATCGGTGGCTGCGATCAGGCCGACTTCCACCGCGGCCGCGGTGGTGGTCGCGCGGATGCGCACGACATTGGCCAGCAGTGCGTGGCCGGCCATGTCCACGCCGGTCGCGCCGCTGCGGATCAGTTCGACGCGGGCAACGGCGGACGCCGGAATACGCTTGAGCAGTTGACCGATGTCCTCGCGCTTGCTGGACGGGCGCGCGCCATCGATGAGCACGTTGCCGCGCGCACCGGCATAGCCGCGTACGTCCGTATCCGCCTCGGCGATGACGAAGCCGGGCAGGCGGATCAGCATGTCGTAGGCGTTAGCCGGATTCGTATCGGCAAAATGTTCGGCATCGAAGACGCTGATGCCTGGTCCGGCATCCATGGTCGGCGATTGCTGCGCAGGACTAGGCAGCGTCGTCATGGCCAATGCCGCGGCGACCGCGATCGATAGCAAGGAACTGGCACGGGCACCGCTGCGCATGGTGTCGGATTCCGGGAGCGTCGTCGCAGGCTAGAAGCCCCGTGCTGACATTGGCGCCGCTTCCTTCGTCAGCGTAATGTCAGCGCTGCTGTCGCAGCATCGGCGCCATGACCCGGACCCGTCCCTACCGACTCGCCACCGTTGTCCTGCTGCTCGGCACTGTGTCGTCGATGCCGCTCGTGCCGCCTGCGCGGGCAGGCGACGACCATGACCACGTCGAAGCGCGCGCTTTGCTGGAACGCGGCGAGATACTGCCGCTGGGTCGCATCCTGCCGATCGCGCAGAAGCGCGTGCCGGGTGATGTCATCGAGGTCGAACTCGATCACGGCAAGCATGGCTGGGAATACGAGGTGAAGGTACTTACCGCCACCGGCCGCGTACGCGAGGTCAAGTTGAACGCCGCTACCGGCACGATCCGCAAGGTGGAGGACGACTGATGCGCTGCCTGGTCGTCGAGGACGATCCCGACATCCAGGCCGACCTGCGGCGTGCACTCGAGGCGTCTGGTTTCGTGGTCGATGTCGCTGGCGATGGCGAGCGTGCCTGGTATCTCGGCGACGTGGAAAACTACGATGCCGCCGTGCTCGATCTCGGCCTGCCGCGGCTGGATGGCTTGTCGGTGCTGCGCCGCTGGCGTGCGGCAGGCCGCGCGTTTCCCGTGATCGTGGTTTCGGCGCGTGGCGACTGGACAGAGAAGGTCGAAGGCATCGAGGCGGGTGCCGACGACTACATCGCCAAACCCTTCCAGATGGGCGAACTGATCGCACGCGTGCGTGGCCTGATGCGGCGCGGTGCCGGGCGGTTGTCCAACGTCGTCACAGTCGGCCGCCTCCGGCTCGACACCACGCGCATGACCGCCGATGTCGACGGCGCGCCGGCACGATTGTCGCCGCTGGAATTCCGACTGCTCGATTACCTGTCGCACCAGCCCGGTCGAGCCGTGTCGGCCGGTGAACTGGCCGAGCATCTGTATGGCGTCGTCGAGGACGGAGACGCCAACGCCATCGAGGCGATCGTCGCGCGCCTGCGACGCAAGTTCGGCGCCGACATCATCGTCACGCGCAAGGGCTTCGGCTATCTGCTGGAGCCCGTCGCGTGATCGCCGGTTCGCTACGCTGGCGGCTGCTGCTGGGCGCGGCGGTGACGATCCTGGCGGCGTTGATCGTCGCCTGGATGTTCATGACCGTGCTGTTCGAACGGCATCTGGAGCGACGCCAGGAGGCCGAACTGATCCGTGACGGCCTGCGCCTGGCGTCGGCACTGTCGCTGACCGCGGATGGCCAGCCTGTGGTTGCCGCGCAACCGATGGATCCGCGTTTGCAGAAACCGGCGGGCGGGTACTACTGGCAGGTATCGACGCGCGCGGGCGTCGTGCGTTCGCGCTCGCTGTGGGATGCACTGTTGCCGGCGCCGGTCGATCCATCGGCCGACGACTGGCGCATGCGCCGCGTGGATGGCCCGTTCCAGCAGCCGGTCTCGATCGTCGAGCGGGTCCTGAAACTGGATGCTGGCGGCGTGCCGGTGCTGGTGCAGCTCGCGCTCGATACGCGGCCCCTGGCTACGGCGCGCGCCGAATTCGGCCGCGAACTCGCGGTCTTCCTCGCCGCGTTGTGGCTGGTGCTGTCTGCGGCGGCGTGGTTGCAGGTCAAGCTGGGATTGCGGCCGCTGGAAAGCATTCGCGGCGATCTTGCGGCGATGCGCGACAGCGCCAGCACGCGCCTGTCGGCATCGAACCTGCGCGAAATCCAGCCGTTGACCGATGCCATCAACCGGCTGGCCGATGCCCGCGAGCATGATCTTGAACATGCGCGCCGCCGCGCCGCCGACCTCGCGCACGGACTCAAGACACCGCTGGCGGCGATGGCCGCGCAGAGCCGGCGCGCTCGCGACGAAGGCGCGGTCAAGGCAGCCGATGGCATGGATCGCAGCATCGCCGCGGCGCGTGCCACGATCGAGGCCGAACTGGCCCGTGTGCGCATCGCCGCCATCGGCCGGACACCCGGCGCGCCGGCGCAGGTCCGTGCCACGGTCGAGCGCCTGATCACCGTGCTCGAACATACCGACAAGGGCGGCCAACTGGCGTTCGCCATCGACATCCCGGCGAACCTGCAGCTGGCTGTGCAGCAGGAAGACCTCTCCGAAATGCTGGGTGCGGTACTGGACAACGCCGTGAAATACGCACGGCGCCAGATCCATGTCGGCGCCGCGGCCGGCCCCGAATGGACCTGCCTGACGGTCGAGGACGACGGCCCCGGCATCAGTACCGACCGCGCCATCGATGCGCTGATGCGCGGCGGGCGGCTCGACGAAGCCGGCACCGGCACCGGCCTGGGACTCGCGATCGCGCGCGAACTGGTGGAAGCAACGGGGGGATCGATCGACCTGGACCAGGCGGCGCTCGGCGGACTCAGGGTCCGCTTCTTCTGGGGACTGAAGCAGAAGACCTGAGCGTTCTCGAACCCGTCATGCGGCCGCTCATGCACCCGCGCGGCGAAAACCGCCAGAATGTGCCGATATGGCCCCGAACCAGCCCGCAGTCACCGCACGCGAAGCCGCCTACGCGGACTCCGTACGCCTGTCCGTCGCCCCGATGATGGACTGGACTGAAACCCACTGTCGCGTGTTCCATCGCACGCTGGCGCCGCATGCGCGGTTGTATACCGAGATGGTGCATGCCAATGCGGTGATCCATGGCGATCGCGATCGCCTGCTGGCGATGGATCCGGTCGAGCATCCGGTGGCGTTGCAGCTCGGTGGTAGTGAGCCGACGCTGCTGGCGAAGGCAGCGCGGATTGGCGCCGACCACGGCTTCGACGAGATCAATCTCAACTGCGGTTGTCCGTCCGACCGGGTCCAGGCGGGGCGCTTCGGCGCCTGCCTCATGCGCGAGCCGGCGCTGGTCGCCGACAGCGTTGCGGCGATGATCGCCGCCTGCCGCGTTCCGGTGACGGTGAAGTGCCGGCTCGGTGTCGACGACGACCATGACTATGGCAAGTTCCTCGCCTTCGTCGATGCGATCGCCGCCGCCGGTTGCCGCACCTTCGTCGTACATGCGCGCAACGCCTGGCTGAAAGGATTGTCGCCGAAGGAGAACCGCGAGGTACCACCGCTGCGTTACGACTGGGCCCACGCACTCAAGCGCGAGCGTCCGGCCCTGACCGTGATCGTCAACGGCGGCATCGCCACGCTGGAGGAAGCCACCGCGCATCTCGACCATGCCGACGGCGCGATGCTCGGCCGTGCCGCCTATCACGATCCCTACCTGCTGCATCGGCTCGATGTCGCCTGGTACGACGGAGCGCCGTTCGATGGACAGCCGCGCACGCGCGCCGAGCTGCTGCGCTCGATGCGGCCGTATGTCGAGGCGCAACTCGCGCGCGGCGTCGCGCTCAAGCACATCACCCGCCACATCCTCGGCCTGTTCCATGGACAGCCCGGTGGACGGGCGTTCCGGCAGATCCTCAGCGAGGGTGCGCACCGGCCCGGCGCCGACTGGGCGCTGATCGAGCAGGCGCTGTCGGCTACCGCCGCGCAGGCGCGGATCGCCGCGTGATGGTCGCCGAAGCGAGCCGGAAAACATGATCACGCGTGACATCGCCGCCTTCCTCGAGCGCGCACGTGATTGCGCGCTGGACTTCGGGCCGGCGACGGCCAAGGCGGCGTTCCTGGTCGCGCCCGATGGCTTCGCCCGCGCCGAGCAGTCGGCCGGCGACAACCGCTACATGGCCGATGCGACGGCGTTCGACGCCGGCTGCGCGATGGCCGAGCATCACGAACTGCATCGGGCCCTGTCCAGCTGCGTGCCGACCGTGTGTTTTCCAGGTGATCCGGATGCGCCGGACGCGCTGTTCCCCAACAACGTGTTCGCGACCGTGCCCGGCCGGCTGATCGTCGGCCGCATGCGCCATCCGGTGCGGCAGCGCGAGGCCGCACGCAGCGACATCCGCGGCTGGTTCCGCGACGTGCTCGGCTACGCGGAAACCGACCTCTCGCAACAACCGCATCCCTGTGAATTGACCGGTGCGCTGGTGATCGATCGTGCTCGCGGACTCGGCTTCTGCGGCCTGTCGGAACGCTGCGACGAGGCCGGCGCGAGGCTGATGCACGAGGCGTTCGGCCTGCGCGCGACCTTGCTGTTCGATCTGGCGCCGGGCGAGTACCACAGCAATGTCGTGCTGGCGGTGCTGGCCGGCCGCGCCGCGCTGGTCTGTGCCGACGGTTTCGACGATCCAGCCGCTGCCGAGGCGATCGCCAGCCTGTACGCGCCGCACGTGTTGCGTCTGTCGGCTGCGCAAAAGGCGGCTTTCGCCGGTAACGCCATCACCCTGTCGGCCGGCACCGTGTGGATGAGCGCCGCGGCCGAGGCGGCCTTGGCGCCAGCCGATCGTGCAGTGCTGGTCGAAGCCGGTTTCGTGCCGCGCAGCGTTGCCCTGCGGGCGATCGAGGCCGCTGGCGGCTCGCTGCGGTGCTGTGTCGCGGAGCTGTTTTGAGTCCGTTCGGGCGCGCGGGACTGAACCCCACCCCGCCGTGGTTGCAAAAGTTAAGGACGGATTCACTGCCCGCTTTCGAGAATCACTGCCTGTCTTGGCCGTCCGGCCCTTTCCCCCTTGTCCAGGATTGACTGCGAGATCGCGATGTCGCTGCCGTACCGTCCCCTGCTGTTGGCCCTGTTCGTCCTCCTGGGCGGCGCGACCGGGCTTGCCTCGGCGCAGGCCGTGCCGCAGAAGGATCGCGGGTACGAGAAGGACAGCAGCCACGACGAGCGCCACCGCCGCCGTTCGGCGCTGTCCGATTCGGTGCGCAGGATCGAACGCGAAACCCGCGGCCAGGTGCTCAGCGCCGAACGTCTCCAGTACGATGGTCGCGAGCTCAATCGCGTCAAGGTGGTCGACGGCAACGGCCGTGTCCGCGTCTATGTCGACGACCCGGCAAAGCGTGGCCGCGGCGACGATGCGCGTACACGCCGCGATGACGAAGGCGAGCCCAATCTCTGATCCGCGCTTTTCGTATTCCGGCTTGCAGCCGGCCATTCTTTATCCTGGAGTTCGCTGATGAGAATCCTGCTCGTCGAAGACGAAGCCCCGTTGCGCGAAACCCTGGCTGCGCGCCTGAAGCGCGAAGGTTATGCGGTGGATGCCGCGCAGGATGGCGAGGAGGGCCTGTACATGGGCCGCGAGGTGCCGTTCGACGTCGGCATCATCGACCTCGGCCTGCCGAAGATGTCGGGCATGGAACTGATCAAGGCGCTGCGCGATGAGGGCAAGCAGTTTCCGGTACTGATCCTCACTGCGCGTTCGAGCTGGCAGGACAAGGTCGACGGCCTCAAGAACGGCGCCGACGACTACCTGGTCAAGCCGTTCCATGTCGAGGAACTGCTGGCGCGCATCAATGCGCTGGTGCGCCGCGCCGCCGGCTGGAGCAAGCCGACCCTGGAGTGCGGGCCGGTCACGCTGGACCTGGCCGCGCAGACGGTCAGCGTCAACGGCAGCAACGTCGACCTGACCAGCTACGAGTACAAGGTGCTCGAATACCTGATGATGCATGCCGGCGAACTGGTGTCCAAGGCCGACCTCACCGAGCACATCTACCAGCAGGATTTCGATCGCGACTCCAACGTGCTCGAAGTCTTCATCGGCCGGCTGCGCAAGAAGCTGGATCCCGATGGCGCGCTGAAGCCGATCGAGACCGTGCGTGGCCGCGGCTATCGCTTCGCGATCGCGCGCACCAACGAAGGCTGAGTACGCGATCGCCCGTGCTGTTCCGGCCGTGCGCCGCGCGTGGGCGTTGCACGGAAGGATGCCGGGCATGGTTGCCGGCCTCGGCACCGCTCGTGCACGCTGTCGGCCGGTGACGATGCTGCCTGCCCGCGTTTCGAGACACGCCCGTGGCTGAGGTCTGGCGACCGCGTTCGCTCGCCACACGCCAGCTGCTGGCCGCCAGCCTCGGCCTGATCGCGTTCCTGGCGCTGGCCGGTTACGCGCTGGATCGTGCCTTCGTCGACACCGCCGAAAGCAACCTGCGCCAGCGCCTGGAGAGCTTCACGCTGGCCTACGCTGCCGACACCGATTTCGACATCGCCGGCGGCATCATCCCGCCGGACATCCCGCCGGATCCGCGCTTCGACCGGCCCGGCAGCGGCCTGTATGCCGAAATCGTGCTGGTCGATGCGCCGTCGTGGACCTCGATGTCCGCGCAGGGGCCGCGCCTGCCGGAATCCGCCATGCTGACGCCGGGCGAAACCAGCTTCGAAGGCCCGCTGCCGATCGTGCAGATCAATGGCGAGCCGAGCATGGTCTATCGCTATGGCAAGGGCTTCGTCTGGCCGGAGCGTTCGACCGCGGCCGAATTCCCGTACACGATCCACGTGATGGAAGACACGCGCCAGCTGCAGGCGCAGATCACCGTGTTCCGGCGCGCGCTGTGGGGTTACCTGAGCATCGGCGGCGCGGTGCTGCTGCTGTTGCAGCTGGTCGTGCTGCGCTGGAGCCTGTGGCCATTGCGGCGCGTGATCGCCGAACTCAAGCGCGTGCAACGCGGCCTCGCCACGCGCATGAGCGAGCGCCATCCGCGCGAACTCGAACCGCTGACCGACAGCATCAACGCCTTCATCGAAAGCGAGCGCGAGAACCTGGATCGCCAGCGCAATACGCTCGCCGACCTGGCGCACAGCCTGAAAACGCCGCTGGCGGTACTGCGCACGCGCCTGGACGATGGCGCGCCGGAAGCCGAATTGCGCGAGGAAGTCGACATCCAGCTGCGGCGCATGAACAGTCTGGTGTCGTACCAGTTGGCGCGGGCGGCTTCGAGCGGACATACGCTGTTCGCCGCGCCGATCGAGATCGAATCGCATGCCGAGCAGATCGTGCGCGGGCTGGAAAAGATCTATTCCAGCAAGGGCGTCATCTGCGAGTTCGACATCGAGCCGCAGGCGCGCTTCCATGGCGAGCCGGGCGACCTGCAGGAACTGCTCGGCAACCTGCTGGAGAACGCTTTCAAGTGGGCGGACAAGCGCGTACTGCTGACCGCGCATCGCGGTCCGGCGACCACCAACCGCCGTCCCGGGCTGCTGTTGGCAGTGGACGACGACGGTCCCGGCATTCCACCGGAACGCGTCGCGCAACTGCTGCAACGTGGCGTGCGCGGCGACGAACGCGTGCAGGGCCATGGCATTGGCCTGTCGATCGTGCAGGACATCGTGCACGGCTATCGCGGCGAACTGGAAGTCGGCGCATCGCGCGAACTGGGCGGCGCACGTTTCGAGATCAAGCTGCCGCCGGGGCTTTGAAGCCGTGAGTCGTGATTGGTTATTAGTGATTGGTGATTGGTGAAAGCAAGGGCGCCATTCGCCCTGGCTGGTGCTTCGAATCACGAATCACCAATGACGGATACAAACGGCGACGGTCCGTAGAACTTGGACAGGTGCGTGGCGACCGCCGGCATCGCCGTACGTAGTACTTCCGGCGCCGAGAAGTGGTATTCGCTGGCGACGGCGAAGAATTCTTCCGGTGCTTCGGCGGCGTAGTCGTCGATGGCGGTCTGCTGGCCGGCATCGACCTGTACGCACAACGCGTCGTAGGCCGCCTGGAAATCGTGCGCCCATTGCCGCTGCCAGTCGCGCGGCAGCGGTGGGGTGCCATCGAGCAGGCCGTCCAGGGCATCGAGCTTGTGTGCCATCTCGTGCGCGGCCACGCAGAAGCCGGCGTCGGGTTCTGCGAGATCGGACTGCACATCGGCCCAGGACAGGACCACCGGGCCCGCCTCCCAGGCCTCGCCGATCAGTTCGTCGTGCCATTCGTGCATGACGCCGGCCGCATCGATGTGGCTGCGGTTGACCCGGAAAGCATCGGGATACACCAGCAGCTGCGACCATCCATGCAGGCCTTCGCTGCCGAATTCCAGCAGCGGCAGGCAACACAAGGCGGCGAGCAGGGTGCGTTGGCTGCCATCTAGCGCCAGCCCGGCGAGCGGTGTGATCGCCTTTTGCTGCAGGAAACGCGCGCTCAGTGCGCGCAGGCGGGTGTCGCGTTCTTCATCCAGCGCGCGTATCCAGGGAACGGACTTGCGCACTTCGTCCCAGATGGTCGCGTCGATGTCGGGCGGCGCAGGCCGCAGGCGTTGCAGGAGTTTGCGCACGCGTCGGCGGAGAACCGCCGATCAGCGGAACATGCCGGGCAGGAAACTGTGCCAGCGCGGGCCCTGGGTGCGCACGGAAGCTTCGCCACCGCCGCCTTGGGTAGCGGCGCTCGGCTTGACCGGCTTGCGTACCGGTGTTGGTGCGGGTGCCGTGGTCGCAGTGGCCTTGGGCGCCGTCGTTTCCTCGACTTCCGGACAGGTGCCGGTTTCACCGTTCGGGCTGAGCATGGACATGTCACGCGCGGACGCGCCTGCGCAAGCGCAGACGAGCAGCAGGGCGAGGCAGAGTCTAACCATGACGGTGGTTTCCAGTGAGAGCGCCAACCAGCCGCCGGAACGGCCAATCGCAACGCGGACTATACCTTGGATGCCGTCACGGTGCAGAAGGTTGCATGTTGCAACGCAACATCTTTCGAGAGCTGTTTCCGCCAGACTTGCCGGCCACGCCGGATCGGCCGGCAGCGCCCATCTCTGGCCATGCCCCCGTATTCCGGCCCACTCCTCATACTGCTGGTGGCTTATCTGCTGGGCTCGGTCTCAGGTGGAGTGGTCCTCGGCCGCCTGCGCGGGGTCGACATCCGCGATCAGGGTACCGGCTCGGCCGGGGGCAGCAACGCGCTGCGCACGCAGGGATTCGGCTTCGCCTTCGGCGTGGTGGTGATCGATGTCGGCAAGGGCGTGCTGGCGGCGTGGCTGGGGCACCGTTTCGGCTCGCCCGACGGGCCCTTCGACGTCGCCACCCTGGGATATGGCTGCGTGCTGGCGGCGATGGCCGGCCACGTCTGGCCTTGCTGGCATGGGTTCCGCGGCGGCAAGGGCACGGCCACGCTGGTCGGCGGACTGCTGGTGATGTGGCCGTGGGTGTTGCCGGGCATGCTCGCAGCCTGGCTGGTCACGCTGTTGCTCAGCGGTTACGTGGGGCTGGCGATGGTGGTCGCCGGAAGCTGTCTGCCGTTGTTCGCCGGGTTGAGCGGCGCGGGTCTGCCGCGGTGGCTGTTCGCGATCGCCGTCGCGTTGTTCCTGCTCTATACCCACCGCGGCAACCTGCAACGCATGGCCGCCGGCGGCGAGGCCCGCATGGAACGCGCACGCGTGCTGCATCGTATCTGGCGCGGAGGCCGGCGATGATCGATCGCGAACTGCTGGCACGGCTGATCGCCGGCCCGGTATCCGGCGATGCACTGGCGGAAGCCTCCGGACTGACCCGAGCGGCGATCTGGAAAAAGGTGCAGGCGCTGCGCGAAGCGGGCGTCGCGATCGACGCCCAGGCGGGTCGTGGCTATGCGCTGGCGCAGCCGCTGCAGTTGCTCGATGGCGGAGCGATCCTGGCGGCGATCGCGCCGGCGCAACGCGGCCGCATTGCCACCTTTGAAGTGGCGTGGAGCATCGATTCCAGCAATTCCGAACTGATGCGTCGCGACACGCCGGCGCAGGGCAGCGCGGTACTGCTCGCGGAACGCCAGACTGGCGGCCGCGGCCGTCGCGGCCGCACGTGGGCTTCGCCGCTGGCGGCCAACCTGTACCTGTCGCTGTCGCGCCATTTCAGCGGCGGTCTGGTCCGCCTTGGCGGATTGAGCCTGGTCGCCGGCGTTGCGATCGTCGATGCCCTGCATGCGCTGGGTCATCGCGACGTGCGACTGAAATGGCCGAACGACCTGATGGTCGGCACGCGCAAGCTCGGTGGCATCCTGGTCGAAGGTGGCGGCGAGCATGCCGGGCCGGTGCGAGCGGTGATCGGGCTCGGCCTCAACGTGCGCATGCCGCCGGCCAGCGCGCCGGCGATCGACCAGCCGTGGATCGACCTGGCCGCGCTCGACAATGCGGCGCCGCCGGCGTCGCGCAACGACCTGGCCGCGGCGATATTGACGCAACTGCTGCCGGCACTGGATCGCTTCGATGCCGAAGGCCTCGCGCCTTTCCTGCCGGCCTATGCCGCGCACGATGCGCTGGCCGGGCGCGAAGTGACAGTATTGATCGGCGACATCCGTCACGACGGCATCGCACAGGGCATCGCCGGCGATGGCGCGCTGCGGGTACGCTTGCGCGATGGCGAACGCACATTCCATTCCGGCGAGGTCAGCGTGAGGGCACGCGGATCCGCATCGCATGGCGAGCCCGGGCCATGACCGGTCGCTGGTTGTTCGATCTTGGCAATACGCGCCTGAAATTCGCACCCCTGCTCGCCGGTGGCGTACCTGGCGAGACAATGGCGATTGCGCACGACCAGGACGGTCTTGCGGCCGGATCCGGATTGCTGCCGCAGGGAGGCGCGACCGCCTACCTGGCCAGCGTCGCATCGGCGACAGTTACCGCGGCCTTGCAGCAGATGCTGGCGACGCGCTTCAGGCGTGTCGTCAGCGTACGTACACAGCCGGAGTTCGCCGGGGTGCGCATCGCCTATGCCGACCCGACCAGGCTCGGCGTGGACCGTTTCCTGGCACTGCTGGCCGCACACGCACGCGGCGATGGGCCCTGGCTGCTGGTCGGTGTCGGTACCGCCTTGACCATCGACCTGCTCGATCGCGATGGCCGCCACCACGGCGGCCGTATTGCGCCTTCGCCGGCACTGATGCGGACGGCGCTGCACCAGCGCGCGCGGCAGTTGCCGGAGGTCGGCGGGCGCTACGCGGAATTCGCCGACGACACGCAATCCGCACTCGCGTCCGGTTGCGAAGGCGCGGCGCTGGCGCTGGTCGAACGCAGCCAGGTCGAGGCTGCGCGCCTGCTCGGCAGCGCAGCCGGCCTGCTGCTGCATGGTGGCGGCGCGTCGGAACTCGCGGCCCGCCTGCCGCAGGCCGAGCTGGTCGCGCATCTCGTCCTGCAAGGACTGGCGTGCTGGGCGCACGCGGCATGCGACGAATAAGATGAGCGCTTCCATCCGTTCCGGACAGCCATGTTCGCGCGTGCCCTGATCGTCCTGCTGGTCGCCATCAACCTCGGCGTCGCGCTGTGGTGGATGCTGCGCCCCGAGCCTTCGCCGCCTTCCGTGGTCGAGCCGCTGCCCGGCGTGCCGCGCCTGCAGTTGCTGTCGGAGGCCAAGCCGCTCGCGACTCCTGCCGCAACGATCGCGCCTGCGGCGGCATCGGCGTCGTCAATACCGCCGCCGGTCAAGGCAGTCGCGGCCCAGTGCTTCAGCCTCGGTCCGTTCGCCACCGCCGAGGCATTGCGCGAGGCTCGCGCGCGTCTGCAATCGCAGGTCCGCAGCCTGCGTGTGCGCGACGATTCGACGGCAAAGCCGCGTGGTTACACCGTGCTGTTGCCGCCTTTCGCATCACGCGAGCTCGCGCAGGCCGCTGCGGACAAGATCAGGGCGGCCGGATTCAGCGACCTGCTGCTGATCAACACAGGAGATGACGCCAACGGAATCGCGCTGGGCCGCTATGGCTCGCTGGAATCGGCGCAACGTCGACAGGCGTCGCTGCAGGCGGCCGGTTTCGATGCACAGCTGCGGCCGATCGGCGTCCCGGCGCTGCCGGCCTGGCTCGACATCGAGGCCAGCGCGGGCGTCGACATCGCCCGCCTGCGCACCGAAACCGGTGCGACGCAGTCGCCGACGCGCGATTGCGCGAGCCCGCGCTGACGCCTCGCGCTAGAATAATGCGTCCCCTGCGGAAGGCCGGCCATTGCCGCCGGACTCGACAGGTCATGCCGGCATAGCTCAGTTGGTAGAGCAACCGCCTTGTAAGCGGTAGGTCCCCAGTTCGAACCCGGGTGCCGGCACCAATCTTTCCGGAGTACGCGATGCCTCGAATGCGCGAATCCGTGCTGGCGTTGTTGCTGCTGTCGTCATTTGCCGGCAGCGCGGCCGAGCGGGTCGCGCCGGCGCAACTGCAGGCCATGTTGCAGTCCAGGTCACCGGCACCGCTGGTGCTGGATGTGCGGAGCGAACAGGAATTCGCCGACGGCCACGTGCCACAGGCGGTGCTGATCCCGCACGACCAGCTGCAGGATCGGCTCGGCGAACTGGATCCTGCCCGCGGGATCGTGGTGTATTGCCGCACCGGGCGACGTTCGGCCATCGCCGAGGAAGTGCTGGTACGGAACGGTTTTCGCGTGCGGGAGCTCGAAGGCAACTGGCTGGGCTGGCAGGCCTCGGGCCTGCCGGTCGAAACCGCGACACCCACACCATTGCAAACCCCAGGGAAAACACCATGAGCCGCAGCTTTCCGCCGGTATCGCTGATCGGCGCACCGACCGATATCGGTGCCGGCCATCGCGGGTCGAGCATGGGGCCGGAAGCGCTGCGAATCGCCGGAATCGGAGATGCGTTGAGCGCGCGTGGCATCGAGGTGGTCGATCGCGGCGATGTAATCGGCCCACGCAATCCATGGCAGCCGCCGGTCGACGGCTATCGTCACCTCGACGAGGTCGTTGCCTGGAACCGTGCGGTGATGGAAGCGCTGGGCGCCGAATTCCGCGCCGGGCGCATGCCGATCCTGCTCGGTGGCGATCATTGCCTGGCGATCGGTTCGCTGAGCGCGGTCGCACGGCATTGCCGCGAAAGCGGCAGGAAGCTGCGCGTGCTGTGGCTGGACGCGCACTCGGACTTCAACACGCATGAGGTCACGCCGTCCGGCAACATCCATGGCATGCCGGTCGCGTGCGCCTGTGGGCTCGGGCCGGACGTGCTTACCGGTCTCGGCGGTCATGTCCCGGCGATGCGTCCCGACCAGATCCGGCAGATAGGAATACGCTCGGTCGACCCGCCGGAGAAGAAACTGATCCAGCAGCATGGGCTGGACGTCTACGACATGCGCTATATCGACGAAGTCGGCATGAAGCGCACCATGGAAGCCGCGCTCGATGGCGTCGACGAGGACACGCACCTGCACGTCAGCTTCGACGTCGATTTCCTCGATCCCAGCATCGCACCCGGGGTGGGCACCACCGTTCCGGGCGGACCGAACTATCGCGAAGCGCAGCTGGTGATGGAGATGATCGCCGACAGCGGCCGCATGGGTTCGCTCGACATCATGGAACTCAACCCCGCACTCGACAGCCACAACGCCACCGCGGAGCTGGCGGTCGACCTGGTCGAAAGCCTGTTCGGAAAGTCGACCCTGATGCGCGACTAAGGTGCCGGCGGCACTCGGGTGCGCTCGCCTGCCATGGTCCATTCACATCAGGTTTCGGCAGCGGCCGGGATAAGGCGTTCACTGCACACCGGCTTCACGGCCGGTTGCGGTTCCATAGGCGGCGAAGGGCTGCAGCCGCGGTCCGGACCCGAATGTTCCTACAGGAGGCCCCATGAAGCGTTTGATTGCCCTGATGTTGCTCGCCATGTTCTCGCTCGGCACGCTCAGTGCGTGCAACACGGTCAAGGGCGCCGGCCAGGACGTGAAGAAGGCGGGCGAGAAGATCGAAGATACCGCCAACGACACCGGCGGCACCGAGACGCCCTGATACAAAGTCAGGTGCGAACTGCAGAACACCACGGGCCGGAGCGATCCGGCCCGTTTTTTTCAGCCGATGAACGCGCGATCCTCGTTTCTCCATGCATTCATCCGCGCGTGAATGCCTCAGCGGATACAACTTCGCAACAACGCAATCTTGACCTCGCTTGAAGGCGGGCGCCGGCATTCTGGCTGCGCGGCAGGAATCCTTGCCGTGAGCAGAAGAAGGAAGAGCCATGAACAAAGACATCATTGCAGGCAAGTGGACCCAGCTCAAAGGCCAGGCCCAGGCCAAGTGGGGCGACCTTACCGACGACGTCTTCGATGTCGCCAGTGGTGACAGCAAGTATCTCGCCGGCAAGCTGCAGGAACAGTACGGCTGGGATCGCGATCGCGCAGAACGCGAAGTGCGTGATTTCGAGAGTACGTTGAACTGACGTGCCGTTGACCGCACGCGCAATTCTCCAGACATTTCCAGATCGGAGGCCGGCATTTCGCCGGCCTCTTCATGAGTGAACCGGTACGGGGTGCCGTCAGCCGCCGGGCGGATCGGCGACGAATGCGCCGGGGAAGGCGCGCGGCTCGTCCCTTCCCCAGTACGGCAGCGGTCGAGGCAGGATACCCATCGTCGCCAGGGCGACGGGATCGTCATAGCGCAGCTGCGTCACCTGCGCCGGACGTGAACTCGCGCGGACGAAGTCGGTGCCGGCCACCGGCGACCATTCGCGCGCACCGTGGCCGGTGCCAATCCGTTGTGGCGCGCTCTCGCGTCGCATCGACGATGCCGCTTCGGTTTCGGCAGCCATCGCGCGCGACGACTTCGCAGCTGGTGCACCGGAAGCATCTGCGGCCTCGTCACGGGCCTGCGGGTACGCACGCGGATACGGCGGGTCGTAATGGCGCGGTCGCGCTTCGCGGAATACAGCGATGCCGACCACGCCAACATTGTCCGGGCGGCCCGTGCGTGCCGCATAGCTGTCCGGCAGTTCAGTGAAGTAGAACTGGGCGACTTCATCCATCGACTTGCGCCAGCCGGATATTTCGGTGCTCTGCCAGGGCGCCAGCACATAACCGGCCTGCGATGGGTGCGCGGTACGGCCATCGACCGCATTGACGCCGTCCACCGACAGCACCACCAGCACGCGTTCGCCGCTGGTATTGGTCAGGCGCACCGTATAGCGATGGCCGGCTTCGCCCGGCACATAGCTGCGGCCGCGGTACGGGTACTCGGGCAGCCATTGGCCGGTGGTGCGATCGATGAGGTCGATGTCCACCAGCGAACGCGCCGACGCAGGCTGGCAGGCGGTGGCGGCGGCCACGATCAGGGCCGTGGTCAACAACAGTTTTCGAATCATGGCGGCGTCTCCAGTGGGGAAGCACGACTGCAAACGGGCCGGAATCGCAGATGGGGTTGGGCTTCTGCGTTTTTTTGGGAGTTGCAGGCGTTCGGGATGGCGGCAAAAAAGGTGGCGGCTGGAGGGGCGGGGCAGGGCAGCGGGTAAACTGGCGGCCATGAATGACTCCAATCCCAACGCATCCAGTCGCAGGACCCGCGTCCTCACCGGCATCACCACGTCCGGTACGCCCCATCTCGGCAACTACGTCGGCGCGATCCGGCCGGCGGTCGCGGTCAGCCAGCGTGCCGACGTGGAGAGCTTCTACTTTCTGGCCGATCTGCACAGCCTGATCAAGCTGCAGTCGCCCGAGCGCGTGCAGCGTTCGACGCTGGAAATCGCCGCGTCGTGGCTGGCAGCCGGGCTGGATCCGGGCAAGGTCTGGTTCTACCGACAGTCCGACATTCCCGAGATCGCGCAGCTGAACTGGCTGCTGACCTGCGTCGCCGGCAAGGGCATCCTCAATCGCGCCCATGCCTACAAGGCCGCGGTCGACAAGAACCGCGCCGACGGCGAGGACGACGATACGGCGATCACTGCCGGACTGTTCATGTACCCGGTGCTGATGGCGGCCGACATCCTGGTGTTCAATGCCGACAAGGTGCCGGTCGGGCGCGACCAGGTGCAGCACATCGAGATGGCGCGCGATTTCGGCCAGCGTTTCAATCATCTGTTCGGCGAATATTTCAACTTGCCGGAAGCGGTGATCGAGGAGCACGTCGCGACCTTGCCCGGCCTCGATGGCCGCAAGATGTCCAAGAGCTACGACAACGTGATTCCCCTGTCGGCTTCGCGCGAACAGTTGAAGAAACTGATCTTCTCGATCGTGACCGACTCCAGGGCGCCGGGCGAGGCCAAGGAAGTCGACGGCTCGCATGTGTTCCAGCTGTACCAGGCCTTCGCATCCAGCGGTGAAACCGACGCGATGCGCCAGGCGTTTGCCGATGGCATCGGCTGGGGTGATGCGAAGCAGCAGTTGTTCGAGCGCATCGATGCCGAAATCGCGCCGGTACGCGAGCGTTACCAGGCACTGATCGCGCATCCGCAACGCATCGAGGAACAGTTGCGCGATGGAGCACAACGGGTGCGTGCGGCTTATGCGACGCCGTTGCTGGAACGGTTGCGTGACGCGGTCGGTCTACGTGACCTGTCTCTGGTGACGCAGGCCATCGGCAAGGCGACGGCGACCCGGAACATCGCACCGCAGTTCAAGCAATACCGCGAGGCGGACGGCCGCTTCTATTTCAAGCTGGTGCATGGCGAACGCGTGCTGTTGCAGAGCATCGGCTTCGACTCGCCCAAGGATGCAGGCATGCGCATCGGCCGGCTGAAGAACGAAGGCGCGGCGATGCTCCACCACGTGGCAGGCGAGGGCGTGCACCTTGGCCAGGAACTGGTCGGCAAGCTGGCCGAGGATGCGACGATCGAGGAAATCCTAGCGGCACTGGCGACGCTGGCCGAGGCGGACGCCTGACATGAATCCGCTGGTCTCGCTCAATCTCGCATTGATCCTGTTCCTGCCGTGGCTGCTGATCCTTGGTGTGCTGTACTGGCTGTATCCGCGCCAGCCGCGCGATGGTCGCCGCCGCCTCTACGACAGCCTCGCGCTGGCGTCGTCGCTGGCGGCGTTCGTGCTGACCATGTGGTGGTCGCATGGCTACGCCGATCCGCGCTGGGGCGGCATGTGGAAGCAGGTCCTGGCCACGTCCGTCGCCTATGGCGCATTCCTGCTGGTGCTGGCCATCGCTTACGTCGCGCGTGCGCGCTGGTTGGCCCGCGGCTGAAGCGTCACGCGGGCAAAGCCGAAACCGCGCACTCCTCCACAGAAAGTGAATGCGTCTTCTGCGACTTTGCACTGGCACCCGACAGCAGTGCGGCCAGACTCCAGGGCATGAGCGCGTCAGCAGCCGAAATCAGTGCGGATGTCCATGAAAGCGAGCGTCTTGGGGCGCTCGACAGTTATGCCATCCTCGACAGCGGCCAGGAACAGGCGTTCGACGACATTGCGCAGTTGGCCTGTGCGATCTGTGATGTGCCTGTTTCCAGCGTGGCCCTGATCGACCGCGATCGTCAGTGGTTCAAGGCCAGCATCGGACTGGGCGTGCGCGAGACGCCGCGCAGCGAGGCGGTCTGCGATATCGCCATCCGCACGCCGAGGCAGCCGCTGGAAGTGCCGGACCTGGAACAGGATCCACGCACGCCGATGCGGCCGCTCGACGCGGCCGGCAAGCCACTGCGCTTCTATGCAGGCGTGCCGCTGCGCAGTCCCGATGGCTACGCCCTGGGCGTGGTGAGCGTGATGGACCACCAGCCGCGCGTGCTGACGCCGCAGCAGCGCGATGCGCTCGCCGCGCTGGCGCGCCAGACCCAGCACCTGCTCGAGCTGCGTCGGCACGTGCTGCACCAGAACCTGCTGCAGCAGCGCGCAGCCGACGCGGAGCGGCTGGAACATGCCAGTGTCGAGCTGCAGCGTCGCAACGAGGACCTGCAGCACGCCGCCACCCACGATCCGCTGACCGGCCTGCTCAATCGCACCGCGCTGGCGCAGCTGCGCCAGCGGCCTGACGAGATGCAGAAGCTCGAGGCGGCCAGCTACACGCTGGCGATGGTAGACATCGATTATTTCAAGCAGGTCAACGATCGCCACGGCCACCTGATCGGCGACGAGGTACTGCGCGCGGTGGCGGAAGTCATCGCTCGTTCGGTGCGACAGGACGACATCGCCGTGCGCTACGGCGGCGAGGAATTCCTGGTGGTGCTGATCGACACGCCGCTGTCGGCTGCCTACGTGGTGGCCGAACGCATCCGCCTGAACGTGATGCGCGCGCCGTTGCCGTTCCCGGTCAGCGTCTCGATCGGCGTCGCCGCCGGGGATCCGGCGCAGGACACGCCGGAACAGGTGTTCGAACGCGCCGACCAGGCGCTGTATCGGGCCAAGGCCGCTGGTCGCAACCGCGTCGCCGCGGACGACACGCCGCGCCTGTGATCGCCCGCGCGATCGGCGTACTCAGTCGTTCCAGGTGTTGAGGTGCGGGCCGAACGGATCGCGTTGCTTGCGCACCACGCAGAAGCGGTGGCCGCTGGGGGCTTCCATCACCCACCAGGTATGGCATTTGCCGATCCTGCGCGCGCCCAGCTTCTCCAGCCGATCGGCCTCGGCCTCGACGTCGTCGCTTTCGATGTCCAAGTGGATGCGACTGTCGTGGTCGACCTTCTGCAGCAACAGCATCGGCTCGTCGGCGGCGACCTGGAGTTCGGCGTACTTGCCGTCGCCATCCTGGTCGACGGCGGCGACGGGCTTGCCCAGCGCCTTGCTCCAGAACTCGACATGCGGGGCCAGGTCATCGACCTTGCAGTCGAGGACGAAGGTGGAGAGGCGGCTGCGGTGCGTCATGGCGATTCTCCGTGTCATCCGGGTGTCGTGTTTATGCATGCCGACTCTATCCCGAGTGCAGCGAGGGATCTGCTTTAACGAACGCACAAGCAGGATCCTCGCCGCGCTCGGGATGACATGCTTTTCCGATTCCCGATTCCCGATTCCCGATTCCCGATTCCCGGCCTTACTGCGGCAACGCCAGATCGTCCAGCATCGCCTTCAGGAAGCGGGCGGCCTCGCCGCCGGTGCAGGCGCGATGGTCGAAGGTCAGCGACAGTGGGATCACCTTGTGCGATTCGAAGCCGCCGATCACCGGAGTGATCTGGTGGCGGCCGCGGCCCGCCGCGACGATCGCCACCGTCGGCGGCACGATCACCGGCGTCGCGTAACGGCCGGCGAACATGCCGAAGTTGGACAGCGAGATCGTGTAGCCGCTGAGCTCCGATGCCGGGATGCTGCGATCCTCGACCTGCGACCGCAGGCGGTTGACCGCTTCGCGCACGCCGCGCGCGTCGAGCACGTCGGCATTGCGCAGCGCCGGCACGAACAGGCCGTCGTCGGTGTCGACCGCGATGCCGATGTCGACCTGCGGGTGCAGCGTGCGGGTCAGCTTGTCGCCGTCGAACCACGCATTGAGCGCCGGCACGGCCTTGGCGGCGGCGCAGATCGCGCGCACCAGGCGGCCGGTGACGTCGTTGCCCGGCGCCCAGGCGTGGATGTCGGCATCGTCGCTGAGCGTGGTCGGCACCACCTTGGCATGCGCATCGGCCATCACCCGTGCCATGTTGCGGCGCACGCCCTTGAGCTGTTCGGGCTGGCCGCTGACGCTGACCGACGGCGATTGGGTGCGCATCGGCTTGCCGGACGCGGACAGCGCGGTGCGCTGCGAGGCGTCGCGGCCCGGTGCGGCGACGGGAGCGGCCTGCGGCGCCGTACGTGCAACCGGTGCGGCGGCACCCGCCTTGGCGCTGCCGTCGGCGGCAGCGCGTTTCACGTCGTCCATCGTCACCACGCCGTCGGCACCGCTGCCGCGCACGCGCGACAGGTCGACGCCGAGCTTGCGCGCCTGCGCGCGCACCGCCGGCATCGCCTTGACACCGCCGACCGCGATCGCCTGTTCGCTGCGCACGGCGTCGGAGCTCTGCATCGCGCCGACCACAGTACCGCTGTCCTCGCGCTGGCTCTGGCCGGTTTCGCTGATCTCGCCGCCTTCGTCGGAAGCGATGACCTTGTCGCCGTCGCTCGGTGCCTGGCTGCCCGCGCCTTTCGGTGGGCCGTGGTGATGGCCGGTGTCCTGGCCTTCGGCGCGCTGCGGGAGGCTGGGATCGACTTCGAATTCGGCCAGCACGCTGCCGGTGACGATCACGTCGCCTTCGCCGCCGGCCAGCGTCAGCACCTTGCCGGACACCGGCGAAGGCACCTCGACCACCGCCTTGGCGGTTTCCATCGACACCAGTGGCTCGTCCAGCCTGATGGTGTCGCCGACCTTGACGAACCACTCGACGATGGTCGCGTCGGGCAGGCCTTCGCCGAGGTCAGGCAGCAGGAAGGGTTTCTTGTCGGCCATGTCGATCCTCTTCAATTCGGTCATTCAATGATTTCGATGGCGCGCGCCGGAATCCAGCCGCTCGCGCCGTGCGTGTTCTCGGCCCACCACCAGTCGGCCAGTTCGTAGTGCAGCGTCAGCAGTTCGCCGATGTCGGCGTCCAGTTCACGCGTGTCGTAATCCTGCTGGGCGGTGGCGTCGCCGCGTTCGCGATCGAACAGCGCCGACGGTATCCAGCCACCGAGTCCGTTGGCCAGCGTGGTCCAGACGAACTGCGGCCAGTCGCTGTCGCGCTCGCCCAGCGTCACCGCATCGCCGGGTGCGATCCGGATCGCGGGACGATCCGGCGCGCGGTGCTCGGCGATGACGCGGGCGCGTCGCATCAGCTCGCCGCGAGCGTCCGCTTCGCCGCCGCGACGATCTTGTCGACGCTGGGCAGGTATTTCATTTCGAGACGGAACAGCGGGATGTGCGTGTCGTAGCCGGTCACGCGCTGCACCGGTGCGACCAGGTCGTACATCGATTCCTCGGCCAGGCGCGCGGCGATCTCCGCGCCGAAGCCCGCCGTCTTCGGGGCTTCGTGCACGATCACGCAGCGTCCGGTCTTGCCGACCGATTCGGCGATCGTGGCGAAATCCAGTGGGCGCAGCGTCGCAACGTCGATCACTTCCGCGCTGATGCCTTCGCCGGCGAGCTTGTCGGCCGCTTCCAGCGCTTCCTTGACCTGCGCGCCCCACGTCACCAGCGTGACATCGCTGCCGTCGCGCAGCACGTAACACACGTCCAGCGGCAAGGCCTCGCCATCGTCGGCGACGATCTCCTTGTACTGGCGATAGATGCGCTTGGGTTCCATGAAGATGACCGGATCCGGGTCGCGGATCGCGGCCAGCAACAGGCCGTAGGCGCGCGCCGGCGACGATGGCATCACCACGCGCAGGCCCGGGACGTTGGTGAAGATCGCCTCGTTGGCTTCGGAGTGGTGCTCCGGCGCACGGATGCCACCGCCCCACGGCACGCGCAGCACCATCGGACAGCTCAGGCGGCCGCGCGTGCGGTAGCGCATGCGCGCGGCATGGCAGACGATGAAGTCGACCATCGGATACATGAAGCCGTCGAACTGCGCCTCGGCGACCGGCTTCATGCCCTGCGAGGCCATGCCGACCGTGAGGCCGGCAATGGTGGTCTCGTCCAGCGGCGTGTCGAGCACGCGTTCGGTGCCGAAGGTCTGCGACAGGCCGGCGGTGGCGCGAAACACGCCGCCGTTGACGCCGACGTCCTCGCCCAGCACGACGACGGCGTCGTCGTTGCGCATTTCGTAGGCCAGTGCCTGGGTGATGGCCTCGATCAGCGTGATCGCGGTCGGTGTGGAAGCCGCGGGCGCTGCATTGGGCTTGCCCGCTGCGGTCCGGATCGGTGCGGTGGCACTCATGCGCGCTGCTCCAGTGCAATGGCGGCCGCACGCTGCTCGAGCAGGTCCGGCGGCGGATCGGCGTAGAGGTAGTCGAACATCGCCTCGACCGGTTGCACGGGCGTTTCCAGATAGGCGTTGATCTCGATGTCGACCAGGCGGCCGCATTCTTCCAGCCAGGCCTTTTCCTGCGCCTCGTCCCACAGTTTCTCGGCGGTGATGAAGGTGCGCAGGCGGGTCATCGGTTCGCGCGTCCAAGCGGCCTTGACCTCGTCCTCGCCGCGGTAGCGGCGCGCGTCGTCGGCGGTAGTGTGGTCGTGCAGGCGATACGTCATGAACTCGATCACGCTGCCGCCTTCGCCGTTGTGCGCGCGCTCGGTAGCGCGGCGCATGCCTTCGAGCACCGCGATCAGGTCGTTGCCGTCGACCTGCAGGCAATGCAGTCCGCCGGCCAGGCCTTTCTGCGCCAGCGTCTTGGCACCGGTCTGCGCCGAACGCGGCACCGAGATCGCCCAGCCGTTATTGATCACGCACAGCACCAGCGGCAGCGTGTAGGCGCCGGCGGAATTCAGCGCGGCGTAGAAGTCGGTCTTCGACGAGCCGCCGTCGCCGCAGCACGACACCGCGATCCGGTCCTGCTTGCGCAGCTTGAACGACAGCGCGGCGCCGGCGGCCATCAGGCACTGCGTGGCGATCGGCACGCACCACGGATAGTCGTTCTTCGGACCGGCGAAATCGTTGCCGCGCTCGTCGCCGCCCCAGTACATCAGCACTTCGCGCGGCCTCACGCCGCGCATAAACTGCGCGCCGTACTCACGGTAGCTCGGTGCGAATACGTCCTCCGGCTGCATCGATGCGCCGATGCCGACGTGCGTGGCCTCATGGCCCAGGCAGGAGGCATAGGTGCCGAGCTTGCCGGTGCGCTGCAGCGCGATCGACTTGCTGTCGAAGGTACGCACGAACAACATCTGCTTGAACAGCGGCAGCAACGCCTTGGCGTCGGTCACGGCCGGCGGCAGCTTGCCGACCAGCTTGCCGTCTGGACCGAGGTATTGCAGGTATTCGATTTCGAATTGCGCGGCGAGGGTCATCGCGGACTCGTATGCGGTGAAACCCGCATGATAACCGCTGCGCCGTTAAGGACCGTTGCGCGTTGCGGCAGGGTGGCGGGCAGCGGCGCACCGGGGCCGCCCGCGCGAACGCCGTGATGAAACGTGGGGACGCATACGCCGTTGTATGGGTGACTTGTTGCACTGGAATGGCGCATCCGCACCCGGCCGTCAAACGCCGGCGCTGCGTTGGTTCGTGGCTACGACTGCTTTTCGCGAACGTGCGCATGACGCCTGCACCAATGCAATCAGTTACCCTTGCAGCCGCACTGCAGCAGGATGGTTCCCGTTCCGGCATGAACATCGAAGACAACCAGCGCCCCCTGGAAACCGGCATCCACACCGAACTGTCCGGGCGGCTGACCTATGGCGGTTACCTGCGCCTGGACCAGTTGTTGTCGGCACAACAGCCGGTGACGGATCCGCCGCATCATGACGAACTGCTGTTCATCGTCCAGCACCAGGTCGCCGAGCTGTGGATCAAGCTGATGGTGCACGAGTTGCGCGCGGCGGTAGTGCACCTGCGCGCGGACCGGCTGGACCGTTGCCAGAAGATATTTTCGCGCTGCAAGCAGGTGCTGCGCCAGCTGACTGAGATGTGGGCAGTGCTGGAGACGCTGACGCCCTCCGAATACATGGAGTTCCGCGAACTGCTCGGTCCTTCATCCGGCTTCCAGTCCGTCCAGTACCGCACCATGGAATTCCTGCTCGGCAACAAGAATGCCGAGATGCTGAAGGTGTTCGCACACGACGATGCCGCCACGCGGGTGCTGCGCGAGGCGCTGGAATCGCCGAGCCTGTACGACGAGACGTTGCGTTTCCTGGCGCGTCGCGGGCATGCGATTCCAGCCGAGTTGCTGGAGCGCGACTGGTCGAAACCGCATGTGTCCGATCCGCGCCTGCTGCCGGTGTTCGAGCGCATCTACGAGGACACGCGCACGCACTGGGAGGCCTACCACCTGTGCGAGGACCTGGTCGACCTGGAATCCCAGTTCCAGCTGTGGCGCTTCCGGCACATGCGCACGGTGATGCGCATCATCGGTTTCAAGCGCGGCACCGGCGGTTCCTCGGGGGTGGGCTTCCTGCGGCAGGCACTGGAACTGACCTTTTTCCCCGAGCTGTTCGAAGTACGCACCCTGATCGGTGCCGCCGACCCACGCCCCGGCTATTGAATCGCTGTTCGTGCCCAGTGCCATGCGCCGGGTCACAGCGGCACAGCGCGCAAACGTTGCTGCAAAGCAGCATGGCCAAATTTTAGCCATCCGGTTTGACGCGGCCGGCATCGGTCGGTAATGCTCGCGCGTCCCGTGCCTCCGTGCGGGCTCGGAATCCGCGAACACAGGGGCCGCCATGAGCGTCGACAGCATCACGCCTAAACCAGAATCCATCCCGTCGCAGCCACCGGAATTCGCCCAGGTGATGGGCCACCCGCGTCCGCTGTGGATGCTGTTCATGACCGAATTCTGGGAACGCTTCGCGTTCTACGGCATCCGCTGGGCGCTGGTGCTGTACATCGTGGCGCAGTTCCATGGCGGCGACGCCAGCGGCGAGGCGCCGGCCAACCGCACCTATGGCGCCTACCTGGCGCTGGTCTATGCGGCCGCGATCTTCGGTGGCTACATCGCCGACCGCGTGCTCGGTTACCAGCGATCGATCCTGCTGGGCGCGGCGATCATGTCCGCCGGCCTGTTCATGATCGCGGTGCCCGATCCGCGCATCTTCGAGTTCGGTCTGGCCACGATCATCGTCGGCAACGGCCTGTTCAAGCCCAACATCTCCACGATGGTCGGCAAGCTGTATGGCGTGGCCGACGGCCGTCGCGATGCCGGCTTCACCATCTTCTACATGGGCATCAACTCCGGCGCCTTCCTTGCGCCGATCCTGACCGGCATCCTCGCCAACCGCGTGTTCGGCACCGAACTGATGCCCGAATACAAGTACGTGTTCATCGCGTCGGGCATCGGCATGCTGATCAGCCTGGTCTGGTTCTGGTTCGGTCGCAGCGAACTGAAGGGCATCGGCCTGCCGCCGCAGGGAGGCACCAGTTCCGCAAGGGTGATGTACGTGATGGTCGGCGCGATCGTCGCGATCCCGCTGGTGTATTTCCTGCTCGCCAAGCTCGGCGCCACCGCGCTGGCCTGGGTGCTGCTGGTGATGTTCATTGCGCTATGCCTGATGCTGATGGTGGAAGGCATCCGCGAAGGCAAGGTCCAGCGCGACAAGGTGATCGCGATGCTGATCATCTTCGCGTTCAACGTGCTGTTCTGGATGTTCTTCGAACAGGCCGGCAGTTCCTTCACCTTCCTGGCCGACAAGATCGTCGACCGCGACCTCGGCGCCGCAGGCGGCTTCATCTTCCCCAATGCCTGGTTCCAGTCGGTGAATTCGATCGCGATCATCGCGCTGGCGCCGATCGTGGCGGTGATCTGGGTCTGGATGGGACGGCGCAACATCGAGCCTTCGATCCCGCGCAAGTTCGGTCTGGGCCTGATCTTCAATGGCCTGGCGTTCCTGCTGCTGATGTTCGCGTTGTCGAGCCTGGTCAGCGACGCCGGCAAGATCCCGTTCTGGACCTTGTTCATGGTCTACGTGATCCAGTCGGTCGGCGAGTTGTGCCTGTCGCCGATCGGCCTGTCGATGGTGACCAAGCTGGCGCCGATGCGCCTGGTCGGTTTCGGCATGGGCGGCTGGTTCCTGTCGACCGGCATCGGCAACAACCTGTCGGGCATCTTTGCCGGCATCGTCAGCGGCGAGACCGGCATGACCACGGACTCGGCGCTGAGCGGCTATACCTTCGGCTTCTGGGCGCTGCTCGGCGCGGGCGTGCTGCTGTTCCTGATCGCGCCGCTGATCCAGAAGCTGATGCACGGCGTGAAGTGACGATCCGGCCCGCGCCGGCTCCGCCGGCGCGGCTTTGCCGGATCGTCATCCCGAACGCAGTGAGGGATCTGCTGTCGATCCCCTCGCGAGCGAACAAGCAGATCCCTCGCGATGCTCGATGACAGTCTTGGGATTCAGCCAGCCGTTTCCGCCTCGACGCGGAATTCCAGTTCGTCCAGCCGATCGATCAGGCGGAACAGCAGCTTGCGTTCGGCCTCGCTGAGGTCGCCGAGCAGGCGGCGCTCGAATTCCAGCGCCAGCGGCGCGACTTCGTCGTAGATCCGGTAACCGGACTCGGACAGGCGCAGCACCGAGCGGCGACGGTCGTCATCGTGGGTGTCGCGCTGCAGGCGTCCGGCCTCGATCAGGCGCGCGACCGCGCGGCTGACGGCGACCTTGTCCATCGCGGTGCGCTGCGCGACCTCGTTGGCCGACAGGTCCGGATAGCGCCCGAGCACCGCCATCACCCGCCATTCGGTGACGCCCAGCGCGAAGCGCTCGGTGTAGATGCGGGCGATCATGCCGCTGACCCGGTTCGACAGGACCGACAGGCGATAGGGCAGGAAGCTTTCCAGCTCCAGCACCGCGTGCGGTTCGGTCGCGTGCGGCGACGAGGCGTTTCCGGGATGTGAGTTCGAGGCAGGCATGGCCGGCATTGTTGCACTGCGCCTTGCAAATGGTTTCATATGAAACTATAACGTTCGCATCGTACTGGCAAGCCGCGCCGCAACACGCAGGAGACCCCATGAACGCGCAACCGCAATCCGCCGCCGCCCCGCTCAACCTCGGCATGCAGGTCACCACCTTCGAGAACCCGATGGGCATCGACGGTTTCGAGTTCGTCGAATTCGCCGCGCCGCAGGGCCAGGGTGAACTGCTGCACGACTACTTCCGCAAGATGGGCTTCATCGCGGTCATGCATCACAAGTCGCGGCCGATCACCCTGTACCGCCAGGGCGGCGTGAACTTCCTGGTCAACGAGGATCCGGATTCGTTCGCGGCGGATTTCGCCAAGGCACACGGCCCCTGCGCCTGCGGCTTCGCGATCCGCTTCAGGAAGCCCGGCCAGGAAGTGCTGAAGACCGTGCTGGGCAACGGCGGCGAGGCGATCGACCACAAGCCCGACAGCCGCGCCGTCGATGCGCCGGTGGTGAAGGGCATCGGTGACTGCATGCTGTACCTGGTCGACCGCTATGGCGACAAGGGCAGCATGTACGACGACTACCTGCCGGTGCAGGGTGCCGATCAGAATCCGCGCGGGTTCGGGCTGACCTTCATCGACCACCTGACCCACAACCTCTACTTCGGCAACATGCAGAAGTGGTCGGATTATTACGAGCGGCTGTTCAACTTCCGCGAGATCCGCTACTTCGACATCAAGGGCGCCAAGACCGGGCTGGTGTCCAAGGCGATGACCGCGCCGGACGGCATCGTCCGCATCCCGCTCAACGAGTCGAACGACCCGAAGTCGCAGATCAACGAATACCTCGACGCCTACAAGGGCGAGGGCATCCAGCACATCGCCTGCTTTACCGACGACATCTACGCAACGGTGGAAGCGATGCGCGACCAGGGCGTCGAGTTCCTCGACACGCCGGACACCTATTTCGACGTGATCGACCAGCGCGTGCCCAACCACGGCGAGGACGTGCCGCGCCTGGCGCGCAACAAGATCCTGATCGACGCCGATCCGGAAACGCACCAGCGCAAGCTGCTGCAGATCTTCACCCAGAACGCGATCGGCCCGATCTTCTTCGAGATCATCCAGCGCAAGGGCAACGAAGGTTTCGGCGAAGGCAACTTCCAGGCTCTGTTCGAAAGCATCGAACGCGACCAGATCAAGCGCGGCGTGCTGTAGGCGGAGTGCGTAGGGCGGGCCCAGGCCCGCCATCCCTGACCGTCAGATGCAATGATCGGTGGTATGAGCCCACTCACGGATTCGACATGAAATCGAACGGCTACCAATCCGGCTTCGGCAACGAGTTCGCGACCGAAGCCGTGCCCGGCACGCTGCCCGACGGCCAGAATTCGCCGCAGAAGGTCGCGCATGGCCTGTACGCGGAGCAGCTGTCCGGCACCGCGTTCACCGCGCCGCGCGGCGAGAACCGACGCAGCTGGCTGTATCGCATCCGCCCGGCGGCGATGCACGGCACGTTCGAGCCATTCCAACAGCTGCACTTCAACAACTCGTTCGGACACGAGCCGGTGACGCCGGACCAGCTGCGCTGGAATCCGTTGCCGCTGCCGGAGGCGCCGACCGATTTCATCGGCGGCCTGTTCACCATGGCCGGCAACGGCAGTGCCGCCGCGCAGCATGGCGTCGGCATCCACCTGTACGCCGCCAACCGGTCGATGGAAGGCCGCTATTTCTGCGACGCCGACGGCGAACTGCTGATCGTGCCGCAGCACGGCGCGCTGCGGATCGCGACAGAACTCGGCGTGCTGGACGTGGCGCCGCAGGAGATCGCGGTGATCCCGCGCGGCATCCGTTTCCGTGTCGAACTGCCGGACGGCGCGGCGCGCGGCTATGTCTGCGAGAACTTCGGGGCGATGCTGCGCCTGCCGGACCTCGGCCCGATCGGCGCGAATGGCCTGGCCAATCCGCGTGATTTCCTGGCGCCGAATGCGGCCTACGAGGACCTCGACGGCGATTTCGAACTGATCGCCAAGTTCCAGGGGCATCTGTGGCGCGCGCCGATCGGGCATTCGCCATTGGACGTGGTCGGCTGGCACGGCAACTACGCGCCGTACAAGTACGACCTGCGTCGTTTCAACGCGATCGGATCGATCAGTTTCGATCATCCCGATCCGAGCATCTTCACCGTGCTGACCTCGCCCAGCGACACGCGCGGCACGGCCAACCTGGATTTCGTGATCTTCCCGCCGCGCTGGCTGGTGGCGCAGCACACGTTCCGGCCGCCGTGGTTCCACCGCAATGTCGCCAGCGAATTCATGGGCCTGGTGCATGGCGCCTACGACGCCAAGGCCGAAGGCTTCGCCCCCGGTGGCGCCAGCCTGCACAACTGCATGAGCGGACACGGCCCTGATGCAGCCACCTTCGACAAGGCTTCGAATGCGGACTTGTCCAAGCCCGACGTGATCGCCGACACGATGGCCTTCATGTTCGAGACGCGCGCGGTGATCGCACCGACGCGGCAGGCGCTGGATGCGGCACACCGCCAGCGCGATTACCAGCAGTGCTGGGCGGGCCTGCGCAGGAACTTCTCGCCGCAGGGTTGAGGACGGTCAGGCGGGCATTGCTTCGTCCGCGAACAGGGCATCGTGGAATACGCCAAGTTCGGCCAGGTATTGCTCCGGCATGATCTCGGCCAGGCGCGCGGCGACGCGACGGCTGTAACTGGGGCTGGTCGCCGCGTGGATGTGGCGCAAGGCCAGCAGCACGTGCGCGGCGAGTTCTTCCGGATCGCGGCTGGTACGCAGCGAGATTGCGATGGCGGTCGCTTCGGCACCGCGTTGCAGCTGCAGCATGTCGATCACGTACATCTTGGCGGCAGCGATGGAACGCCGGCTCGACGCCGGCATCGCAGGATCCTGCTCGCGCTCGATCGCTGCGATGGCGACCGGCGCCTGCGACGTCGGCGCCGGGATGCCGGCCAGGTAGCCGTCCTGGAGCAGGCGTTCCGACGCCACGCGCGCCTGCGCGCCGAGCAGGTCCGCGACCTCATCCAGGCTGCGCAGGCCATCGCAGAGGATCAGCACACGGCGTTCCAGCACGCTGACTTCGGCGGGGCGATCGCGCAGCGCACTGCGCGCTTTTTCGGTCTTCTGCGGGCGCATGGGCGCGGGCTCGGCGGTGGCCCGCCATGCTGGATGCCACGCATGAAACGATCATGACAGCGAGATGCGAACGACGGCCTGTTCGCTATGCGTTCACGCCCTGGGCCTAGGCTGGCGTCTTTCCGTCGGAGCACATCGCATGCAACCATCGATTCCCGTGCTTGCCCTGCTGGCATTCGCGCTGTCGGCCTGCACCGCCGAACGCGCAGCGCCTCAGGATGCCGCGACCACCCCGCCGCAGGCAGAACCGCTCGATCAACCGGTGGAAGACGTGCCGCCTGCGACCGCACCGGTCGGCGAGCCGCCGGCCACGACAGCGCCTGGCCCGACGGCCGCGACTTACCAGGGCTACGGCCAGGCACGTTTCGGCATGGACGCCGACGCGGTCAAGCAGGCCTGGGAAGGCGAACTGGCCGGTATACCGGGCGCCGACAGCGCCTGTTATTACCTGCGCCCGAAGCAGGCCGACGGCCTGGGCTGGCCGGCATTGATGTTCGCGGATGGCAGGTTCGTTCGTTACGACGTGGAGAGCGCAGCCGATGTCGCGCCCGGCGGCGGCCAGGTGGGCATGACGGCCGACGACATCGAGGCGGCCTATGCCGGACGTGTAGAGCAGCGGCCGCACAAGTACGTCGAAGGAGGCCACAACCTGCGCATCAAATCGACCGATGGCGCCAGCGCGATCGTGTTCGAGGTCGACGCCGCGGGCAAGGTCACCGCCTGGCATGTCGGCGTGCCGCCGCAGGTGGATTATGTGGAGGGGTGTTCGTAGATCGGGAGCGTCGTGTTCTTTTATGTGGGTGCCTGTCGTTATGCGAGAGGATCGTTGCTCATGCGAGAGCAGAAAGCAGGTCCCTCGCTGCGTTCGGGATGACAGCTTGGGATAGGGGCCGCATGCTCTTTCCCGATTCCCGATTCCCGATTCCCGATTCCCGATTCCCGATTCCCGATTCCCGATTCCCGATTCCCGATTCCCGAGGGCAGGGCATAGAATCGGGCGACCGACCTGGGGAGATGCGGCGATGCTGGAAGCCTTGGCCTTTTTCGTGTTCGGCCTGATCCTGCTCACGCTGGGTGGGGATTCGATCGTCAAGGGCGCCTCCGGCCTGGCACAGCGCTTTGGCGCATCGCCCTTCGTGGCGGGACTGCTGCTGGTCGCATTCGGCACGTCGCTGCCGGAACTGGCGGTCAATGCGCGCGCGATCTGGGTCGGCAGCCCGGCGCTGGCATTGGGCAATGCCGTCGGCAGCAACGTGGTCAATTTCGGATTGACGCTGGGTGCGGCCGCGTTGGCCGCGCCACTGCTGGTGCGCTGGCGTGCGTTGGCGCCGTTGTTGCTGTGCTTCATCGCCGGTAGCATCGCGATGATCGTGTTCGGGCTGGATGGCGTGCTGAGCCGTCTCGAAGGCGCGATCCTGGTGTTGGCATTCTTCGCGGTGCTGGCGTTCGCGCTGCTGCGCACGCGTCGCGAAACGCCGGAAGTGCAGGACGCGATCACTGCCTTTGCCAGGACCAGCAATGACCTCGGCTTGAATCTGCTGCGCTTCGTACTGGCCGCCGTGCTGCTGTATTTCGGTGCACGCCTGGTGGTCGACCATGCGCCGGCGCTCGGGCTGGCGCTGGGCATGGAACCGATGCTCACCGGCCTGCTGGTGGTGGCGATCGGTACCGCCCTGCCGGAAATCGCAGCCGCGATCGCCGCTGCGCGCAGCGGTCGTGGCGACATGGTCGCAGGCCACGTGATCGGTTCCAGCCTGTTCAACCTGCTGCTGATCGTTGGCGGCATGGCGGTGGTCCGCGACCTGCCGCTGCCGGCATCGTTCGTGCGCTTCGAACTGCCGGCGGCGCTGGCCTTCGCCGTCGCGCTGTATCCGATGCTGCGCGGCGACCTGCGCATCAACCGCCGCGAAGGTGCGGTGCTGCTGGCAGCGTTCGTGCTGTGGCTGACGCTGGAAGTGCTGCTGTTGTTGCTGTAGCTGATCTCCTTTCCCTTCAAGGGCGAAGCGGCGCGCCTACGACCTGCACAAAGGGCTGCGGCATCAGGCCTCGCCATCATCGGATGGCGTCGTCTCCGGCTGCGGCGGCCGCTCGGCCATCTTCAGCGACAGCGCAGCCTTGGCCATCATGTGCGCGCTGATCGGCGCGGTGATGAACAGGAACGCGGTGATCAGCAGTTCGCGCGGCTGCGGGTCGACGCCGAGGAAGGCGTGGTAGCCGACCGAGGCCAACAGGATGCAGCCGACGCCGAGCGTGGTTGCCTTGGTCGGCGCGTGCAGGCGCTTGAAGAAGTCCGACAGCCTGGCCAGGCCGATGGAACCGACCAGGATGAAGAAGCTGCCGACCACCAGCAGCAGCACCAGCAGCAGCGAGAACACGGCGCTCATTCGACGATGTCCCGGCGCAGCACGTACTTGCTCAGCACCACGGTGCCTACGAAGCCGAGCATCGCGATGATCAGCGCGACCTCGAAATAGATTGGCGTGCCCAGGTGCATGCCGAACAGCATCAGTTCGGCGATGGCGGCGACGAACAGGGTGTCCAGCGCCAGGACCCGGTCGGGCACGCTCGGCCCGCGTAGCAGGCGCCAGGTGGCCAGCAGCATCGACAGCCCGACCGTGCACATCGAGCCGATGATGGCGTATTCGATCAGCGTTTCGGCGCTCACGGGAAGATCTCCATCAGGGTGGCTTCGTAGCGTTGCTTGATATGGGCGATGATCTTGTCCGCGTCCTGCAGGTTGAGCACGTGCACCAGCAGATGGCGGCGGTCGTCGGAAAGCACCGAGGACACGGTGCCCGGAGTCAGGGTGATGATGCTGGTCAGCGCGGCGATGCCGTGGATGTTGGCGATGTCCAGCGGCACCCAGATGAAGCCGGGGTGGATCTTGCGCTCGTCGCCCAGCACCTGGCGCGCGACGGTGATGTTGGAATGGACGATGTCGAGCAGCAGGATCAGCAGCATCCTCGGCGCCTGGCGCAGGCGGCCGATCTGCGCGAACTCGCGGTCCAGGCGCGCGGCGAACAGCGGCACCACGATCGCGAGGATCGCGCCGAGCACGGTGTGGCCCCAGCTGATCTCCGAATTCATCAGCAGCCAAAAGCAGAACACGGCCAGGCTCAGCGGCCAGGAAGGCATCCAGCGTTTCATCGCGGCGTCCTCGGCTCGCCGGCGCGCAACTGCTCGACGTAGTCGGCCGGCACCTGCAACTGCGTCGCGGTGGCCTGCAGGTAGCGCAGGATCGGCGCCGCCGCCAGCACCATCGCCACGCCGTAGCCGAGCAGCAGCACGGTGGCGGCGGTTTCCAGCGCACGCGCGGGTGCGTGCGGCAGGACCGCGTCGCCGCCGGTGCGCGTTTCGGAAGCGGGCTCGACCCGCCAGAACAAGCGCGTGCCGGCGCGCGCCAGTCCGACCAGGGTCATGAAACCGGTGCCCAGGACCGCCAGCCAGATCCACAGCGTGGTCGCCCCGGCCGGCACCGCCGCCAGCAACAGCAACTTGCCGACGAAGCCGGACAGCGGCGGCAAGCCGGCCAGCGACACCGCGGCAACCAGGAACAGCAGCGCCGGCAGCGTCTTGTCCGGCAATTCCACCACCACGTCCTTGCGGTCGCCGGCCTCACCGCGCCGGCGTTGCACCAGGTCGGCGATCAGGAACAGTGCGGCGCCGGCGAAGGTGCTGTGCGCCAGGTAGTAGAGGCCGGCGCTGATCGTTTCCGCCCGCGCCAGCGCGAAGGCGATGAACAGCGTCGCTGCCGAAGCGAGCACCAGGTAGGACGCGAGCAGCCGCAGCCGCGTCGCGGCCAGTACACCGAGCGAGGCCATCACCAGGGTGACCACGCCCAGCGGCAGCAGCCAGTGCCAGGCGAATCCCGACAACGGTCCGGCGGCGGCACCGAACACCAGCAGGTTGATGCGCAACACCGCGTACAGGCCGACCTTGGTCATGATCGCGAACAGCGCGGCGACCGACGCTGGTGCATGCGTATAGGTTTCCGGCAGCCACAGATACAGCGGCAGCAGCGCCGCCTTGGCGCAGAACACCACGATCAGCAACCCGCCTGCGGCCTCGATCAGGCGCAGGTCCTGCGCCGGCGCCTGCGACACGCGCACCGCCAGCTCGGCCATGTTCAAGGTACCGAGCAAGCCGTACAGCAGACCCAGTGCGATCAGCAGCAGGGTCGAGGCGGCGACGTTGAAGGCGACGTAATGGAAGCCGGCGCGCATGCGTTCGCCGCGGCCGCCGCTGAGCATCAACCCATAGGAAGCGATCAGCAGCACTTCGAAGAACACGAACAGGTTGAACACATCGCCGGTCAGGAAGGCGCCGTTCAGGCCCATCAGCTGCAGCTGGAAGAAGGTGTGGAAATGCGGCGCGCGCCGGTCCCAGCCGGCGCAGGCGTGCAGCAGCACCGCGACGGCCAGCAGCAGACCGAGCGCCAGCATCAGCACCGACAGCCGGTCGAGCATCAGGCTGATGCCCAGCCGCGACGGCCAGTCGCCGAGCAGGTAGACCAGGATCTGTCCGTCGGCGACGCGCGCGACCAGCAGGCAAGTCACGCCCAGCATCGCCGCCAGCGACAACCACGACACCACGCGCTGCGCGGCCATGCCGAAGCGGCGGTGCTCGAAGAACAGCGCCAGCGCCGCGGCGAACAGCGGGATCAGGATCGGCAGCAGCGGCAGGTGGTTCACGCGTCCTCCCCGTCGTGGGCGTCGCCGGCATCGCGGCGCGCCTGCTCGCGCAGCTGCTCATGGCGCTGGCGCTCGTGCTCGGCATAGCGGCGTTCGCCGCGGCGGCCGTCGACGTGGTCACTGTCGTTGTCGCCGCGGCTGCGGATCGCGAGCACGATGCTGACCGCGGTCATCGCGAACGCGATCACGATCGCGGTCAGCACCAGCGCCTGCGGCAGCGGGTCGGTGTAGTTGACCAGGTTTGCGGCTACGCCGTCGCGCAGCACCGGCGGCTTGCCCGGTGTCAGCCGGCCGCCAGCGAAGATCAGCAGGTTGGTGGCGTAGGACAGCAGGGTCAGGCCGAGGATCACGTCGAAACCGCGTGCGCGCAGCAGCAGGTACACGCCTGCCGCCGTCAGCACGCCGATCGCGCTGGCCATCGCGAATTCCATCAGGCGTTGGGCTCCAAAGTGCGGGTGGAACGCTGGCCGGGATCGATCACGCCGATCTGTGCCACGCGCGTGCGCGAGGGCTTGATCGTGCCCATCATCGACAGGATCAGCATGGTGCTGCCGAACACCACCAGGTATACGCCGGCATCGAACACCATCGCGCTGCTCAGCGGCACCGCGCCGACCAGCGGCAGCTGCAGGTCCACGTAGCCACTGGTCAGGAATGGATAGCCGAGCAGCATCGCGCCGGCGCCGCCGAGGCCGGCGACCAGCAGGCCGACGCCGATGCAACGCACGTAGTCGAAGCCGAACCGCGACTCGACCGAGGCAGCGCCCTGGATCACGTACTGGATCAGCAGCGGCACCGCCAGCACCAGGCCGGCGATGAAGCCGCCGCCGGGTGCGTTGTGGCCGCGCAGGAACAGGAACACCGACACGGTCAGGGTCAACGGGAACATCAGCTGCGCCAGATCGGCCGGCACCGGCAGCTTGACCGGCGGCCCCGACATGATCTTCTCCGGGGCCATGCGCGCGCGCCGCAGTAGCGCGTGGATGATCAGCGCGGCGATGCCGAACACGGTGATCTCGCCGAAGGTGTCGAAGCCGCGGAAATCGACCAGGATCACGTTGACCACGTTGCTGCCATGCGCCTCGGGCAGCGAACGCGCCAGCATCTCGCCGGCGATGGTGTCACGCGGTCGGGTCATCACTGCATAGGCCAGCATCGCCACACCGCTGCCGGCGACCAGCGCCACCAGCGCATCGCGCCAGCGCCGCAGCGGTTCGCGTTCGGGCGGCGAACGCGGCGGCAGGTAGTGCAGGCCGAGCAGCAGCAGCGGCAGTGTGACCATTTCCACCAGTATCTGGGTCAGCGCCAGGTCCGGCGCCGACAGGAACGCGAACACCAGGCTGACCATCAGCCCGGCGCCGCCCATCACGATCAGCGCCAGCAACCGCTGCCGGTAAAGCTTGAGCGTGAACAACGTGCAGGCGATCAGCACCAGCCACAGCAGCCAGCCCAGCCACGGCATCGGCTGCGGCGCGCGCAACGCACGCAGGTCGGCGAAGTCGCTGCCGATGAAGGGCGCGGCGGCCGCGGCGATCGCCGCCAGCACCAGCCACAGCAGGCTGCGCTGCAGGCTGCCGTTGGCGACCAGTGCGGTGAAACGCGCGGCCAGCCGGTACAACGCGTCGACGTTCATCCGGAACAGGTGCCGGCCCAGCGAACGGCGCACGATAGTGTGCAGGTCGAACAGCCGGCGCAGGCCGAAGTACAGCGCCACTCCACCGGCGATGCCGACCAGGCTCATCAGCAACGGCCGGCTCCAGCCGTGCCAGATCGCCAGGCTGTAGTCGGGTGTCGCGTCGCCCAGGATCGAGGTCACCGCCGCATGCAGCACCGGCGCCACGGTGACGGCCGGGAAGATGCCGATCGCCACGCACAGCACCACCAGCACCGCGACCGGGATTTTCATCCAGCGCGGCGGTTCGTGCGGCATCTTCTGCAGCGCGCGCGGGCCGTCGCCGAAGAACGTCTCGTAGACGAAGCGCAGGCTGTAGGCCACGCCGAACATGCCGTACAGCAGCGCCGCAACAGCGATCGCGTCGCGAATCCAGCGGTGGCCCTGGATCTGCAGCGTCTCGGCGAAGAACATCTCCTTGGACAGGAAGCCGTTGAGCAGCGGGATCCCAGCCATCGCCAGCGAGGCGACGATCGCCAGCATGCTGGTGTCGGGCAGGTAGCGGCGCAGGTTGCCGAGCCGGCGGATGTCGCGGGTGCCGGTCTCGTGGTCGATGATGCCCGCGGCCATGAACAGCGAGGCCTTGAAGATCGCGTGGTTGATGATGTGGAACACGCCGGCGACCACCGCCATCGGCGTCGACAGCCCGAACAGCAGCGTGATCAGCCCCAGGTGCGAGATCGTCGAGTAGGCCAGCAGCCCCTTGAGGTCGTGCTGGAAGATCGCGAACCACGCGCCGAGCAGCAGCGTCACCGCGCCGATGCCGGTGACGACGTAAAAGAACAGATCGCTGCCGGCCAGCGCAGGATGCAACCGCGCCAGCAGGAACACACCGGCCTTGACCATCGTCGCCGAGTGCAGGTAGGCCGACACCGGCGTCGGCGCGGCCATCGCGTGCGGCAGCCAGAAGTGGAACGGGAACTGCGCGCTCTTGGTGAACACGCCGATCAAGACCAGCCCCAGCGCCCATGGATACAGCGCGCTGGCGCGGATCAGGTCGCCCGAGGCCAGTACCACGTCCAGGTCGTAGCTTCCGACGATGCGGCCGAGCAGCAGCACGCCGCCCATCAGCGCCAGCCCGCCGCCGCCGGTGATCGCCAGCGCCATGCGCGCGCCTTCGCGCGCGTCCTGCTGCCGCGTCCAGAAACCGATCAGCAGGAACGAGCTGATGCTGGTCAGTTCCCAGAACACCAGCAGCAGGATCAGGTCACCGGCCAGCACCACGCCCAGCATCGAGCCCATGAACAGCAGCAGGTAGCTGAAGAAGCGCGGCGAGCAGTCCTCGTCACGCAGGTAGTAGCGCGCGTACATGATCACCAGCGCGCCGATCGCCAGCACCAGACCGGCGAACATCCACGCCAGGCCGTCAAGGCGCAGGGTGAAGGCCATGCCAAGTTGCGGGATCCAGTCGTGGCTGGCGCGGGTCACCTCGCCGTGCAACACCGACGGCGTCAGCGCGCCCAGTATCGCCAGGCCCAGCAACGGCGCCGCCGCGGCCAGCCACACCAGCGGCGTGCGCGTCATCTGTCGTTGCAGCGCGACGACCAGCGCCAGCGCGAACGGCAGGGCCAGCAGGATGTCGAGCAGCGGGATCATGCCGGAACGGGGATGCGCGAACGGGATGGTCGAGTGTAGCAACACCGTCTGTCGGCGCCGCTCGGTCGCTGTCGCGTTTGACGACCCCTGAAATCCAAGCTTGTCATTCCGGCTTGCGCCGGGACGGCGGGGAAGTCCGATGACCAGAGCGACAATGGGGAACGCGGGTCAGTCTTTCCTGCGCGACGATCGCCGCCTGCACGTGCATCGCCTATGCTAGCGACCCGATGCGTCCTTCAAACCTTCCCGCCGTAGCATCGCAACATCCGCACGCGGCTGCGTCCATGCCGGCCTGCGGCCGCGGGCCTGACGCCGCCGGCCGGTTCGCGGCAACGGAGCACTGATGCGCAGCGCGCTGGTGTTCGGCGGCAGCGGTCAGATCGGCCTGCCGTTGCTGCGGTTGCTGCACGACGACGGCTGGCGCGTGATCGCGGTATCGCGCGACGAGCACGACGATCAGCCGGGTCTGCAATGGCTGCGCGGCGACTTGAACCACGTTCCCGGTCTGCCGCGCCAGGTCGACGCACTGCTGTGCTGCGGGCCGCTGGACCTGTTCGCAAAGTGGTATGCGCGCGCGCCGCTGGACGCCGGGCACGTGATCGCGTTCGGTTCGACCAGCATCGACGTCAAGCGAGGTTCGTCCGACGCCGGCGAGCGCGATACCGCCGCGCGCCTGCGCGAAGGCGAGCAGTTGCTGTTCGACACCGCCTCCGGTCGTGGCGTGGGTGCGACGGTATTGCGGCCGACGCTGGTTTATGGCGCCGGCCGCGATCGCAGCCTGACCCGCATCGCGCAACTCGCGCAGCGGTTCGGCTGGTTTCCGCTGCCGCGCAACGCGGTCGGCCTGCGCCAGCCGGTGCACGTCGACGACCTCGCCGCTGCCGCCTTCGCGATCATCGGAATGGACGTCACGTACGGACAGGCCTATGCGCTGCCGGGCGGCGAGACACTGAGCTACCGCGACATGGTCGCGCGCGTGCTGGCCGTCCTGCAGCCATCGCCGAAGCTGGTCGAACTGCCGTCGCCGCTGTTCAACCTGATGCTGCTGGCGGCGCAGGCCGCAGGACATGCGCAGGGTTTCGGCGAGGCGGCGGTGGCGCGGATGCGCAGCGACCTGGTGTTCGATGCCGCACCGGCGCAACGGGATTTCGGCTATTCGCCGCGACCTTTCCGGCCGACGCCACAGGTGTTCGAGGTGCAATGAGATCGCGCGGCTAGATCGATTCTGCCGGGGGAACCGTGCGCGATTTCGCCTTCGCCCGCAGCGCGATGATCAGCACGCCGCCTAGCACCATCGCGCCACCCAGCAACAGGCGCGGCCCGGGACGGTCGCCCCAGAACGCGACGCCGAGGCCGACTGCCAGCACCGGTACCAGCAACAGCCACGGCGTGACCTGTGCGACCGGATGCCGCTGCACCAGCACGTAGTACAGGCCGTGGCCGAGCAGCGACGAAATGAAGGCGGCATAGATCGCGCCGGCCCAGCCGATCCAGCTCACCGTCGGCAGCGCCGCGATCCCGCCGGGTTCGAGCACCAGGCTGATCGCCAGCAGCGGCAGCACGCTGACGACGGCGGTCCAGCCCTGCTGGCTGTAGACATCCAGGTCGCGCAGGCCTTTCATCAGCACCGTGCCGATCGCCAGGAACGCGGCCGATACCAGCATCAGCACCAGTGCGGCCGGATGATCCAGCACCATCGGGTCGAAGCCGAGCACCAGCACGCCGGCGAAGCTCACCGCGATCGCCAGTCCGGTGCGCCACGCGAAGCGTTCGCCCAGTACCGCCCAGGCCAGCAATGCGGTCATCGGCACGTAGCTCTGCATCACGATTGCCGGCGACGACAGGTCGCCTGCAAGCTTGAGCGCGGTGAAACTCAGGCCGAAATGCAGCACGCCGATGCACAGGCACACCGCCAGCAGCCGCGGCCACTGCCCGCGCGCCGGCCGCCTGATCAGGAACAGCAGCGGCAACGCCAGCAGCGCGAAGCGCAGCACGGTGAACAGGAACGGCGGAATTTCGCGCAGCGCCAGCGCCGAGGTCAGGAAGTTGACCGCCCAGGCGACGACGATGACCAGCAGCAGGGCGATGTCGCGGGTGGGCATGGAGCCTCGTCGTCATGTCGTTCGAAACAGCGCCCGATTGCCTGCGCGTGTCGTTGTGGGCGGAGCTTTCCACATGGGCCGTAGCGTGCGCTGTGCGCACGATCCGCGGCGTGGCAAGCGCCCATCGTGCGCATGGCGCACGCTACGGAATAGCCGAGCTCCGCTCTACGGGGCGAAGGCTCAGTACTTCCAGCCGAATTTGCGATACAGCTTGGCCAATACCCAGGCCGGGCCGATCAGCAGGTAGGTGAGGTCGGTCAGGAAACTCGGTTTCCTGCCTTCGATCTTGTGGCCGACGAACTGCGCGATCCATGCCACGACGAACACCGCGATCGCCAGCGTCAGCAATTGCTTGGTGCCATAGGCCAGATACAGCCAGCGCGTGAACCAGGCCATCACCACGAACACCGCCAGCATGCCGAAGCCGAGCGGGCGCGAGGCGCGGTAATAGAACATCCACGCCGCGAACATCGCCAGCGCGGCCCAGAATCCCGGCTGGAACCAGGTCCCGGGCGAGGGGATGCACCACAGCAACGCGATCACGCTCCACAGGATCGCCGGCACCGCGAACACGTGGATCCACTGGTTGGTGTCGTTGCGGTGGTCGCCGGAGTAGCTGGTGAACCAGCGATCGATCGGACGTTCGGTGGCGGCGTTCATGGCGACCTCCAGGATCAGTGGGCAGCGGACTTCGAGAATAGCTGGATCACCAGCACGCCGGCGACTATCAGCGCGATGCCGATCAGCGCGGCGGCATCCAAAGGTTGCTTCAGCGCCGCCCAGCCGATCAGCGCGATCAGGGCCACGCCGACGCCGGACCAGACTGCGTAGGCGACGCCGACCGGCACCGTCCTCAATACCAGCGACAGGAAGTAGAACGCCGTGCCGTAGCCGAGCACCACGATCACGCTCGGCCCCACCCTGCTGAAACCTTCCGACGCTTTCAGCGCGCTGGTCGCGATCACTTCGGCGACGATCGCGATGGCGAGGTAGGCATAGCCCGGCTGCATGGCGATCTCTTCTGCCCTCAGTCGATCGTGATGTCCGCCAGCCGCTGCAGGGCTTCGGCGTACTTGGCGCGGGTGCGTTCGATCACCTCGGCCGGCAGCCGCGGCCCCGGCGGCGTCTTGTCCCAGGCCTGCGTTTCCAGGTAATCGCGCACGAACTGCTTGTCGTAGCTCGGCGGGCTGGTGCCGACTTCGTATTCGTCCGCCGGCCAGTAGCGCGACGAATCCGGGGTCAGCATCTCGTCCATCACGTACAGACGGCCGTCGGCGTCGGTGCCGAATTCGAACTTGGTGTCGGCCAGCAGGATGCCGCGTTGCGCGGCGTAGTCGGCGGCGAACTGGTACAGGCGCAGCGTCGCGTCGCGCACCTGTTCGGCCAGTTCGGGACCGACCGCGCGCACCATGGTGTCGAAATCGATGTTCTCGTCGTGGTCGCCGACCGCGGCCTTGGTCGAAGGCGTGAAGATCGGTTGCGGCAACTGTTCGGCCTGGCGCAGGCCGTCAGGCAGCGCGATGCCGCTGACCCGGCCGGTGCGCTGGTAGTCCTTCCAGCCGCTGCCGATCAGGTAACCGCGCGCGATCGCTTCCACCGGCACCGGCTTCAGCTTCTTCGTCACGACCGCGCGTTGCGCGTACAGCGCCGGATCGACGCCGGCCGGCAGCACCGAGGCGACGTCGATGCCGGTCAGGTGGTTCTGCAGCAGGTGCGCGGTCTGGCCGAACCAGAAATTGCTGATCTGGCAGAGCATCTCGCCCTTGCCGGGAATCGGATCGGGCAGCACCACGTCGAACGCGCTGAGGCGATCGGTGGCCACCATCAACAAGGTGTCGTTGCCCAGGTCGAAAACGTCGCGGACCTTGCCGCGATGACGCAAACTGAGACCGGGGAGCTCGGCAGTGAGCAGAGTCGTCGCCATCGTGTACGGGACCTCGCCTACGGGGCGTCATTGTAGCGAGGCCGGCAGGTAGAATCGCGGCATGAAACGATGGTATGGCAAATTGCTCGGTTTCCTCGCAGGCGCCGCCCTGTTCCGCCCCAATCCACTGCTGGGGGCGCTGATCGGCCTGCTGATCGGCCACGCCTTCGATGCCGACTGGTTCAAGAGTCCGCGCGACAATCCCTATGGCGTGCTTGGCCTGACCAGCGAGGCCAGCGATGCCGAAGTCGACCAGGCCTACCGGCGTCTGATCTCGCAATACCACCCGGACAAGATGGGCGGCGTCGCCGCGGAGCTGCGTCGACAGGCGGAGAAGAAGGCCGGCGAGATCAACGCCGCCTACGATCGCATCCAGACCCTGCGCAAGCGACGGTGAAAGCCCTCTCCCGCCATGCGCGTTAGCCGGGGCGCGGAGCGGGGTTGGGTGAGGGAGAGCAAAGCGGCCGCGCGGAACGACTACAACGCTCACCTTTCCCCACAAGCGGGGGCAGGGGACAATGCGCGCTCGCTGCTCGGAGTGTCCACCCATGCAATCCACCGTCATCGCTCCCTCCATCCTGTCCGCGAACTTTGCGAAGCTGGGCGAAGAGGTCGACCAGGTGCTCGCCTCCGGTGCCGACTGGGTGCATTTCGACGTGATGGACAACCACTACGTGCCCAACCTGACCATCGGCCCGCTGGTCTGCGAGGCGCTGCGCAAGCACGGCGTGACCGCGCCGATCGACGTGCACCTGATGGTGCAGCCGGTGGACCGCATCGTTCCCGATTTCGCCAAGGCCGGCGCCAGCGTGATCAGCTTCCATCCCGAAGCCAGCGCGCACGTGCATCGCACCGTGCAACTGATCAGATCGCACGGCTGCCAGGCCGGACTGGTGCTGAACCCGGCGACGCCGGTCGAAGTGCTCGACTACGTGCTCGACGACCTCGACCTGGTCCTGTTGATGTCGGTCAATCCCGGTTTCGGCGGCCAGTCTTTCATCCCCTCGGCGCTGGACAAGCTGCGCCGGGTGCGGGCGATGATCGACGCCACCGGCAAGCCGATCCGCCTGGAAATCGACGGCGGCGTGAAGCCCGACAACATCGGCGAGATCGCCGCGGCTGGCGCGGACACCTTCGTCGCCGGCTCGGCGATCTTCGGCCAGCGCGATTACGCCGATGTGATCGGCCGCATGAAGGCCGCGGTCGCGGCCACTCGCTGACGGACGCATAAAAAAAGGCCGATGCGGGCATCGGCCTCCGGGGGAGGTTTGGAGGCAATCCCGCCTCCGTCGTTCTTCCCTGCTATGGACTCCCATCCTCCGGGCGCCGCGTGACGGTGGCATGACAGGACGCGGACTTGCGGAGAGCCGCTTCACGGAAGATTCGGCCAGCGCTGCTAGCCTCGCAGTGTTTTCCGCACGAACCATCCGCATGTCGACATCCAGCTATCGCCTGATCCTCAACGGCAAGTCCGCCGGCGATGAAGCGCTGCGCGAAGCGGTAACTACACTGCGCGAACGCGGCGTCGCGCTGGACGTGCGCGTGACCTGGGAAAGCGGCGACGCCGAGCGTTACGTGGCCGAGGCGATCGCCGACGGCGTCGACACCCTCGTCGCGGCCGGTGGCGACGGCACGCTGAGCGAGGTGGCCACGGCACTGGCGCACCGCGACGAAGCCGCCGATGCGCTGCCCACGCTGGGCCTGGTGCCGCTGGGCACCGCCAATGATTTCGCCAGCGCGGCGCTCATTCCGGAGCAACCGCTGCCTGCACTGGAGCTGGTGCTGGCGCGGCCGGCACGGCCGATCGACCTGCTCAGGCTCGATGCCAACAACGCGGTCCACTGGGCGGCCAACCTGGCCAGCGGTGGCTTCGGCACGCAGGTCACCGTGGAGACGCATGACGGCCTCAAGAAACTGCTCGGCGGCCTGGCGTACCTGATCACCGGCCTGTCCAAGCTGGGCCGGATCGAGCCGATCCCGGCGCGCATCAGCGGCCAGGATTTCGCCTGGCAGGGCGACTTCATTGCACTGGGTGTAGGCAATGGCCGCCAGGCCGGCGGCGGCCAGGCGCTGTGTCCGGACGCGGTGATCGACGATGGCCTGCTTGATGTCACCGTCATTCCGGAACTGTCCGGCGAGGTCGCGGACACCCTGTCGACCTGGCTCAAGCAAGGCAAGCACGCGGCACTCGACGAAGCCGCGCTGCGCGTGCGGCTACCGTGGGTCGAGATCGCATCGGTACAGCCGTTTACGCTCAACCTGGATGGCGAACCCGTCGAGTCGACCCACTTCCGGATCGCATGCGTACCGGGCCGGCTCCGGATGCACCTGCCGATGGACTGCCCGCTGCTAGCAGGCGCGTAGCCACGCTCCGCGCCATGCGTGCCGGCAGCGGTGTCTCGCCCGACGTGCCGGAAACCGCTAGAGTATCGCCATGATGCTCAAGACGAGCCCGCATTGCGTTTCCGCTGACCTGGGTTGGCGATGGTGGCCGTTGGCTGCCGTTGTCCCTGTCCCCGCGTCATCGAAGGAAACCCCGCGTGATCTCGCACGAGCTCTTCCAGCAACACGCCGCTGACGGCCATACCCGCATCCCCGTGGTTCGCGAGGTGCTGTCCGACCTGGACACGCCGCTTTCGGTCTACCTGAAACTCGCCGACGGGCCGCACACCTATCTGTTCGAATCGGTCGAAGGCGGCGAACGCTTCGGCCGCTATTCGATCATCGGCCTGCCGGCGCGGCGCGTGTACGCCTTCGCCGGACACACGCTGTACGTCACCGAATATGGCGAACTGGCGCAGGTGCGCGAAGTCGCCGACCCCTTCGCCGAAGTCGAACGCCTGCGCAGCGAGCATTCCGTGCCGGCGCTGGAAGGGTTGCCCGTGTTCACCGGAGGCCTGGTCGGCTGGTTCGGCTTCGAGTGCATCCAGTACATCGAACCGCGACTGGCGGGTGCGGTCGACGAAAAGCGCGACGAGCTCGGTACGCCCGACATCCTGCTGATGCTCAGCGAGGAAGTCGCCGTGTTCGACAACCTCAAGGGCCGCCTGTACCTGGTGGTGCATGCCGACCCGCGCGAACCGCAGGCCTGGGCACGCGCCAACCGTCGTCTCGACGAACTCAGCCACCGCCTGCGCCACGCCGGCGCCGGCTATCCGGAAACGCTGGTGTCGGCGGCGCTCGACGAAGCGGATTTCGTCTCCGGTTTCACCCGCGAAGGCTTCATCGCCGCGGTCGAGAAATCGAAGGAATACATCCGCGCCGGCGACATCTTCCAGGTGGTGCTGTCGCAGCGGCTCAGCGTGCCGTTCAATGCGCGTCCGGTCGATGTGTACCGCGCATTGCGCGCGCTGAATCCGTCGCCGTACATGTATTTCCTCGATGTCGGTGGCACCCAGGTGGTCGGCTCGTCGCCGGAAATCCTGGTGCGCCAGCAGGGCGGCGAGATCACCGTGCGCCCGATCGCCGGCACCCGCCCGCGCGGCGCGACGTCCGAAGAGGACAACGCGCTGGAAGCCGAACTGCTGGCCGACCCGAAGGAACGCGCCGAGCATCTGATGCTGATCGACCTCGGCCGCAACGATGTCGGCCGCGTCGCCGAAGCCGGCACCGTGCAGGTCGGCGAGCAGTTCGTGATCGAACGCTACAGCCATGTCATGCACATCGTCAGCGAAGTCACCGGCAAGCTGAAGGAAGGACTGAGCTACGCCGACGTGCTGCGCGCCACGTTCCCGGCCGGCACCGTCAGTGGCGCACCGAAGATCCGCGCGCTGGAAGTGATCCGCGAACTGGAGCCGATCAAGCGCAACGTCTATTCCGGCGCCGTCGGCTACATCGGCTGGCACGGCGACGCCGACACCGCCATCGCCATCCGCACTGCCGTCATCCAGGACGGCATGCTGCACGTGCAGGCCGGCGCCGGCATCGTCCACGACTCCGACCCGCAGATGGAATGGGCGGAAACGATGAACAAGGGACGCGCGCTGTTCCGCGCGGTGGCCGAAGCGGCGAGGGGATTGTGATGCTGCTGATGATCGACAACTATGACAGCTTCACCTGGAACCTCGTGCAGTACCTGCAGGCGCTGGGGGCGGAAGTGAAGGTGGTCCGCAACGACGAGTTGTCGGTGGCGCAGATCGATGCGTTGTCGCCGCAGCGGATCGTGATCTCGCCGGGGCCGTGCACGCCGAACGAGGCCGGAGTGTCGCTGGACGTGATCCGCGAACTTGGCGCGCGCGTGCCGATACTCGGCGTGTGCCTGGGCCACCAGGCACTGGGACAGGCTTACGGCGGCAGCGTGGTGCGTGCCGGACGGATCATGCACGGCAAGACCTCGCGCATCCGCCACGAAGGCCGGGGCGCGTTCGCCGGCCTGCCCGATGCCTACGAGGCCACGCGCTACCACTCGCTGGTGGTCGACAAGCATGCGTTGCCGGATTGCCTGGAAGTGACGGCATGGACGGACAACGAGGATGGCTCGGTCGAGGAGATCATGGGACTGCGCCATCGCGAGCACCCGGTCGAGGGCGTGCAGTTCCACCCGGAGTCGATCCTGACCGAGCATGGGCATGCGTTGCTGAAGAATTTCCTGGAACGCTAGACCTCGATCGCATGCGCAGGAAAGCAGATTCCTCGCTACGCTCGGAATGACACGGAATTAAGCTTTTCACGAATCACGAATCACGAATCACGAATCACGAATCACGAATCACGAATCCACCATGCCCATCACCCCGCAAGAAGCCCTGCAACGCACCATCGAGCACCGCGAGATCTTCTTCGACGAGATGGTCGAGCTGATGCGCCAGGTGATGCGCGGCGAGGTGTCGCCGACGATGACCGCTGCGATCCTCACCGGCCTGCGCGTCAAGAAGGAAACCGTCGACGAGATCGCCGGCGCAGCCACGGTGCTGCGCGAGTTTGCCTTGCCGGTACCAGTCGCCGACCGCTCCCGGCTGATCGACGTCGTCGGCACCGGCGGCGACGGCGCGCATACCTTCAATATTTCCACCGCGTCGATCTTCGTAGTCGCCGCGGCCGGCGCGCGGGTTGCCAAGCATGGCAACCGCAGCGTCTCCTCGAAGTCCGGCAGCGCCGACGTGCTGGAGGCGCTGGGTGCCCGCATCGAACTGCAGCCGCAGCAGGTCGCGCAGTGCATCGACGCATGCGGGATCGGCTTCATGTTCGCGCCGATCCATCACCCGGCGATGAAGGTGGTGGCGCCGGTGCGCAGGGAAATGGGTGTGCGCACCTTGTTCAACATCCTCGGCCCGCTGACCAACCCGGCCGGCGCGCCGAACATCCTGATGGGCGTGTTCCATCCCGACCTGGTCGGCATCCAGGTGCGCGTGCTGCAGGCGCTGGGCGCGCAGCGCGCGATGGTGGTGTGGGGCCGCGACGGCATGGACGAGATCTCGCTGGGCGCGGCCACGCTGGTCGGTGAACTGCGCGATGGCGTGGTGCGCGAGTACGAAGTGCATCCGGAGGATTTCGGCATCGCCATGGCCGCCAGCCGCAACCTGCGCGTGGCCGACGCGACGGAATCGAAGACGATGCTGCTCGGCGCGCTGGGCAACGAGCCGGGTCTGCCGCTGGAGATCGTCGCGCTGAATGCCGGCGCGGCGTTGTATGCGGCGGGGGTGGCGGACTCGATCGCCGCAGGCATCGTACGGGCGCGTGAGGCGATCGCATCGGGCGCGGCGCGGGCCAAGCTGGATGAATTTGTCGACGCAACTCGTCGGTTGGCCAATGAGTAGGTGGCTCGTGAGTGCTTGCTTCCAAGCCGTCATTCCCGCGAAGGCGGGAACCCAGTGACTTGATGCCTTCAAGGCAACGTTGAAAAAGCCCGGAGTTGATCAGCGTTGCCTTAACTTGCTGATAGTTGCTCGGTAAGATCAAAAGAAAAGTCACTGGGTTCCCGCCTTCGCGGGAATGACAGCCAAAAGCCAAAAGCCAAAAGCCAAAAGCCAACATCAAAAAGTGAAATGGCCGCCGCACGGAAAAACGACCCATGACCGACGCATTCGCCACACTCCCACCGCCGCCGTATTACGCGGTGATCTTCAGTTCCCAGCGCCGCGAGCAAGACAACGGCTACGGCGCCGCGTCCGACCGCATGGTCGAGTTGGCGCGACAGCAGCCGGGTTTTCTCGGCGTCGAATCCACGCGTGGTGCCGACGGCTTCGGCATCACCGTGGCGTACTGGGAGAGCGAGGAGGCGATCAAGGCCTGGCGCCTGCATGCCGAGCACACCGCCGCGCGCGAACGCGGCCGTGCCGAGTGGTACCAGCACTTCGAGCTGCGCATCGCGAAAGTGGAGCGGGCTTATGGCTGGGACCTGGACGGCGGTTACCGGCGTTCGCACGACATGGCGAAGGAAACCGCGGCATGAGCCTCGCAGGTCCGCGCCCGGACGTGCTGCAGAAGATCCTGCAGCGCAAGGCCGACGAAGTCGCCGAGCGCGCGTCGCGGCTGCCGATCGTGGAACTGCAGGCGCGGCTGGCCGACGCGCCGCCGCTGCGCGGCTTCGCAGCGGCCATCGAAACCAGGATCGCCGCCGGGCAGCCGGCGGTGATCGCCGAAGTAAAGAAGGCCAGTCCGTCCAGGGGCGTGATCCGCGCGGACTTCGATCCGGCCGCGATCGCGCGCAGCTACGAGTCCGGCGGCGCGGCGTGCCTGTCGGTGCTGACCGACGTCGACTTCTTCCAGGGCGCCGACGAATACCTGCAGCAGGCGCGCGAGGCCTGCACGCTGCCGGTGCTGCGCAAGGATTTCACCATCGATCCGTACCAGGTGGTCGAGGCGCGCGTGCTCGGCGCCGACTGCATCCTGCTGATAGTCGCCGCACTGGACGACGCGCGCATGGCCGAACTGTCCGACCTGGCGCTGACCCTGGGCATGGACGTGCTGGTCGAGGTCCATGACCTGCTCGAACTGGAACGTGCGCTGCAGGTGCCCGCGCCGCTGCTGGGCATCAACAACCGCAACCTGCGCAGCTTCGAGGTCTCACTGGACACGACGCTGGCGCTGCGCGACGCGGTGCCGCGCGACCGCCGCCTGGTCACCGAAAGCGGCATCGTCGCCGTCGGCGACGTCCGGCGGATGCGCGACGCCGGCGTCGACGCCTTCCTGGTCGGCGAAACCTTCATGCGCGAAAGCGATCCGGGCGCGGCGCTGCAGCGGTTATTCTTCGACGCATGAGCGCATTCGCCGAGACCCCGGTCCCGTACCGGCCACTGGTGGTATTCGACTTCGACCACACGCTCTACGACGGCGACTCCGGCAGCCACCTGGTGTCATGGCTGATCAAGCGCCACGCCTGGCGAAAGCTGGCCGCGCTGCTGGCCGCGCCGCTGCTGCTGCCGATGGTCGCGTGGCTGCCGACCCGGCGCTACGGCATCTCCGGTTTCCTGTGGATCGGCACCTTCGGCACGCATCGCGGCCAGGACATGGATCGCCTGATCGACCGCTACGTGCAGGCCAATGCCGCCAGCATCCGCGCGCGGCTGTTGCCGACCGCGCTGGCGGTGCTGCACCGCCACCGCAACGAAGGCGATCGCGTGCTGATCGCCACCGGCGCGCCGCCCGAGCTGGCGCGCGCGATCCTGGATTTCGTCGCGCACGAGGATCTACCCGTGATCGGCAGCCTCGGCGAGCCGTTCCTCGGCGGCTACATCACCGGCCAGCACTGCCATGCCGCCAACAAGATGCGCATGATCTGGGCGGCCGGCTACGACCAGATCGCGATCGCCTACAGCGACAGCAGCGCGGACCTGCCGCTGCTCAAGTCGGCGCGCCAGCCGGTGGTGGTCAATCCCAAACGTGGCTGCGTGGCGATGTTCCGGCGCGTGCTGCCGCCGGGTACGCCGATCCTCAACTGGGGCTGTGTCGACCGTGCCGGTGAGCCGGTGGCTGCAAAAACCGGACAACCGTAGGCTGCGTTGGCTTCATCAACCCAGCATCGCCGATCTGGCGCCGCGAGCCGGGTGGGGAGCCCTTCCTGGCCTCAGGCCGCGCCGAGCGGCTTGACGAAGCGCAGCGAGCCGTTGGCGTAACCGCACTGGCGGTAGAAATCGTGCGCCTGGGAGCGCTGGGCGCTGCTGGTGACCTCAATTCGCGCCGCGCCGGCCAGTCGCGCGTTGATCTCGGCGCCGCGCAGCAGCAGGCGGCCGATGCCGCGTCCGCGATGGCTTTCGGCGACCACCAGCGCGGTGATGCGGCTGATGCCGGCGCCGTGCGTCACGGCATAGAGGCTGTGCAGGGCGACCAGTCCGCAGGTCTCGCCATGCGCGTCGGCCAGCAGCAGCGTCTGCGCCTTGTCGGAAAGGATGGTGACGATGCGTGCCGCCGCTTCGTCGCGATCGCAGGGATAACCCAGTTCGCCGAGCAGCCGCGCCACGTCGGCGGCATCGTCCGGCGTGGCCGGACGCAAATGCTGCGGGATGGCGTGCCCGGCGGCGCGGGCCATGGGACTCAGCGTGTTCCGTACAGCACGACGGTCTTGCCGCGCGCGTGCAGCTTGCCGTCGATCTGCAACTTCTTCAGCACGCGCCCGGCCATCTCGCGCGAGCAGCCGACCAGGCGTGCCAGTTCCTGCCGCGACACGCGCAGCTGCGTGCCCTGCGGATGGCTCATCGCCTCCGGCTCGCGCGCCAGGTCGTGCAGGGTACGGATGATGCGGTCGCTGACATCCAGGAACGCCAGGCGCCCAGCCTTGCGGCTGGTGTCGAGCAGGCGTCGCGACAGCTGCTTGCCGATCGCGAACATCAGCTTGCCGGCATCGGCGGCCAGCGGGCCGACGATCAGCTGGTACAGGCGCTCGTAGCTGATCTCGGCCAGTTCGCACGGGGTGCGGGTGCGCAGCATCACTTCGCGCTGGTCGGTTTCGATGAACAGCCCCATCTCGCCGACGAATTCGCCGGTGCCGAAATAGCCCAGCACCAGCTCCCGATCGTCGTCCTCGGTGATGATGCTGACCGAGCCGCTGACCACGTAATACATGGTGCCGGCCGGATCGCCCGGGCGGAACACCTCGGTGCGCGACGGATAGCGGCGCAGGTGGCAGTGCGCGAGGAAGCGCTCGAGGGCGGCGGCATCCAGCTGCAAGGGGCTGGCAGGTTGCCGTAGCGTGGGGAACGACAGTACGGGGGACTGGTTCATGGCTCGGACAGGTCTGTGAAGCCCCGCAGCTTAGGGCCTTAACAAGCGCCCTTGCAAACCCGTCGATGCGGCGCGTATCGCAGAATGACGCTTTGCCGCATAATCGCGCCCTTCATTTTCCAGTCCTGACCGGAGGACGACCGCCGTGGTCAAGCCGCTGCCGCGCCTGAAGTTGCAAGGTTTCAACAACCTGACCAAGGCGTTGAGCTTCAACATCTACGATGTCTGCTACGCGGTTTCCGAAGAGGAGCGCCAGCGCTACATCGAGTACATCGACGAGGAATACAACGCCGACCGGCTGACCCAGATCCTGACCGATGTGGCGGACATCATCGGCGCCAACATCCTCAACATCGCCCGCCAGGACTACGATCCGCAGGGCGCGTCGGTGACGATCCTGATCAGCGAGCAGCCGGTGATCGAGAAGTCGGCCGCCAAGGGCGTGATTTCCGACGCCGTGGTCGCGCACCTGGACAAGTCGCACATCACCGTGCACACCTATCCGGAAACGCACCCGCAGCACGGCATCGCGACCTTCCGCGCCGACATCGACGTGGCCACCTGCGGCGTGATCTCGCCGCTGAAGGCCCTGAACTATCTGATCGAGAGCTTCGAGTCGGACATCGTTGTCGCCGATTACCGGGTGCGCGGCTTCACCCGCGACATCAAGGGCAAGAAGCACTACATCGACCACAAGATCAATTCGATCCAGGACTTCCTGGCCAAGAACATCAAGGCCCGCTACGAGATGCTGGACGTGAACGTCTACCAGGAAAACATCTTCCACACCAAGATGCACCTGAAGGACTTCGACCTGGACCAGTACCTGTTCGAGGAAAAGGCCAAGAACCTGTCGTTCAAGGACCGGATGAAGATCGAGACGCTGCTCAAGCGCGAGATCGAGGAGCTGTTCCACGGCCGGAATCTGGTGGAGTAGCCGGGCGCCGTTATTGGTGATTGGTGATTCGTGATTGGTTGAAAGCGAAACAGCAAGGCCCGCCAAATGGCGGGCCTTTGCTTTTCGAATAACGAATCACCGATAACGAATCACAGCCTGTAAGCCACCGCCTTCATCAGCTTCGAGGCCGCGGCCATGATCGTCGGCACCGGCTGCGGCAGCACGCGCGCGCCGGCCTGTTCGGCGTTGTCGGCGTGGCGGGCTTCGTCGGCCTTCATCGTGCGCAGGATGTCGCGGCTGCGCAGGTCGGCTTCGGGCAGGGTCTGCAGGTGTTCGTCGAGGTGTGCCTCGACCTGGCGCTCGGTCTCGACCACGAAGCCCAGGTTCCAGCCGTCGCCGCGCAGCCCGGCCAGTGCGCCGATCGCGTAGCTGCCGGCGTACCAGAGCGGGTTGAGCAGGCTGGGCCGGCTGTCCAGTTCGCGCAGGCGCTGCGCGCACCAGGCCAGGTGGTCGGTTTCCTCCTGGGCCGCTTCGAGCAGGTGTTCGCGGGTCGAGGGGTCGCGCGCCACCGCGGCCTGGCCGCTGTACAGCGCCTGGGCGCAGATCTCGCCGACATGGTTGATCCGCATCAGGCCGGCGGCATGGCGGCGCTCGGCGGCATCCAGTTCCACGTCGGCGGTGTCCGCGGCGGGATTGGGGCGGGCCGCGGGCGGGTCGCCGAAGACGGTCTCCAGCGCGCGCTGGGATTCGCTCAGGAAAAGGTCCAGGGAGGTCTGCTGGCGTTCGCTCATGGCGCCATGTTCCCGCCAATCGCCCCGGAACGGTAGCCCGGGTGCTGCCTTCGGCTCGCCGGGTGCGTCCACGAAGCTTGCGATGCCGCGGGCGGGCCGGTATCATCCCCGCTCTTGCGTTCCCGCAATTCACAACGCGCGGCAAAATTCCGTCAGAACATCGGCCGGAATCAGCCCGACCAAACACCGAGAAGCAGAGTTGTCATGAAAACCTTTACCGCCAAGTCCGAGACCGTCCAACGCGACTGGTACCTCGTCGACGCCACCGGCAAGACCCTCGGCCGCCTGAGCTCCGAGCTCGCGCGTCGCCTGCGCGGCAAGCACAAGCCGGTCTATACCCCGCATGTCGATACCGGCGATTACATCGTCGTGATCAATGCCGAGAAGATCCACGTCACCGGCAACAAGCTGGCGGACAAGCAGTATCACCGCTTCACCGGTTACATCGGCAACCTGAAGACCGAGACGCTGGCCCAGGCGCTGGAGCGCCACCCGGAACGCGTCATCGAGATCGCCGTGAAGGGCATGCTGCCGAAGAATCCGCTCGGCCGCGCCATGTACCGCAAGCTCAAGGTCTACAAGGGCTCCGAGCATCCGCACACCGCCCAGCAGCCGCAAGTCCTGGATATCTAACTCATGGCAATCTCCCAAAACTACGGCACTGGCCGCCGCAAGTCCTCCACCGCCCGCGTGTTCCTGCGCAAGGGCAGCGGCAACATCACTGTCAATGAGCGCCCGCTGGACGAGTTCTTCGGCCGCGAGACCGCGCGCATGATCGTGCGCCAGCCGCTCGAACTGACCCAGATGACCGACAAGTTCGACATCATGGTCACCGCCAGCGGCGGCGGCACCACCGGCCAGGCCGGTGCGATCCGCCTGGGCATCGCCCGCGCGCTGGTCGAATACGACGAGTCGCTGAAGTCGCCGCTGCGCAAGGCCGGGTTCATGACCCGCGATGCGCGCGAAGTCGAGCGCAAGAAGGTCGGCCTGCACAAGGCGCGTCGCGCGACCCAGTTCTCCAAGCGTTGATTTTCCTGTTCGACGGTCGCGGCGTTACAATCGCCGCGTCCTACAGCCCCGTCGCCAAGCGGTAAGGCACCTGACTCTGACTCAGGCATTCGGTGGTTCGAATCCATCCGGGGCTGCCATCTTGAAGCCGCGAGTGCGAACGCAGGCGCCGGCATCGCGCTCCGCAACACCAGAAGCCCGCCTCGTGCGGGCTTCTGCTTTTCCGGCGATCGCGAACCGCAGGATCGAGCCATGGTCGCCACCTTCTCCGCCCCGTTCACCCCCGCAGACCACTTGCAGACGCAATTGCGCGAACGCGGCTACGCCGTGCTCACGCCCGACAGTGTCGCGTTGCTGTGCGGTTGCGATCTCGATGAACTGCACGCGCTCGAGCCGAGCTGGAACGACCTGTCCCCGGACCTCTACCTGAAGGACGGCGGCAACTACCGTCGCCGCCGCCATTCCTGCTTCGTGGTCGATGACGTGGCCGCCGCGCAGGCGCCACATCGCGCGCACTGGCAATCGCAGGAATACAACGCGCTGCATGGCGGCATGCGCCGCTGGTTCGAGCCGATGCAAGACGAGGTGCTGACGCAACCGGCATGGACGAAGCTGCTGCTGTCCCTGGGCGCGCAGTTCACGCAGTTGAAGCCCGAACGACGCTGGTACGTGGAAGCGCACCAGTTCCGCATCGACACCAGCGACGGCATCGGCCGGCCAACGCCGGAAGGCGCGCATCGCGACGGCGTCGACTTCGTCGCGGTGTTCCTGGTGGGGCGCCATGGCATCAAGGGCGGCGAGACGCGTGTGTTCGAAGCCGCAGGTCCCGATGGCCAGCGCTTCACCCTCGCCGAACCCTGGTCGCTGCTGCTGCTGGACGACGCGCGCGTGATCCACGAGTCCACGCCGATCCAGCCGGTCGACGGCGAAGGTCATCGCGATACGCTGGTACTGACCTATCGGGCCGGCGGTTTCCAGGGCGACGCGTAGTACGGGTCTTGACCCGCCATTACGATCTCCGGGATTCACGGCGAAACGTGAAATCGCGATGGCGGGTCAAGACCCGCCCTACGGTTAGCATCGCACCGGTGGCCCGGCTACGATGCGGCATGGTCGGCCAGGAGGGATGGGAGCGATGGCATGTCCGAGAACCTGACCCGATTGCTGCATGACTGGCGTGGTGGCGACGCCGCTTCGCGCGACCGCCTGCTGGAGCAGGTCTACGACACCCTGCGTGGCATGGCGGCGGCGCGTTTGCGACGCGATCGCGCCGGTCATACCCTGCAAGCCACCGCCGTGGTCAACGAAGCGCTGCTGCGCCTGCTCGGCAATGAGGTCGACTGGCAGGATCGCGCCCATTTCTTCGCGCTCGCCGCGTTGAAGATGCGCGCGGTGCTGGTCGACCACGCCCGTGCCCGTGTCGCCGACAAGCGTGGCGGCAACGTGCCGATGCTGACCCTCTCCCATGCCGAGCGCGAGGCCAGCGCCGCCGTGGAATACGACGTGCTCGCATTGCATCAGGCGCTTGAGCGTCTTGCCGTACACGACGAGCGCGCCGCGCGCGGCCTGGAAATGGTGTATTTCGGCGGCATGGAGCACAAGGAGATCGCCTGCGTGCTGGGAATCTCCATCCCGACCGTCGAGCGCGACCTGCGTTTCGCGCGTGCATGGTTGAACCAGCAGCTGGCGTGATCGCCTGTCGGCGCTGCACGGCGTCGCGCTTTTCTCGCCATATCGTTGCTGGATCAGGCGCGCCGGATCGCGCGTGTCGGCATCGATGGGCGATGGGGCTCCGGCGAAGCCGACAGGCCCGGATCGAACCGGTCCGGCATGCCGGCTACGTGGGTCGTCACGCCGGGCACGGGCGAACACAGTTCGATCAGCGTGCCCTCGATGGCGCGGATGCAGGCCACCGTCTGCCCCCACGGCCGGGTGCGTGGCGCGGCGACGATGCCGGCGCCGGCGGCGATGGCGCGGGCCAGTGACGCGCGCACGTCGTCGGTCACGAACACAAGTGTCTGGCCGAATGGTTTGCCCGAGGTCGACACGGGCTGGTATTGCCGACCCAGGTTCAACTCGCCGAGCCAGTGCGAGGCGAAGCCGAGGGTCGTGCCTTCCATGTCGAGTTCCGCGTAGGCCACCGCGCCGTCGATCTCGTGCTTCATCCGGATCGGCAAGGCGAACGCACGCTGATAGAAATCGAGCGTCTGTTCGACATCAGCAAGGTAGACAACGACATGTGCCAGTTTCAATCGCAATCTCCAGATAGTCCGTCGTCCCGACGACGTGCCGCCGCCGGGACGAGCGTGCTTACAGTTCCAGGCCGAAGCCGATGCCGGCCGAGCTTTCGCTGCCGCTGAACGCACCACCCAGCGAAAACGAGCCACGCTGGCCGACGCGACGGCCGTAACCGACCGACAGTGCGCGCTCGCCGCCCTGGAAGCCGGCGCCAACGGCGACACGGCCGCGGTTGCCCTGCGCACCGGATGCATTGATGCCCATGTTGATCATCGCCGAGCCCATCGCACCGCTGCGGTTGGTCAGCTCGTCCTGTTGCTGGAAACGGCGATCGACATCGTTGCGGAAGGCGTTGAAGTCGTCGGCGAAACCGGTGACGGCGGCGAACCGGGTGTCCGTGTAGGCATTGGCCGAGGACAGGGTCTGCGCATCGCCGGCATCGGCATGGTCCTGCGCCGATTGCAGCGTGGTGGCATCGGCTGCGGTCATGTCGGCGCGTATCGCCGTCTCGCGGTTGTCGGTGTAAGCATTCGCAGCGGTGCCACCGGTAGCGACGGCGGTGTCGGTGTAGGCGTTTGCGGTTGCCAGCGTCGCCTGCAGTTGCGACAGGTTGACCGCGTCGGTGGCGGTGGTGCCGGCAGCGACATTGACCAGGCGCCGCTCGCTGCCGGCGCTGCCGATCGAAACGGTGTCGGCTTGATCCGCCACGGAGTGCGTGCCAAGCGCCACGGAATTTTCTCCGGCGGCCAGTCCCTCGAAACCCAGCGCCATGCTGTTGGTTGCGCTGGCGATGCTCGTGGTGCCGATGGCCATGCTTCCCGCTGCCGTCGCCTGGCTTTGCGAGCCGATCGTGATCGCGTAGTCGCCGCTGGCCTGGCTGAAGGACCCGAGCGCAGTGCTGGAGCCGCCGCTGGCGTGGGCAGCCGTGCCGAAAGCGGCATCGGCGAACGACGATGCTTCGGCCTCGGCGCCGAGCGCGGTCGTGGCCATGGCGGTCGCCTGGCTGCCATCGCCGAGGGCGGTGCTGTTTTGTCCGGTTGCCTGGCTGCCGGTTCCGATCGCGGCGCTGTACTGGCCGCTGGCCAGGCTCGCCGCGCCGATCGCGATGGCGTGCTCTCCCGTGGCCCGGCTTTCGGCACCAATCGCCGTGCCGGCATGTCCGGAGGCTTCGGCGAGGGTGCCGATGGCCGTGGCGTCGTCGGCCGAGGCCGTGCCTTGATGGCCGACCGCGACCGCGCCACTGCCCGTGGCATTGCTGAATGACCCTAGCGCGGTGCTCGATCCGCCGTGTGCCTTGGCAACCGCGCCGATCGCGACCGAGCCGAAAGTGATGGCTTCGCTGCTGGCGCCCAATGCCGAGCTGGCCATAGCCGTGGCCATGCTGTCTTGTCCGACGGCGGTGGCGTTCTGCGCGCTGGCGACGCTCTGTGCGCCGATCGCCGTGGCGAATTCGCCGCTGGCCTGGGCGTCGGTCCCGCAGGCCAGCGCGTCGGCGCCGGCGGCCGTGGCGCCACTACCGTCCTCGCCGGCCGTGACGAAGTCGCAGATGTCCCCAGCGTGGGCGACGCCGGAAATGACGAGACATAGCGCAATGGTCAGAAGGCCGCGACAACGTTTCGCGCGCGCCAGGTTCGAATGGTTCATTACGTACTCCCAAGGTGGTGTGTTTGCGATATCGCGCGAATACGGATGTACCTGCCGGCATTGCCGCCAGGACCACAGTCGCGTCGCGCTTACCTAGCAACCGGACGAAGTGGCGCAGACCCATCACGGCCTGTGCACGGCGCGACTCCAGCACGCAAAAAATCACCGTCTGTACGAAGCAGCGCATTGAAAGCGCCATGTGTCTTGCTGTTTCCGGCGGCATATCGCCTGGCACCGGCGAGCGAGTGCACACGCAGCGCGACGCGTGTGGGAGGTCGTCAGGATTTCCTGCGACGTCACGCAGCGGTGCCCAACAGGAGCGGATGAGAAAAAACGGGCGTGGCGGTGAACTGCCACGCCCGTGCCGGCCTGCCCTTGGGAACGGGCCAACTCAAGAACCACAGGAGGGAATCGTCAGTGGCGGGACACTGCCGCGCTGCTACCAGCCGATGCCCACGCCCATGCCGACCGTGTCCTCGCCGTTGCCACTGAATGCGCCGCCCAAGGTGAACGTCGCGCTGTCGCTGACCGCGCGCTGGTAACCGACCGCGAGCGCAGCGTGGCCGGCCTGCATGCCGGTGCCGATAGCGAGTCGGTTGGTCCTGCGTATGCCGGCCGCACTCGCCGTCATCTGCGCCATCGCCGTGCCCATCGCACCGATCCGGCTGATGCGCTTGTCCTGGTGCGCGAAACGCTCATTGACCTCGTCGCGGAAGGCGCCGATCTGGCCAGCGAAGCCGGCAAGCTCGGCCACGCGGCTGTCGGTGTAAGCATTGGCCGAAGACAGCGTCGCCGCATCGCCGGTTGCCATGTCGTCGCGGATCGCCGCTTCGCGATTGTCGGTGTAAGCGTTGGCCGCGGTGCCGCCGGTGGCGACGGCGGTGTCGGTGTAGGCATTGGCGGTCGCCAACGTCGCTTCGAGCTGCTGCAGGTTGACCGCGTCGGTGACGAGGACGGCATCGGCGACGTTGGAGATGCGCCGTTCGTTGCCGGCGCTACCGACCGATACCGTATTCGCCTGATCTGCGATCGAGCCCGAACCCAGCGCTACTGCATTGGTCGCGCCGATCGTCACCGAGCTCAATGCGCCCAATGCCGTACTTGAATCGGCCAGTACCTGGGCGCCGCCGCCGATCGCGGTGTCGTTCAACCCTGCAGCGGTGCTATCCGCGCCCAGGGCAGTGCTCAGTTCGCCCTGCGCTCTGCTGCCCATGCCGTAAGCGCTGCTTTGGCTCCCCGAGGCATTGGCGGAACCGCCGGTGGCCACGCTCTGATTGCCGCTGGCGGAGCTGTTCTCGCCCAGCGCGACGGCATAGTCGCCGCTGGCGGTGGCGTCGTATCCCATGGCGGTGCTGGCTTCCCCGCCGGCTTCGGCGCTCGTGCCCAGCGCGACGGCGCCGAACGCGTTCGCCGCGCTGGTATGTCCGATAGCCACGGCGTTTTCGCCCAGGGTCTCGCTGTCGTAGCCCAGCGCGGTGCTATGAAGTCCTGTGGCGATCGTGCCATTGCCCAGCGCCGTCGTTTCGTTTGCGGTGGCCTGTGCGCCCTGGCCGACGGCCGTGCTGCTCACACCACTGGCGATGCTGTCGTGGCCGACCGCAATGCTGAACTGACCGCTCGACACGCTATTCGCGCCCAGCGCGACGGCGAACATGCCGCTGGCCGTGCTACCTGCGCCGAGCGCAGTGGACACGGCGCCTGCGGATTGGGCCTCGAAGCCGATCGCGGTGCTGTTGGCCGTGGACGCGAAGCTGCCGGCACCAAACGCAGAAGCATTCATGCCACCGGCGATGCTCATGAAGCCGTTCGCGGTGGCGTTCGCCTGGCTGGCCGAGCTGAGATAGCCGATCGCGGTACCGCCGACGCCAGCCGAGCTGCGTCCACCGATCGCCGTGGCGAAGGCGCCATTGGCGCGGCTCTGCACACCCACGGCCGTGCCGTCGTTGGTGGCCACGCGCGCGCCTGCACCGATGGCGGTGCCGCGGTCGCCCTGCGCCTGGGCGAACTCGCCGACGTCGACGACGCCATCGTTGTCGGCATCGAACCAGCCGCCTACGGCGGTGCTGTGGTTGCCGGAGGCTTCCGACTCGCCGCCGATGGCCGTGCTGGCGGCGCCGGTGGCGCGGCTGAGCGCACCGAAGGCCGACGACCAGTCCGTACTGGCGAGGCTGTTCTGGCCCGAGGCCGAGCTGAAAGCACCGCTGGCTTCGCTGCTATGGCCGTAGGCCGTGCTGTCGGCACCGCTCGCCACGGCATTGGCGCCGGTGGCGGTCGAGCGCAACCCGACCGCTTCGCTGTTGTGGCCCACTGAGGTGGCGTAGTCGCCGCTGGCGATCGCGTTCAGGCCGAGCGCCGTGCTGAATCCGCCGGACGCATTGGCCAAAGCGCCGAACGCCGTGCTCTGCAGGCCGCCGGCGGAGGCGTCGGTACCACAGGCCACGCTCTGTATGCCGATCGCGGTGGCACCATCGGCGCCTTCGCCTGGCGCGTCGGTGTCGCAGGCCACGCCGGCCCAGGCGTGGCCGCAGGCCAGCAGGCACAGCGCCAGCGCGGAAGCCAGCGCGTGATGTCGAGGTTTATTGCGGTGGGCGTTTTTGACATTGCGATTCATGGTCGTTTCCCCAAGTCGGTTGGTTGATCGGGCAAGCGCAGCGGGAGGACCGTGTTCGGAAACGGCTCGCGGCCGGAATCGGCCGCGACTGCATCGTGCTTGCGAGGACAACCGGCGAAAGGCAGCGCCAGCCATCAAAAAAAAAACGGGCGCGGCGATCCGAAATCGCCGCGCCCGCCGCCGGCCCGCACGATGGCTGGGCCGGGCTTGGGGCTCGCTGCCTGCAGTCGAACCATGTTGGACAACCGGACAAACCGGAAGCGGCCCATCAGCGACTGTGCGCATGGGCGCTGCCGGTTGATTCGGCGTGCCCAGCCGGCCGGACGCCGCAGCGGCAAGGCACGCACAAAAAAAAACGCCGCCCTGCGAAGAGGGCGGCGATGGGTCGAACCCGTGGCCTGCGATTACGGCAACACGTGCACGTCGACCAGGCGACGGCCCTGCTTGCCGTGCTTCTCGGCGGACTGGAACAGCTTCTGGTAGCCGGTCACCAGTTCCAGGCCCGAGCTGCCGGTGCCGGGCCGGAACAGCCCCACGTAGAAACGCTGTTCGCCATGGCGGTAGGTTTCAACGTCGATCAGGCGCATGCCGATCTTGTGCTGCTCACGCCATTTGTCGGCGAATTCCGCGTAGCTGCCGGCGCTGATCATCTGCGTCTTGTCGTTGCTGGCGCGGTACACGCCGATGAACTCGCCGCTCTCGACGGAGTAGGGCGCGGACTGCAGGAACTCGATGTCGACCAGTTCCAGTCCCCACATGTTGGAGTTGGCGTTGGAGGCGAGCGCCAGCTCGAACAGGCTCGACGTGTTCTCCACCCGCTGCCAGGCGTTGCCGGCAACGAAAGCGCCGACGTAATGCGTCTTGCCGCCGGCGCTGAAGCTGGCGATGTCGGCCAGACGCAGGCCGGCCTTGTAGAACTCCTTCTGCTTGGCGTCGAACTCGCCCCAGCTGTCGCTGCGCCATAGCGCATGGTTGCCACCGCCGCGCTTGAACACGCCCTGATACTGGCGCTTGCCGTTCTCGACGTAGGTGTTGATCTCGACCAGGCGGAAACGGTCCTTGGACAATTCGTCCCACTTCTGCGTGAACGCTTCCCAGCCGGCCAGGTTCACCCGCAGTTCGATCTGGTTGCCGGCCTGCCACACGCCGATGAAGCGCCGGTTGTCGGTGGCGGCATCGATGAAGGCATACGGCTGGCTGGTCGGATACAGCAGGCTGGGCTTGTGTGGAGACGAGTGGTTGGCAAGGTGGGTCCAGTCGAGCGGATCCATGTCGTGCTGCGACGCCAGATAGTCGGCCTCGTCGCGGGTCAGGCTCTGCAGCTTGCCGAAGGTCATCGTCAGCGGCCGGATGCCATTGCCCTTGCAGGAACCGGGCTCGGTTTCGCGCGCCACGTGGATGTGCACGTGCGGCCCACTGGTGGCGCCGGAGTAGCCGACCTTGCCCAGGTACTGGCCCTGCTTGATCGTCGCGCCCGGCTGCAGCAGTTCGTCGGGAATCGAGCCGGGCTGCAGGTGCGCGTACAGCGCGATCTCGTCGCCGGTGCGGACGTAGACGTGGTTGCCCCCCTTGGAGTACTTGCCGGTGCTGGGGCTTGTGGGCGTCGGCTCGGTCCCGGTTTCGTCGCGCGGATAGCTCTTCCATTCCGGCAGGTCGTTGAGCGCCGAGCAGACCGTGCCCGAGGCCATCGCATAGACCGGCATGCCGTAGGCGCGCCTGCCCTCCGTTCGGTTAGCGTCGGCGCCGGGATAGAGCGTGCTCCACGCCGTGCCATTCCAGCCGCGCACGTGGGTGTCCAGACCAAACGCCTGGCTGTCGCCCGGGTGGTTGCTGGTGGTGGACCAGGCCTCGTTGTTGCGCAGGTCGCTGGGCTTGGCGGGGTAGCGCAGCGGGCCGCCGTCGTTCGTATGCGTGGTGATCGCCACCGTTTTCATCACTGGTGCACGGAAGCCCTGCACGTAAACGGCAATCGTGGCCGTGGCCGGATAGGGCGCGTCGATCAGCACCGGATAGGACATCGGCACGTCGGGATCGCTGTCGTTCTCCTTCTCGTAGTTGCAGTTGCAGTTGTGGAAGGCGTACTCCTCGCCCGGCTGGACGACGCGCGGGCTGAGAAAATTCGATGCGGGCTGGCCGAGGATCTCGATCTTCGTGATCTTGATCGGCGTCGCCTCGTTGTTGGTGATGCCCATGCGCAGCGAGACGCGCGCACGCATCGGGCCATCGGCGGCGTCGGGACCGAGCGGCTGGATCAGGACGCGTTCGTCCTGGGTCGGGGCCGTCACCCGGATGCCGAGGTTCTGCGCCTGGCTGTCGGCGGCCGCGCCGAGCAGCAGCAGCGCCAGGGCGCCGGGCAGGGTGTTGCGCCGGCGGGTGGGGGATTGCGATTGCATGCGATTTCTCCGGGATGGGGGGGCGCGCGTCGCCGCCGGCGGTGGTGCCGGGCTGTCGCGCTTGAAGACATAACCGGCATACCGCCGCCCGACCCATCACCTGCCGTGATTCGCCGGCGTGCCGCGGCGCTGAGGCACGCCGCATCGCGTCCTCACGGTGATTCGTGCTGACGCTGTTCAGCATTTGGTGCCAACGTCGGGGCAAGCTAGCGCGGTCGGTGCCGTCGCATCGCGTCCTCACCGCACCGGCATGACAACGAACGGAGGTGCGCCATGAAACGCAGTACCACTGGGCTATCGCTCGCCTTGCCCCTCGTCATGGCCGCCTGCACCAGCACGCCCGGACTCAGCGACAGCGACAAGCTCGCGCTGTACCGCGAGCATGCCGGCGATCCGGTGCCGAGCTTCCGTTATGTCGGCAACATCACCGGCTGGACGCCGCTGGGCGACGACGCGCTGGTAGTGCGGACGCGGCCCAGCGAGGCCTGGCTGCTGGACCTGTTCGGCCCCTGCCAGGACCTGGACTACGCGCCGGCAATCACCATCACCCAGCGCATGGGCGAAGTGTCGGCGCGGTTCGACGAGGTGATCGTTCGCGGCAGTGGTGCTTCGCCGACGCGGATGCCGTGCCGGATCCGGGAAATCCGCCCGCTCGACGTCAAGGCGATCAGGCAGGCCGAACAGGACCTGCGCGAGGCGGCAACGACGGATCGGTCGGCCACGCCGGAAGGCGGCATTGGCATGGCCAATCCGGCTGCGGTCCATTGCGCGAAGCTCGGCGGCACGTCGATCGCAAGGACCAGCGCCGATGGCGGCCAGGCGGCCGACTGCCGGCTGCCCGACGGCTAGCAGTGCGACGAATGGACGCTGTTCCGCGAAGGCCGGTGCCCGGCGCCGGGCGCGAAATAGGCTGTGGCCGCCAACAAGCCAAATGCCACGGTCGAATACAATCACTGCTTCGCATTCGATGGACGTGCTGGATGAAACTCGCTTCGCTGAAGGAAGGCGGCCGTGACGGCACGCTGATCGTCGTGTCGCGCGACCTGTCGCGCGCAGTGCGCGCCACCGGCATCGCCGCGACGCTGCAGCAGGCGCTGGAAGACTGGTCGAACCTGGCGCCGCGCCTGGCCGCGCTGTCGCAGGCGTTGAACGAAGGCAGCGCCGATGGCGTGTTCGATGTGGACGTGGCGCAGTTCGCCGCCCCATTGCCGCGCGCCTACGAATTCGTCGACGGCAGCGCCTACCTGCCGCATGTCGCACGCGTGCGCCGCGCGCGCGGCGCCGAAGTACCGGAGAGCTTCTACACCGATCCGCTGATGTACCAGGCCACCAGCGCCGGCTTCTCCGGCCCGCGCGACCCGGTGAAGGTGGTCGACGAAAGTTATGGCATCGACCTGGAAGCGGAGATCGTGATCGTCACCGACGACGTGCCGATGGCGGTCACGCCGGCGCAGGCCGCCGCGCACATCCAGCTTGTCGGCCTGGTCAACGACGTGTCGCTGCGCAACCTGATTCCGCAGGAACTGGCCAAGGGCTTCGGCTTCCTGCAATCCAAGCCGCGCTCCACCTTGTCGCCGGTGTTCGTCACTCCCGACGAGCTCGGCGATGCATGGCGCGACAACAAGCTGCACCTGCCGCTGCTGACCCACGTCAATGGCGCGTGGTTCGGCGCGCCGGAAGCGGGCGTGGACATGCAGTTCGACTTCGCGCAACTGCTCGCGCACGCGGCGAAGACGCGGCCGTTGTCCGCCGGCACCATCGTCGGCTCCGGCACCATCGCCAACGAGGACACCAGCAAGGGCGCCTCGTGTTTCGCCGAGAAGCGCACTGTCGAGACGCTGGAGTCCGGTGCGGCCACGACGCCGTTCATGAGCTTCGGCGACCTGGTCCGCATCGAGATGCTGGATCGTGACGGCAATTCCATTTTCGGTGCCATCGAGCAGCGCATCGAGCGGCAACCGCTGCCTTGATGCGGCGAACGCCGGCTACGGCGCGACCGGCGGTCGCCCCGCGGCCGGTGCGAACGGCTATCGTGCGCGGGCCGCGGCGAGCGGGGACGGTCAGGGGGACGGTCGATGGGTGAGGAACTGCGGCTTTATTCGTACTGGCGTTCCAGCGCGGCGTATCGCGTGCGCATCGGGCTCAACCTCAAGGGCCTGGCCTACGAGATCGCACCGGTGCACCTGTTGCGCGACGGCGGCGAACAGCACAGCGAAAGCTATCGGCAAGCCAATCCGCAGGGACTGGTGCCAGTGCTGCAGCATGGGCAACGCGTGTTCCGGCAGTCGCTGGCGATCCTGGAATACATCGACGAAATATGGCCGACGCCGGCGCTGCTGCCGGCGACGGCGCGCGAACGCCAGCGCGTGCGCGCACTGGCGCAGCTGATCGCCTGCGACGTACACCCGCTCAACAACCTGCGGGTGATGCGCTACTTCGACCACACCTGGCACGTGCCGCAGTCCGAACGCGACGAGTGGACGCGGCACTGGATCGTCGACGGCTTCACCGCGTTCGAGGCGATGCTGGTGGACCATCCGTCGACCGGCACGTTCTGCGACGGCAACCTGCCGACCTTGGCCGACTGCTGCCTGGTACCCCAGATCTACAACGCGCGGCGTTTCGGCGTCGACCTGGCGGCATTCCCCAATATCGTGCGCATCGAGCAGGCCTGCCTGGACCTGCCGGCGTTCGATGCAGCACGCCCCGAGCGGCAGCCCGACGCCCCGGCGACGTAGCCGGGCAAGCGAAGCGCGCCCAGGGGAACCGATCGCGACGTAGCCAGGTGCGCTTCGCCTGCCCGGGCCACGGTGTTGTCATGCCGAACGCCGACCGGAATCTGCTTCGGCTTCGTGATCGCCGCAGAGGAACAGCAGGTCCCCTGCGCGCAGGGGAATCCGTGTTTCAGTGCTCGTAACCGCCGGCCGAGCCACCGGCACCGGCTGTGTTGAACACCTCGGCGTAGGGATCGTGCGCTTCCGTGCTGCCCTCGGACAGCCGGAACTTGAGGTTGAGGCCGTCGCGCGAATCCGCTGCGCGCAGCGCTTCCTCCATTTCGATCTTGCCTTCCTTGTACATGCGGTACAGGCACTGGTCGAAGGTTTCCATGCCTTCCTCCAGCGATTCCTCCATCGCCTGCTTGAGTTCGTGCACTTGGCCGCGGCGCATCAGGTCGCGGATCATCGGCGTGTTGATCAACACTTCCGCCGCCGGCAGGCGCAGGCCGTCGACGCCGGTCACCAGACGCTGCGACACCACCGCCTTCAGGTTCAGCGCCAGGTTCATCAGGATGTTCTTGTGCGCGCTTTCCGGGAAGAAGTTGAGGATGCGTTCCAGCGTCTGGTCGGCATTGTTGGAATGCAGCGTGGCCAGGCAGATGTGGCCGGTTTCGGCGAAGGCGATCGCCGCCTCCATCGTGGTTGCATCCAGGATCTCGCCGATCAGGATTACGTCCGGCGCCTCGCGCATCGCGTTCTTCAGCGCGTTGTGGAAGCCGTGCGTGTCCAGGCCGACTTCGCGCTGGTTGACGATCGACTTCTTGTGCCGGTGCAGGTACTCGATCGGATCCTCGATGGTGAGGATGTGGCCGGAGGTATTGCTGTTGCGGTAATCGATCATCGAGGCCAGCGTGGTCGACTTGCCCGATCCGGTCGAGCCGACGATCAGCACCAGTCCGCGCGGCGCCATGATGATGTCCTTGAGCACCTGCGGCAGCTGCAGTTCCTCGATGCTCGGGATCACGCTGCGGATCGAGCGGATCACCATGCCCAGTTCGCCGCGCTGCTTGAACACGTTGACGCGGAAGCGGCCTGAATCCTGCAGCGCCAGCGCCATGTTCAGTTCCAGGTCGCGCTCGAAGCTGGCGATCTGGCCCTCGTCCATCAGCGAATAGGCGATCTTCTTGACCATGCCGGCCGGCAGGCCGCTGTTGCCGAGCGGATACAGCTTGCCCTCGATCTTGATGTAGATCGGCGCACCCGTGGTCAGGAACATGTCCGACGCGTTCTTTTCCGTCATCAGCTTCAGGAAATAGCCGATGTCCATGCGCGAATCCCCATTCGAACCGTGATGCCCCGGCGCCCGGCATTTGCATGCGCGTCGCAGGCTGCAGACAATGGTCCGGCATCACCCCTCATGCGCCGGACCGCCCATGCCGATTAGCTTCGCACATCTCCGCCGAATCCGTGCTGCCGCCGCCGCAACCGTGATCGGGTGCGCATTGGCGGCCTGTGCCAGCCTGCCGCCGCCCACTTCCGAACTGCAGTCGGCGCAGCAGGCCGTGACACGCGCCGGCCAGGCGGATGCCGACCAGCACGCCCCTGATCTGATCGCCACGGCACGTTCCGAACTCAGCCGCGCACAGGCCGCGATGGCGCGCGGCGACGACGACGAGGCGCGTCGCTTCGCCTTGTCCGCTGCCGCCGATGCCGACCTGGCCCATGCGCGCAGCCAGGAAGCCACGCAGAACACCGAGCTTGCACAGCGTCGCGCCGAGATCGCCGACCTGCAAAGCCGGTTGCAGACGGGAGACCAGCCATGATCCGTCCGCTGTTGATGATCGCCTTCGCCGCCTTGCTGGCGGTTGCCGGTACCGCGCGCGCCGCCGATGACGACGCCGATGTCGCGCGCCTCAACCAGCGCCTGCAGCAACTCGACGACAACCTGAGTCTGGCCGGCATGGCGTCGTACGAGCGCCTGCAGGCACGACAGGCGATCGAGCGCGTGGCGACCGCGCGCAGTCGCGATCGCGCCAATGCGCTCTATGTGGCCGATCGCCGCGTCGAAACCGCGGAGATCGCGGCGCGCATCGAACAGGGCCGGCGCGAGGTGGATCGCCTCGAGCGCGAACGCAGCGAGATGCTGGTCGAAGCCAGCCGTCGCGAAGCGGAGCGCGCGAGGCGCGAGGCCGAGCACCTGCGCATCCAGACCCAGATCCACGCCGAGGAGGCCGAGCACCTGCGCCTGGCCGCCGAGCAGGAAGCCGCGGCCCGCCAACAGGCCGAAGGCGTGTTGAACGACGTCGCTGGCGCACAGGCGGCCAAACTGCGCGCCGCCCGCAAACGGCAGGCGGAGCTGGCCCGCCGCGAAGCCGAGCTGATGTCCGCCGGCGGCAATGTCGACAAGCCTGAGTCCAAGAGCAGCAAGCCCTGATTCGTTGGCGCCGTTCGCGCAGCGAAAAATCAAATAAAATCAAATGGTTGCAAGACATCCGTACGGATTGGTGGGCTTTCCAGCGATTGTCGCGGTTCAGCTTGGAATCGTTTCCAGCCCTGTCGGATCAAGCACTTGCGCCACAGGCTTGAAGCCCCGAAAACGGAGGAGTAGGGTCGGAGACACCGGATGGCCTCCACCATCCGGCAGAGCCAGACCGATGACCCACGCCCCCGATTCGCAGGAGCCCGCCACCGTTAGCCAGGTGGTCGCGGGCGCCCCGTTCGGGATGCGCCCGTCATGTCAGGTCCGATCGATCCGCTTCCCCACCACGCCTCGTGCCGCACCGGCCGGGGCGTTGCTGTATGCGGATCCTTGCACCACCGCCCGACTGCCGTCACGGACCGGAACCAGCGCGGCAGGCGTTGGGCCCGGGCCTGCCCACGGCCGGGTTCAATCGAGTCCAAAGGAGGCCTCCATGTTCGAAGGGCAATCGCAGAACGAGATCGACGCCATGATCAAAGCCAGCCCGGAATTCCGGCAGCTTTATCACCGTCACAAAGACCTCGACAAGCAGGTGCTCGACGCGGAACTGGGTGTGCTGCCGGTCGACGACACCACGCTTGCGCAGATGAAGCGCGAAAAACTCGCGGCCAAGGATCGCCTCACGCGTCTGTACGAAAGCCAGCACCACTGACGTTCAACCGCACGGGCGGCGACGGCCTCCTCGTCGGCCGTCGCCGCCCGCGCCACACAAGGCGCCGTGACCCGCCGCCGGGTCCAGTAGGGTCGAGTCGCTGCACATTTTCCCGGTGGATGCCGGAGCAGTCGCCATCTCGAGCGCACAAACGCATCGTCATCCAGCGGATAATCCCGGTTCCGCAGCACAGGCGCCGGTCCGAATCTCCGCATGAGCACCCATTCCTCCGTCCTGGAACTGATCGGCGAGACGCCAATCGTCAAGGCGCAGCACCTCGACACCGGCGTCTGCGAACTGTTCTTCAAGCTGGAAAGCGCCAACCCCGGCGGTTCGATCAAGGACCGCATCGGCATGAGCATGATCGAGGCGGCCGAGCGCCGCGGCGACATCAGGCCCGGCGACACGCTGGTCGAAGGCACCGCCGGCAACACCGGCATCGGCCTGGCGCTGGTGGCGCAGCAGAAGGGCTACAAGCTGGTGCTGGTGGTGCCGGACAAGATGAGCCGCGAAAAGATCTTCAACCTCAAGGCGATGGGGGCGGAAGTGGTGCTGACCCGTTCGGACGTGGCCAAGGGCCATCCCGACTACTACCAGGACCTGGCCGAACGCATTGCCCGCGAGACGCCCGGCGCCTACTTCATCAACCAGTTCGGCAATCCCGACAACCCGGCCGCGCACGAATTCGGCACCGGTCCGGAAATCCTGCGGCAGATGGACGGCGACCTCGACGCGATCGTGTTCGGCTGCGGCAGCTCCGGCACGATGAGCGGGTTGTCGCGCTGCTTCGCCAAGCACTCGCCGCACACCGAGCTGATCCTGGCCGACCCGGTCGGCTCGATCCTGGCCGAGTACATCAACGAAGGCACGCTCAGCGACAAGTCCGCCAGCTGGATGGTGGAAGGCATCGGCGAGGATTTCCTGCCGTCCATTTCCGACTTCAGCCGCGTCAGGAAAGCCTATGCGATCAGCGACAAGGAAAGCTTCCTGACCGCGCGCGAGCTGCTGGCCAAGGAGGGCATCCTCGGCGGTTCCTCGACGGGCACGCTGCTGGCCGCGGCGCTGAAATACTGCCGCGAACAGACCGAATCCAAGCGCGTGCTGGTGTTCGTCTGCGACACCGGCAACAAATACCTGTCCAAGATGTACAACGATTTCTGGATGCTCGACAACGGCTTCCTCGAGCGCCAGCCGACCGGCGACCTGCGCGACCTGATCCTGCGCCCGTACTCGCAGCGCGACACCGTGGTGGTCGGCGCCAACGACCTGCTGGTGACCGCCTACCAGCGCATGAAGCTGTACGACGTCTCGCAGCTGCCGGTGATGGAGGGCGACGCCCTGGTCGGCATCGTGGACGAGAGCGATGTGCTACTGCACGTGTATGGCGACGAGGCCCGGTTCCGCGATCCGGTGTCGACCGCGATGGTGTCCAAGCTGAACAAGCTCGACGTCAAGTCGCCGATCGAATCGCTGCTGCCGGTGTTCGACGCCGGTCAGGTCGCCATCGTGATGGACGGCACCCATTTCCTTGGCCTGATCACCCGCATCGACCTGCTCAACTATCTGCGGCGGCGGGTGCAGTAAGGCGGGGCGAGGGCGGCCGGATGATAGAATCGGCCGCAGTGTTTTTGGGATAGACAAACGTGAACGAACATAGCGGCGACGCCACCCCGGGCGCTTCCCGGCCGGGTCTGGGCACGCTGGCGATCCATGGCGGCCAGGCCCCGGACCCCAGTACTGGCGCGGTGATGCCCCCGATCTACGCCACCAGCACCTATGCCCAAGCCAGTCCGGGCGTGCACCAGGGCTTCGAGTACTCGCGCACCCACAATCCCACCCGCTTCGCCTATGAGCGCTGCGTGGCGGCACTGGAAGGTGGCAGCCGCGGCTTCGCCTTTGCGTCCGGCATGGCGGCGACCTCCACTGTGCTGGAGCTGCTCGACAGTGGCTCGCACGTGATCGCGATGGACGATCTTTACGGCGGCAGCTACCGCTTGTTCGAACGCGTGCGCCGACGCACCGCGGGGCTGGACTTCAGCTTCGTCGACCTGACCGATGTCGCCGCCTTCGAAGCCGCGATCCGCCCGGACACGCGCATGGTCTGGGTCGAGACCCCGACCAACCCGATGCTGAAGATCGTCGACCTCGCCGCGATCTCGGCGATCGCCCGCAACCGCGGCATCCTGATGGTGGTCGACAACACCTTCGCCTCGCCGATCCTGCAACGCCCGCTCGAGCACGGCGCCGACATGGTCGTGCATTCGGCCACCAAATACCTCAACGGCCACTCGGACATGGTCGGCGGTATCGCCGTGGTCGGCGATAACGCCGAACTGGCCGAGCAAATGGCATTCCTGCAGAACTCCATCGGCGCCGTGCAGGGCCCGTTCGACAGCTTCCTCGCCCTGCGCGGCCTGAAGACGCTGCACCTGCGCATGAAGGCGCATTGCGAGAACGCGCAGGCGCTGGCGGAGTGGTTGGAGACGCATCCGGCGATCGATAGCGTGATCTATCCTGGTTTGGCATCTCATCCGCAGCATGCATTGGCAAAACGCCAGATGGACGGTTTTGGCGGCATCATCTCGATCACCTTGAAGGGCGGTTTCGAAGCCGCGAAGCGGCTGTGCGAGCGTACGCAGCTGTTTACCCTTGCCGAATCCTTGGGCGGTGTGGAAAGCCTGATCAATCATCCGGCGGTGATGACGCATGCGTCCATCCCGGCCGAACGCCGCACGAAACTGGGCATAACGGACAGCATGGTACGGCTGAGCGTGGGTATAGAAGACCTTCGCGATCTCACGGCTTCGTTGCAGGAGGCGCTGGGTTGAGATCGTTCGAGAGGGATTTGCTGGCCAGCTTGCGTGAACCCGAATTTTGGGCGTATTCGAGTTGGCTGGATATCGTTACCAAATACCGTCGCTCAAGACTGGGCTTGGTTTGGCTGCTCCTGCCGCCACTGCTGTACGTGGGCGGTATCGGTTACCTGTTTGCGGGCGTGTATGGGAAGGACCCGCTCGTGTTCATGCCGCATCTGGGGGTGGGCTACCTGATATTCCGGCTGCTCACCAACATCATTACCGAATCATCGGGTGTCCTGTCCGGACACGCCGGTTTCATACTCGACGGCCGAGTGAGGCTTACCGACTTCGTGCTGCGCACACTGGCGAAGGCGCTTTTCTATTCCGCGGCCGCGTTGCCGATAGTGGTAGTGGCGCTGGCGCTGTCGCCCATTCTGCAGCCGATAGGGCTGGTGTTGTTCATCCCGTCTTTCCTGTTAATACTGTGGAACACGGTATGGATCGGCATGGTAGTCGCGTTGCTGGGCGCGAGGTTCCCTGATATCAAGGAGTTGACGGGGAGCCTCTTTCTTTTTGCATTCGTGTTCACGCCTATCATCTGGTATGCATCGCATACCCCTCCGGGCAGCATCCGCGGTGCGGTGATGCGGGTCAATCCACTGTTCCATATGGTTGAACTGGTACGCGCACCTTTGCTCGGGGAAGCGGTGGAAGCGGGCACGCTGGCTTATCTGGGCATCATGTCCGTATTGGGTTGGATAGTGGCTGGCTACCTCTACCGACGTTACGCGCGTTTCGTGCCGATTTGGGTATGACGATGAATTCTACGGTTAGCCTGTCGGCCCATGGCGTATCGCTGGAGCTTCCTCTTTACCTGCAGAGCGAAAGATCGGCCCACACCTGGTTTTCGATGCTGGCCGGTGCCGCATTCGACCGTCCGCGCCGCGAGTTCCGGACCATCTTGAGCGACATCAGCTTCAATGCGCAGGACGGCGACAGAATAGGCATCATTGGCCGCAATGGCGTCGGCAAGTCGACGCTGCTGCGGGTCCTCACGGGGGCTTATCAGCCGACACAAGGTCGCATCGAAGCACACGGCAGCATGCAGGCATTGCTGAACATTTCGCTTGGTTTTAGCGGCGAAGCGACCGTGCGCGAGAACATCTTCCTGCGTGGCACGGCTATGGGCTTGCGCGCTGCCGAAATACGCGAAATTGTTTTACCCGTCCTGGAATTCGCGGAGATCGAAGACAAAGCGAATCACCGGTTGAAAACTTTGTCGTCAGGCCAGCGCATGCGCCTTGGTTTTTCGATTGCTACCGCGGCCCAGCACGACATCATGATCATGGACGAATGGATAGGCACGGGCGATGCGGCATTCATCACTAAGGCCAAGAAACGCATGCAGGGAAGAGTGGATGGCGCCAAGATTGTCTTGTTGGCCAGCCATAACGTCGCCCTGATAAAGAACGTCTGCAATAAGGGGCTTCTGATGGACGCTGGCCGAGTAGTTTTCTTCGGGGATACCACCGATGCACTCAAAGAGTACAAGTCGCTGGTGAGTGCGCCTGCTGTCACCGAGAAGAACACCTGAGAGTTCGAGGATGCGTATCCTGATCGTGGCCTACGATTTTCCTCCTACACCCTCCCCACAGGCCATAAGATGGGCATATCTGTCCAGGGAATTGGTGCTAGCGGGACATGAAGTCCATGTGCTGGCGCCCGATGTCGCCGGTTACGGACCAGGCGGCTTGCCGGAACTGCCCGACAGCATAAGCGTCCATCGCGTCTATCCGGGTCCATTCATGGCATTCCTGTCCAGTCGTTCTAGGTCGAAAATGAGTGCGCAGTCGACGACATCTGCGGCGCATTCCGATCCGGATAGAACCATGGGATTGAATTGGAAAGGCAGGTGGGTTGAGCGCTTCAAGACCTTGCTCGCGTTCCTCATGTTTCCGGACGTGCGCGCCGAATGGCTGCCTTGGGCGCGCAAATCCCTTGACGAACTTCTGCGTAGGCTTGTTCCCGATGTGGTTGTGACTTCACATGAACCGGCGAATTCGATTCCACTCGGACTGCGCGCCAAGGCCAAAGGCTTTCGCTGGGTCGCCGATCTCGGCGATCCCATCCTCGCGCCTTACACTCCCTTTCGTTGGCGTTCCCGCGCTCGAAAGCTCGAAGCGCAAGTGTGCCGCCACGCCGATGCGATCACCGTGACGAATTCACCTGTCGCGCGCCTATTGCAGGAGCGTCATGGAATTCCTAGTGGCGAGTTGATTGTTTTGCCGCAGGGCTATGACCAATCCTTCGAGGCCAATGTCGAGGACAGGATCGATGTGGATCTAGATAAAGGTTTGGTGGAACTTCTGTATACCGGCAGCTTTTATCATTTTCGTAATCCGGCACACCTGCTTGCTGCAGTTCGCGATAGCGTCGGTATACGCCTCAATATCGCTTCGCATACGCTACCGGACGAGGTTCGCGATGCGGCGACGGCCCACCCAGGCAAAATCCGCCTTCTCGGTTTCGTTCCGCACCGGTCCGTGCTTGAGCTCCAGCGTCGCTGTGATCTGTTGATCAACATAGCCAATGATGATCCCGTCCAGGTCCCAGGAAAAGTCTATGAGTACCTGGGGTCCGGTGTTCCAATCCTGCACATCGGCGGAACTCGGAGCGACGATGCCGCGCGGCTGTTGGTATCGAGCGGAGCGGGATGGTGCGTCGAAAATGCGTACCCGCAGTTGCGGGAGCGTTTGACCTTACTGGCGCAGGCAAAATCCGGGCCAGTCGGAATCGCACGGGGACCGTGCGAACGCAGTTTTGATGTCACGACCTACTCCTGGAAAGCACTTGCCGCGCAATTGACCGATCAGGCCTTGTTGGCCCCGGTGGACGCAAGGCGGTTCGGGTGAACCCGCCAAGGGGCCCTGAATTTGAGCTGCTGTTGAGGCTAGTGAAGGCCGAAGCGCGAGTTCGGACATTGGAGCGCGATCGCGCTATCCACATCGCGGCCGCGAACAGCGCTCGTGCCGAAGCGGCGTCGCAGTTGAGCGACCTTCGTGCGAGTACGACATTCAGGTTGGGCGAAATCCTCGTCCAGACCCTACGTTTCCCGCTCCAAGCGTACAAGGCGCCGCGGCGGATCTATGAACTGTGGCGTGGTCGATCGATGGATCGCGCCTCGCTGTCGGATGGCCCAACGCCGGTGGTTCGGTCAGACTCCTTTGACACACGGATCGAGAACGCCAAGCTCATGGATCTGCCCCCCGGGGCGCCATTGCCGGGAAAGATCCGGGATCTCAAGGTGGCCGCGATTCTGGACCCGTTTTCCGAAGCGAGCTTTTCACCCGAATGCGACCTGCAGATGCTCCTCCCGGCAACGTGGGAGGAGCAGATACGCGCTTTTCGTCCGCATCTGCTCCTCATTGAATCAGCTTGGTTAGGCCGCGACGGCACATGGCGCGGCATGATCGCAGGCCGGGCACCGACGCTGAGTGCGCTGGTCGCATCGTGCCGGAAGGCCGGCATCGCAACGGTGTTCTGGAACAAGGAAGATCCGCTGCATTTCGAAGCCTTCATCGAAACTGCACGCCTGTTCGACTGGGTTTTCACCACCGACGCCGATTCGGTCACCAGGTACCGGCGCGAACTCGGCCATTCGCGGGTGCAGTTGCTGCCGTTCGCACTACAGCCACGCGCCTACAGCCCGGTGTGTCGTGCGGAACGCGAAAACAAGGCTTTCTTCGCCGGTGCGTGGTACGACAGGATGCCGGAACGTTCCGGCGATTTCGCTTCCCTGGCCGGCGTATTCGATTTGATTGCTGGCGTTGACATCTACGATCGTAACTATGACAACCAAGAAGGCCGCGGCGGCTTTCCAGCCCGGTATCAGGGGATGGTTCGTGGATCGGTTCCATATCGCGATACGCCAGATCTCTATCGCCGGTATCGGTTTGGCCTCAATCTGAATACCGTCAAGGATTCGCCTACGATGTTCGCCCGGCGCGTGTTCGAGCTGATCGGTTCAGGCACCTCCGTGTATGGCAATTATTCGCGCGGACAGAAAAACATGCTGGGGGAGCTCGCTGTTGCCAGCGACGATGTAGAGAACGTGTTCCACCGGGCCTACGCGGAGCACGAAACGCCCGATGCCTTGCTGGTACGCTCGCGCAGGTCTCTTGCCTTGCGAAAGGTGCTCGAACAGCACACTTATAGGCACCGTTTGAAGCATATCGTGCGCTGCGCGTTAACGGGCGACATGGATGACGGAGATGGCTCGGTAGTGGGGATCGCGAGCGCGGATAATGAGACGTGTCTGGCGAGCGTCCTGCGCGCCTACGAACGCCAGACCGCAAGAGGCATATCGCTCTACCTGCGCCTTCCTCATAATCTGCACAGCGCGCTGCCATCCGGCGTGTCGGTGCTGAACGACGAAGCGCTACAAAAACGGCCTGAAGAAACCTTCGGATCTGCCTGGATCGCCGCCTTTCATCCTGACGACTACTACGGCGCAAGCTACCTGCAAGATCTGAAACTCGGGCGTCTTTATTGTTCGGGCGAAGCGATTGGAAAGGGTGCGTTCCTGGCGGTTGATGGCCGAGGGGTGCGAATGACCGATGGCGATCAAGAGTTCCGCAAAGTGACCTCGCTTGCACTTCGCCGATCGATACTACGCGCTGAAGCTTGGCACGGAAGCCTGGCGTCGTTGTTGGATTCCGTCTCGGACGGCGCGCTGCATGCGCCGGACATGGACTCCCTGGATTCGTTTTCGTACATCGAGAACGGGAATGAGGCTGGCATTGAAGCCGAGGCGGCGCAGCTTCTGGATGCGGGCGTGGATATCGAGGACATGTATCGGTTCGCCGCTGAGTTGCCCGATCTTCCAGCATGGCCTGTCACTGGCAACGAATGGATCGATGGCGCGGAGCTCTCAAGCTTATTTGTGGACGTGCCCCCGGGTATTTCCGTAGCCGCACGCCGTCACCGTTTGGAACTTTGTTCCACCGCGGCCAACGGCATGGGCGGCGAATGCCTGTCGGTCCCGTTTCCGCGTTCTCGCCTGGAAAGGGATGGTGCGCTCGTTGTTCAACTGGACGCGCCAGCGGACCGGGGTTGGCGCTGCGAGATTCAAGCCTTGGGAGCGCGCGGCGACTCCTTGGTCAGCTTCGAACTGCCTGCAGGCGTGACCACGCGCATCGAGCCGCCGGAAGAGGCTTGCGCTTATCGTCTGAAGCTCAAAGTGCGCGGCGAATTGGTGCGGCACATCGACGGCCTGTGGTTGAAGTCGCAGCCCGCGCAGCCTGTATTCCTGCCCGGCAATGGCAGGCTATTGTTGGTGAGCAACATCTATCCGGAGGGCGATCGCTTCTACCGCAACGCCTTCGTTCACCGCCGGGTGCTTGAATACCGTCGCCGCGGCATTCCCGTAGATGTGATCAGGGTGGCGGCCGGTGAACAGCAGCGAAGCTACGAATTCGAAGGTGTTCCGGTGATGGTGTGTTCGCCGGAAGCGTTGCAAGCCACATTGGCGATCTCAAAGCATGATGCGATCGCCGTGCATTTTCTCGATGAGTCGATCTGGCGATCGATTAAAGACGTTGCAGGAAGAACGCCTACCGTGGTTTGGGTTCACGGTGCAGAGATCCAACCGTGGACGCGAAGACCGTTCAATTACACGACGGATGAGGAGAAAGCCGACGCACGCAACAGCAGCGAACGCCGCATGTCCTTTTGGCGGAAATTGCTGTCGGATCCGCCGGCGTCTTTGCGGTTGGTGTTCGTGTCACGGACATTCGCAGAAGAATGCTGGACCGACTTGGGCATGAGACTGGCCGACGACCGATGGAGCGTGATCCATAACCCCGTCGATACCGCGTTGTTCCGATTCGAAGAGCGGTCGGTGGACCTGCGGTGGAACATCCTGTCGGTGCGTTCGCACGAGTCCAGGGGTTACGCCAACGATTTGACTGCGGAAGCGGTGCGTCTGCTGTCCGCGCATCCACTCTTCCCGAGAATGCGCTTCCGCCTGATCGGAGACGGCAAGTTGTTCGATAGCAATTTCGCCGATCTGCGTACCTATTCCAACGTAAGACTGGAGCGCCGCCAACTCAGCCAGGCCGAAATGGCGGAAATTTTCAGGGAAAATGGCATATTCCTGACGCCGACTCGCAGTGATACTCAGGGCGTCACCCGGGACGAAGCCATGTCCACAGGCTTGGTGCCGGTGACCAATGCGGTATCGGCCGTGCCCGAGTTCGTCGACCACGAATGCGGCATTCTCGTCGCCCCGGAGGATGCAGCCGCGCTGGCGGCCGCGATACTAAAGCTGGTCGAGAACGAGGCGCAGTTCCTGTCCATGTCGAAGGCTGCCTCCGACAGGGTGAGAAAGCAAAGGGGTCTGGAACGGATCATCGATCAAGAATTGGCGCTCCTGTCGCCGCACTCCGTGCAAGACGCATCCGCTCTTCCGATTCGCCGAAAATAACCAGTCCTGCTCTCTCGACAACCTACAGAGCCCACTCCTTTGAAGATTTCGCCCCGCTTAACATTGGCAGCGCTGCTGGCTACGATCGGCATCGGATCATTGGCGGCAGGCTTTGTTCTCGGGATCGGCATGTACGTGTGGTTCGGCATCGCCGCGCTGCTGGGGCTCATCGCTTTGCTCGGCTACACGCAGTATCGGCATGTGCGGCGGCTGCTTGTCCATGCCGAATCCGCGCAAAGGCAGGCGAGCGAAAACCTGGTGCTCGTCGGTCGACTCGGCGCCGAAATGGAGGGCCTGCGCAGCCAACATCAGGTGTTGGACCAGCAACTGAAGGAGAATCAGGTCTTAGCCGTTGATGGCATTAGCAATTCCCGCGCCGCAATACAATTGGCCTCCGACAATCAGGCCTTGGTCTTGAGATCGTTCAGGGATCTGACCGTGCAACTTGCTGCGACCGAGCAAGCTTTGCTTCAGGCCCAGGCGGAGTCCCAGCAAGTCTTGCTTCAGGTCCATGCGGAGTCACAGCAAGTCTTGCTTCAAGCCCAAGCGCGCTCCCACACGGATATCAGGGCCTCGGCAACGCTGGGAAAGACGGCGGTGCAGGAAATCCAGTCCGGGAAAAAGAAGGTCGAAACTTTCTTGGCGAGCGAAAAAAGGCTGAAGGAAATCGCCTATCGGGGCTTTGGTAGGTTGCAGTTCGAAACCATGCAGGAAATAGAATCCTTGATGCAGTTGCACGCATTGTTCGATATCCGGCATCCGACGCCGTTGTTGGGCGGAGCGGCAAAAGGATGGGCGATGGAGCCGGTCTCCATGCTTTTCCTGACAAGGATGGTACTCGAGTGCCGGCCGGACCTGATCGTGGAGTGCGGCTCGGGCACCTCGACCGTATGGATCGCTCGCGCATTGGCCAAGAATGGCCATGGCCGTTTGGTTTCGCTCGAAAATTCCGCCGAGTACTGCGCGGTTACCCGTTCATCCCTGCGCGCGAACGGCTTGGAGGACTGGGTCGACCTGCGCGAGGCACCGCTCGAGCAATATCGCCTCATGGACGATGATTGCCTGTGGTATTCGTCAGCGGCCGTGGAAGGATTATTGGGCATCGACCTGCTTGTCGTCGATGGGCCGCCGGCGGCAACCGCGGGAATGGCCAGATACCCGGCATTCCCCATCCTGCGAGGCAAGCTGTCCGATTCGGCAATCGTCATCCTGGATGATGCCGAGCGACCGGACGAGCGCGAGATCATCAACAGGTGGACGACGGAATGCCCCGATCTGGTCGAAACTGCCCATGCCGCCGGCCGGCTTTCCAGACTGGACTATAGGCGTACGAGATGACTACGGAAAAACAGGTTTCGGCATGCTGACGCGCATATGGGCCACCCGGAAATTTTGGGCGCGCAGCGAAAGCGCTGGTTTGTTGGCGCTTTGTCTGCTGGCCGGTGCCGGGCTGGTATTTGCTTCATCGGCGCGTTGGGTCGCGGTGGCGGTGGTCGCGCTTTTCATGCTGTTCGTGGTGGGTGCGCTGGCGCTGTTCGCCGCGCGACGTTCGCGAGTGGCCACGGACCGCATCGTGGCCCATGCTGAAAAGCAGAACGTCGCAACGGCCGAAAACATCCAGCGCTTGCGGGTGGAGATGCTGTACTCACCGGCCAGGCGTGCAACCCAAGCCGCGCGACCTTGGCGGCAAGAAACCTCGTCATTCCCGGGTTCCAGCTACGCGAAGCCGCTTTATTCGGCGTCCGGTTACTTGCCGGTATATCTCGAATTGGGCGAGGAAAAGCCCGATCATCGTTGGCTCGATAACACCATTCTGCGCAACGCGTCCACGACCGGTCGCGACTTGCTGGCGTGGCGTGCCTCGGGCGGCCTCTACGATTGCGCGCAGATCGAGCGCCTGTTGCGCAGGATTAGAGACAAAAAGAATTCCTCGCAGGCAAGAAGCGCCATCGCGGCATTGGATCCCGAATGGGCGCAGCGGTTGGCGCGGATCATGGGCTTGCAAGCCTTGCAGGCGGACGACAGGTTGAATGCACTGACCCTGTATGCGGCGATTTACGCCAAGCACGGCCCTGCGATCGTCAGTTCGCCGCACACGCATGCCCGCGTCTTCCAGGCACTTGCCTACGACATGGGCGACTATGCGCTGGCCGAGGAGATCACACGCAAGGTACGTTGCTCGAAGTACGATCTGCCTTTCATGCTGGCTGATTTGCGCAATCCATTCACCTCCAGTCCCTTCGCCGATCCGGACAGGTGGCTGGACCTGTTGAACCAGAATTTCGCGTCGAGCGGATTGGAACCGCTGGCGCTGAACGCGGACCTGGGCGCGGCCCCTTTCGACATGCTGCATTGCCCGCCGGCTCAACTTGTAAAATCCGGGCCACTAATATCGATTGCCATGTCTTCCTGGCGCCCCGGCGAGGAGATCTTCGCCGCGATCCGCTCGGTCATCGCACAATCCTGGCAGTCGTGGGAGTTGCTGGTGATCGACGATGCATCGCCCAGCGAGTACGGCGAGGTGCTCGAGCGTATTGCCGTGCTCGATCCGCGCATCAAGGTACTCCGGCAGTCTTCGAACGGCGGAACCTACCTCATCAGGAATGCGGCCATGCGCGAAGCGCGCGGCGAATTCATGACATTCCTGGACTCGGACGACTGGAGCCATCCGCGTCGGCTCGAGCGGCAGATCGCGCCTCTGCTGCAGAACTCTGAACTGATGTCGACCACCAGTCGTGCGCTGCGGGCCAATGCCAAACTGGTATTCAACCTGCCGGGCGTCATCGCTCAGCGCGAGAACGCCTCCTCTATGATGTTCCGCTTGGCACCCGTGCGCGAACGCATTGGCTACTTCGACAGCGTTCGGAAGGGCGCCGATACCGAGTTCGCACTGCGCATGCGTAGAACCTTCGGCGCCTCTTCCCATGTCATCGTCGAAGAGAATCTGTCGATGATCCGCCTCACCAGCGGTTCCCTCTCCAGGGAGGAATTCAAGTTAGGGTGGCGCCACCCGTCGCGCGCTGCGTATAGGCGCGGATACGAGCACTGGCATCGCAGTTCGCAGGCGCGCGATACGCCTTTGCGGATGCCTGCGGATGTTGTGGTGCGGCCCTTCCCGAGTCCAAGAAGATTCATGATCGACCCGATAGGCGCTAACGCGCAGGCGCGCGCAGCCTACGATATCGTGTTCGCAGCGGATTTGCGCCATGGCACCGACGCCGTGCGTGCGTTGTTCGACGAAGTGCGCGCCACCAAGCGCGCAGGACACAAGGTGGCCGTATTGCACATGGAATCTTTCCGGCACATGCAGCGCATCGAGATGGAGTTTTATTGGGAGCCGATAGAAGAAGCTATCGCCACCGGCTTGGTCGACGAAGTGCTGTTGACGGATCCAACCGCGATCGACACGCTGGTGGTCAGGGATTTCGCGGTGTTGCAATTCGCATCTCATGAACGCAGCGCGTTCGATGTCGGCCGGGTGTTGGTGGTTGCTGGCGATCCGCCACGCGACCGGCTGGGAAGGATGTGGTATGAACCCTCCGAATGCCTGAGGCACGCTCAAAAGATCTTTGGCGTGCGGGTCGGTTGCACGACCTGCGGGATGCAAGCGCAAGACGAACTCCGCGCAGGTCTGGCGCCAGTTTTTTTTGCCACAGCGGATTTGCCGGAAATCATCGACGTGCCCGAATGGCAAGCGCCACGACGTCCGCTGCAAGGCATCCCAGTGCTGGGCGTGATCCTGGATAGCGCTTCGGACGCGTATCCGGATACCCCCGAAGAATTGTTCGCCACTTATGCTGGCTGCGGTTCGTTTCAGGTGAGGGTGCTGGCGGAGGATTTACGCCCATCGAAGGCGCGCGGCGCCCCGGAAAACTGGACTTTTTTCGATGCAGGCATCGTTGGTCGGGAAGCTTTCCTGGCCGGGTGCGACTTCTACGTCCGCTTCGACCGCCACGATGACGCCCCACCTCGCCGTTCGAGGGACGTGCTGGAAGCCATGGCCAGCGGCGCTGTGGTAGTGCTTCCAACACCTTACGCGCAACTATACGAAAATGCCGCCGTCTACTGCGATAATGTCCAGCTCGCGGACGCGATCCAAGCGCTCTATTCGAAGCCGGCGGCCTTCGAGGCGCAGGTAGAGCGCGGCAGGCAATATCTTGCACAGTCGCACGCGCCGGATGCCTTCGTCAGCGCGTTGTTCCGGCTCTAATTTTTACAATTCCATGGTGATGCAATGATTTCTAACGGTGACGTTCGTATTGCCGTGATCGGGTTGGGCTATGTAGGTCTCCCGCTGGCGGTTGAGTTCGGTAAGCATTTTCCGGTCGTGGGTTACGACATCAATGCCGCGCGCGTGGAAGAGCTCCGGCGAGGCGTGGATCGGACGCTGGAAGTCGAGCCGGCGCAATTGGCACAGGCGCGGCTGAGCTACACCGCCGATCTCCAGGATCTGGCCGATTGCAACGTCATCATCATCACAGTGCCGACACCGGTTGATGCTGCGCGCCGTCCCGATTTCGATCCGTTGCTCAAGGCGAGCCGTGCCATCGGATCGATATTGAAGCGCGGCGACGTAGTGGTCTACGAGTCCACGGTATATCCCGGCGTAACTGAAGAAGTGTGCGTGCCGGAACTCGAATACGCATCCGGATTGAGGTTCAACGAGGATTTTTACTGCGGCTATAGCCCGGAGCGCATAAATCCCGGAGACAAGAAGCACCACCTCACATCGATCGTCAAAGTAACTTCAGGATCCACGCCCGAGGCTGCAGCTTTCGTAGATGCTTTATATGCCACGATCATTGCCGCGGGCACGCATCTGGCGAGCTCGATTCGCGTCGCCGAAGCCGCCAAGGTCATCGAGAACACGCAGCGCGATGTCAACATTGCGTTGATGAACGAGCTTTCGCTCATCTTTCATCGCATAGGCATCGATACACACGAGGTGCTTGCTGCAGCCAGGACGAAGTGGAACTTCATGCCCTTCTCGCCGGGCTTGGTAGGAGGGCATTGCATCGGCGTCGATCCCTACTATTTGGCCCACAAGGCAGCAATGCTCGGCTACAACCCGGAGCTGATCCTGGCGGCGCGACGGATCAACGACGAAATGGGGCCGCACGTGGCCAACCGCATCATGCGTCTGATGGCCGAGGCCAAGATCAATATCGTCGGCGCCCGGATCCTCGTTATGGGGCTTGCGTTCAAGGAGAACTGTCCGGATATCCGCAACACGAAGGTTGTCGACGTGATTGCCAATCTGTCAACGATCAACGCCATCATCGAGATCCATGACCCCTGGGTCGATGCGAATGAGGTACGACACGAGTATGGGCTCGAGTTGATTCACGAGCCCGAGCAGGGCGCATACGATGCGATCGTTGTCGCCGTAGCGCACGAGCAGTACGTAGGGAGCAACAAGACGGTCAGCCTGGAGAAGCTCCTAAAGCCCGGGGGCATCGTCTTCGATGTGAAGGGCGCATTGCGCCGTGCCGAGCGAGTCTTCCGCCTTTGATCAGTCATGCCGGTTCTGGATCCGTTCATGCGCAAGATCGTCCATGTCGCCGTTATCGTTCTTCCGGTATCCGTGTGCAGTAGCGACAGTCAGAAAGAGGATTGTACCGGCCCTGCGCCGAAACGCTGATCGGAAACCCAGCGGCCAGTCCCATTTTCAAAGATCCTGCTGGAACTTCATCGTTCTACTTAGCAAGTTCAGAAGCAAGCCGGTGTTGGCTGTCTGCTCTCCCGGCTGATAGAGAAAGCTCCGACAGGCTCTCGAGCCTAGTTGGTGCAGATTCCCAGAGTTTTCTCACGTGATTGAGGCTCCATGAAGAACTCGCTGCGCTACATCAAGAACCTGCTCCCGGCGTTGATCATGCTTACGCTACTTGTCGGGTTCTTCGAACGCCCCGTGTTGTTTCATGACGAGATCATCAATGTCAGCCAGGCGCAAAAGCCGGTCATCTTCAACTATGCGGCTCGGCCAATGTTTTACCTGCTCGACTACATGGGAGTGTCCTTCCTTGGAGACCACCCACTGGCATTGAGTTTCATCATGTTGCTGGTCTCGATCGTCGGAGCCTGGTTCACATATCTCTTCGCGAAGCGCTACTACGGCTATTCCGCTGGCTTAGCAGCCTTGAGTGCGTATTGCTGGCTTGGCTGGGTATACGCGAGCGGTATCAGTGCGATGCCGCACATGCTGCCTGCAACGCTGGCAATACTCGCGCTTTATCTATACACGCCACGCCGGGTGGAGGGGTTTGGCTGGAGTGGACGGTTGGGCCTGTCGCTCTTGCTATGGGCGATGTTGCTGTCCCACCCCACTGGCGTCGCTTATTTCATTCCGTTCTTCTGTTTTATCGGATTCGACTTGGTCCAGGCCCGGTTGGACAAACGGATCTCCTCAAGAGAACTGCTTCAGATCGGTCTTTCGTGGGCTCTGATCTCTCTAGCGATCTGGTTGATGATCGAGGCTTGCTACGGGCTTTTCTCCGAAAATGATGTGTCTTATGCGGGTTCATGGCTGGCCGGCCTGGACAAGACATCGGATGGCACCTATTCCAGATATTTTCAACCTTACAATTACTACTTCGAACTATTCGCAACGCGATTCCAGGTGCTGATTATCGCGTTGTTGGCCGCCATCGGTTGCCTCGTGGCGTCATGGTTGGGCGATCGGCGCGCCTCGCTTCATGACGGTCGTGGCGAGCGTATGGATGGCACGGGCGCGATAGCCATCAGACTGATGGTCTACTCGCTGCTGGCGCTGTGCGTGCTGTCGACGCAGTCCTGGAAGTTCGAGCGCGTAGCAGCAACATTCGCGCCTGTCGCCTCGCTTGCGCTCGTTTGCCTGATTTTCGAAGTGCTGGGCCGCGTAAGATGGAAAACCCGTTTCCTGAAGCCCGTCTTCGGCGCGATGATCGTGATTCTGTCTGCGTACTCGTTTGCGCACGAAGTCGATCGAATCTCCGGGAGCCTGGAGAGGCGCAGAGGAACATACTCATCCTTTATGGAAGCCATTCGAGCTGCAGAGACCGATCAGGTCGCCTATGTCGGAAGCTCATCCGGTTTTCGGCTTGCCGACATGCCCACTTCCGCGACGGGTAGGCGGCTGCAGCATGCCGGAAGCCCGCCTGATACCGCTGCCGAAGCAGAGGCATTGGCCAAGAGGCTGAGAAAGGAGGGCCATGACCATGTCCTGATCGAGGTCGGAGAGGATGGCCGTGCGTCCTACCCGTTACGTAGATATCTGTATGAGTCGCGAATGCAGAGGCTCGCATCGTACCGAAGGGGAACCTACGAATTGTGGAGCCTGGCTCCCCTGAACATCCGTCCGCCCGCCTACGTCATCGATGACGTGAAGACGGCGCTCGCCAAAAAGCTCGGCGTCTTCCTGCGTTACGACCGGGTTGTCCGCGGCGATCGACAAGATGAACGTCAGGTCTACCTGGAGATACTTGGTGCCGACATTGACCAGACCGACAAGGCGGTTGCTGCGGTGTTCGAATCTCTGGGATATTCCATGCGGAGAGGTTTGCGCGATAGCAACGGCATCCGCGTGAAGGTTCAGATCCGTGGCGAGCCCCCCATCAATGTGCTGATTCGGGACAAGCAGGCAAGCCCGCCGTTCCGTCGGGCCGAGGGAAGCGCTTCGGTTTACTTACGCCAGACCGTGGATTGAGTACGGCGGCATTCTTTCCGTCGATGCCGGGTGGGGTGGACGCACCATTGCGATAGCGCGTCAGCTTATTGAAGTGTTCCATCGCCGTAGGTTGATCGTGCCTTCTGAAGAACTCGTCGTTGCCGATATTGTTGTGTACTGAGCGTGGTTGAGGCGCGATGGACCACAAGACCGATCGGGGTTGGACGTTAATGACATCCGCGATCGACTAGAGCGTGGCCGCCGCTGCAGCGCTAAACGGTCAGGCGGGGATCGGCCGGGAAAGGCCTCCCGTCGGTGAGGGTATGCGGCATGTAGGGACGCATACCCTCCGACTTGAGGCGGGCATGCCAGTCACGGTAAGACGAAACGTAGGCTTGCCGCATGGCAGAGAGCGGCGACCCCTGCACATGTTCGTCGACCGAGATATCGACAACAGCCCCGGCTGATGTGCTCAGCGAGTTCTCCCGGTTCAGCGCGAAGTACAGGGCGCTGTCCACGTTCGCAAGGGCATGGTCTCCGTACACCTGCCGGATCCGCTCGAGGAATTCATCGTCCGCAGAGGTCCTCACAGAGTCGAACCAGCCGATATCGCCGATCACTTTCTGCTTGATCATCAGGCTGATCAGCGCCCGTCGCTCGCGCCGCCCACGGTTCATCACGACTTCACCGCTACTGGTAAGCCTGGTGTAGTTGCAGGTGGTTGCCACCACCCCTGGCTCGCGAAGCAGGTCAAGCTGTTGCTCGATGCGTTCAGGATGGCTGATATCGTCGCTGTCCATGAACGTCACGACCTCGCCTCGCGCGCTACGGATGCCGATGTTCTTGGCACGGTACGTGCCTACATTCGAAGTCAGCTGGATGACACGCAGCCTGCCATCGGCCGCACCGAGTTCGTGCAGGCGCTCTACCGAGTCGTCCTGGCTTGCATCGTCGACTACAACAAGCTCCAGTCGATTCCAGCTTTGCCGAAGGATGGATCCGACCGCGCCGTCCAGGTAGCGCGCGGTGTCGTGACATGTCATGACGACGCTGACCAGGGGAGTCTCGGTCAGTGCGGTAGCAGCCGCCTGCAAGGGCTCATCCATGCGCCGAGAATAGGTATCGTCATACGACCCGGACCCGATGTTGGCCGCCGCCCGGCCACCGAAAAGCCTGCCGAGCATCGACCCGAGCATTCTCTTGGGGCGGCCGGGTGGGCCGTCGCTCATTGCGTCCACCACGCCTTCAGCACTTCGGCAATGCGCGGAGCGCACTGGCCGTCCCACAGTGGAATGTCGGGCCGGGCAGGAGGCTGGCTTTCAAGGACGCTGTCCACGTGCCTGCCGGCACTGGTGATGTCGACCAATCGATTGGTGCCTTGCGTGATGGTTTCGGGTCGTTCCGTATTTTCGCGGAAAGTGAGGCAGGGAACGCCGAGGAAAGTGGTTTCCTCCTGGATTCCACCAGAATCGGTGATCGCCAATCGCGCGATGGCGATCAGGGATATGAAATCACGGTACCGGATGGGTGGGGTGAGGTGGAGGCCAGGGATTGCGTCGATGCGCTCGCGAAGCCCATGGCGCTCCAGCGAAGCGGCTGTGCGGGGATGCAGCGGCAGCAGCACGGGAAGCCGCCGCGCAACCTGCTCCAACAGGTTCAGAACCTCGCTCAGCGACTCGCGATCATCTACGTTCGACGGGCGGTGGAACGTAGCGACAATGAACTCCCCGGGCGTCAATCCAAGTTCGGATGCGCGCCTGCGCCCTGTCGAGAGGTCCAGTCCCCGATGCAGGGAATCGATCATCAGGTTCCCGACCAGGTGTACGCGCTTTGTGTTCCGCCCCTCCGAGAGCAGCGTTTTCGACGCCTCTGCAGTCGTGGTGAAGAACATGTCCGAGATGGCATCGACCATCAGGCGATTCAGCTCTTCCGGCATGCCGTGGTCGAAGCTGCGGAGTCCGGCTTCCACATGCGCGACCAGGAGACCGTTGCGCTTTGCTGCGATGGAAGCCGCCAGTGTTGCATCGACGTCCCCAAAGACGATGACAAGGTCAGGATTCCTGAGCGATGAGTACTCGCCGTATCGCGCAATCATCTCCCCGAGGCGCTCGCCGTTGCCCCGCCCCTTGAGGGGGATGCGATGAACATGGTCCGAGTCGATTCCAAGATCGGCCATCACCTCGCTGCTTAGCGCGCCAGCGGTATGTTGCTCGAGAAAGACCACGTTCGGATCGCACCAAGGTTGCGAGGACAGGCAAGCCGATAGTGGACCGAGTTTCACGAGGTTGGGCCGGGTGCCGGCTATCAGGTCTATGCGACAGGAGCGGGATCGACTCTCTTGGGCGGCGGGCATAGAGGGGAATGCTTTCTCAGACACAGGAGCGCATCACTTCAACCAGGGCAGGTGCTCTACAGCCCGACGCATCGTCAAATAACGCCGACAGGTCCGAGCCCACCGTACTGCGCATGGATCCGGGTTTTCGGTCGAAGCGACTGGCTTGCATCATTGCTGACCGTTTGCGCGGAAACGCCGTAACAAGGCGTCCCGCTGGCTGAGGCTGTTCCATTTTTCCGGAAACCGGTCGTACACCTGTACCAGACGTTTGACGTCCGCGCTTATTTCCTGGCAGAGATATTGGTAATTGGGTTCTCGCTTGAACCAGGCGAATAGCTTTTCTTCATCGACGGGATCTTGTACGTGGCTCTTGGTTTTGCCGAACGGCCAACGATATGGCACTGAGATGACCAGCGCGTCGCTGACATCGAGCAATTTCTGGGCGAAGGCCGTGGCATCCGGTACGTGTTCCAATACCTGCAAGCACGACACCAGTCCGAATCGCTCCTTCGGTGTCCACGCTAGAAAATTCGCTTTGACGCCTTGGACGCTATCGCTCATGTAGGGACTGCGCATGTCCAAGGATGTCCGTTCCGGCACCTGCGGAAACCACTCGAGATAGGGGCAGTTCCCGGAGCCGACATCGAGCATCGTGCGCGTATCGCAAGACATTCCCGCCACGATGATCCGCACTACCTGATAGTAGACCAAATCTTTCCGGGCTTCCCAGTATTTGGCAGCCTTGTCGCCCGCCGTCACTTCCGCATTATCAGTCACTGCGCTGCTCCGTTTTTGGCTGGCATGCGATCAACCTTGGATAAACACTTCTATGCGTTGTCGGCCGAGTGTGGTCGACCACTTCGTTTCGCGGCAGTCGTTGGCCCAGCGCTATCCACCACAAAGCGGAGCCGAACATGACGATGACCATCAGCATCGCGCCGTGCGGCCCTGGGTCAGAGCACAAATGCCAAACCGAAAACGCCGACTCCGCTTTGCCAGGCGAGACTTGCGACGACTCTTTGTGGGAGTTCATTCACAAGATCAGCCCAGATCACGGAGCGCTTTTTCGGCGACGTCGAAGACGTACGGCAAGTGCTCTTCGACCCCAAGCCATAGCGGCAGACGCACCAGGCGGTCGCTGGTCGATGCGGTCACGTCCAGTTCTCCGGACGACTTGCCCAATCTCCGGCCCGCCGGCGAGGAATGCAGCGGTATGTAATGGAACACCGCTCCGATACCGGCCTTTCGCATTTCCGCCAGGAAGGCGGTGCGCTGCTCCAGATCGGGCAGCAGCACATAGTACATATGGGCGTTGTGCGTGCAGTGCCCGGGCACCACCGGGCGCCGGAGCAGTCCTGCTTTTTCCAGGGGTTCGGCCCACTGGTGATACTTGGACCAGATGTCCAGCCGACGGGAGGTGATGGCTTGGGCATCTTCCAGCTGTGCCGCCAAGAATGCTGCGATCAGCTCGCTGGGCAGGAACGAAGATCCCAAGTCGACCCAGGTGTACTTGTCGACCTGGCCACGGAAGAACTTGCTGCGGTTGGTTCCTTTCTCGCGAATCACCTCGGCCCGTTCCAGCAACGCGGGCGAGTTGACCAGCAGCGCGCCGCCCTCGCCGGCGATGACGTTCTTGGTTTCGTGGAAGCTGAGCGCGCCCATTTCACCGATCCCACCCAACGGCCGGGATTTGTAAGCGGCCATGATGCCTTGCGCCGCGTCTTCGATGACCGCGATGCCGTGGCGGGCCCCCACGGCCAGGATCGCATCCATCTCGCAGGACACGCCTGCGTAGTGGACCACGCAAATCGCCTTCGTGCGTGGCGAGATGGCTGCTTCGATCAGGTTCTCATCAACGTTCAGCGTGTCCGGGCGGATGTCCACGAACACGGGTGTGGCGCCGCGCAAGACGAACGCGTTGGCAGTCGAAACGAAGGTGAACGACGGCATGATGACTTCGTCGCCTGGCTGCAGGTTCAACAATAGCGCCGCCATCTCCAGCGCCGCCGTGCAGGAGTGCGTCAACAGGGCTTTCGGGCTGCCCGTCATCTTCTCGAGACTGCGGTGACAAGCCTTGGTGAAAGGGCCGTCTCCGGAGAGATGCCCATTCGCGCGCGCGCGAAGTATGTACTCGACCTCGTGGCCAGTCATGAATGGCTTGTTGAAGGGAATGGTCACCTGTGGTGTAGTGACGCTAGCTGACTCGAGCGAGGAGACAACCTGTTGAAGTTCGCTCATTGGTAGGTCCGTAAAGCCCAGGATGAAGTGCGCTACTTTATTGTAATCCGGCCCCCGGGCGTGGGCTCGAGCTATTTCCTGGCGACGACCAGGCGCGTCCCCCCGACAGGAAACCGCAGGCCGGCCCGGATCAGGGTCGTTTCCACGCGGAGCACCACATACAGGATTGCATTCAGCAGGGGCGGAAGCTTGAGTTCTGCCGCCGGGTCGAAGTCCACCGGTGGGGTCTTCTTGCTGCGTCTGGAGATCGCCATGAGCGGCAACAGCAGGCTGACGAATGAAGTGGTCATGACGATAGTGAATCCCGCGCGACGCAGTTTGGTTTCCAGTTCCGTCCGAACGTAGCGGCGCACATGGCACGCGATCTCGTCTTGGATGCTCCACAGGAACGGGTGTTGAGGCACGGTCAGTACGACGCCACCGCCCGGACGGACCGCCCTGAACATCTCGGCCAGTACCTTCTCGTCCTCTTCGATGTGCTCGACGACATCGAACGCGCCGATGACATCGAATTCCTGGTCGAAGGGAATGTGCCGTGCATCCATCTGCAGCAACTCGGCGTCCGGCGCGCGCTCCCTGGCGAAATTCAGGCCGTCCACGTAAATCTCGGTGCCGGTAAGGGCGACATACGGAAACGTCTTCGCGATGCCTTCGAGCACGTAGCCGGTGCCGCATCCTATTTCCAGCAGCGACCGCATGCCGGGAAAATAGCGCTTGAGCGCATCCACGATCAGTACGTTTCTGGCCCGGAACCAGAAATTGTTGGCTTCGTGCTCGGCGAGTTGCGAGAAGTGCTCGCGGCGAAAACCAGGCGATTCCAAGGCTAGGGCAGGCGCATAAGCGGGGAATCCCCCGAACTGGGACGGGGCATAGCCGCACGATGGGCATTCCGCGGTCGAGGCGCTATAGCCGGTCCCGCAATTCAGGCAGCGTTTCATCCTTGGCTAGTGGCCAGAATGCCAAGCGCGAGCAGGGCGACGCCCACGATTTTCATGAGCGTCAAAGGCTCTTTGAAAAAGATCGCACCTCCGACGACAACGCAAATGAAAGTCAGCGCTGTGAGCGGAAACGCACGGCTGATGTCGAGCTTGGTCATGGCTAGCATCCAAGCGATGGAAGCAAGGAAGGCGGCAAGCAGTGCACTGAGTACCCAAGGGTTCAACAACAGCTTGAGAAGAAAAATGGCTTGGTCGCGCGTCTCCAGCGGAAGCGGGCCCGCACGCAGTGCCTGCCACTTGATCACGAATTGTCCATACACGGTCAGGGTGACCGTGAGCAAAACCATTGCGTATGCGTAGGCGGCGTTCATCGAGCCTCTCTGGGTGGGCGCAGGAATTGGCCTTACGGCGGATGGACATCCAACCCAGAGCGCCCGAATACGGCACTCAATGATATCACCCAGATTCAGCCATCGGTCTCGGCCGCACCGTTTCACTTTAGGCACTGCTAAGGAGAGATACCTGATCACACCATCGCTGACGGGCGCCTTTCTGTAGCACTACCCGAGGATTGCTTCCCGGGTCCGTCGAGGTTGGTGACCTCTCGTATGGAGTACAGCGGCCTACTCTTTGTTTCGCGGTAAATGCGCCCAATGTAAACCGCAGCGATGCCGATGAAGAAGAGCTGCATTCCGAAACCGAACATCAGTGCGCTGATCAGAGAGGGCCATCCAGCCCTGAAGTCCAGGTGCATCATCTTCATCACCAAGATCACGACGATAGCAACCAGACTGCCGAATGATAGCCCCAGCCCGAAACGCATCGACATGCGCAAAGGCAGTTCGGAAAAATCGAGGATGGCGTCGAATGCCAGACTCATCTTGCGGCGGAAGTTGAACTTCGAGACGCCGGCAAAACGCTCGCGCTGTTCGATCTCGATGACGCTGCGTTTCATGCCAATGTGCATGAATATTCCTTCGATGAATCGATTCTGCTCGCGATACTCGAGAAATCGATCGGCGAAGGCGCGATTGAAGATGCGCATTACCGCAAGTCCAGTGGGCACCTGTAGGCCTGTAAAGCGGTTCAACGTACCCCAGAATAGCCGTGAATAAACGCGGTTCAGCAGGCTGTCGCGCTTTTGTCGACGGATTCCAAAGACTAGGTCGTAGCCTTTTTCAATCTCGGCCAGAAATCTCGGGATCTCCTCGGGTGGATCCTGCAGGTCCGGGTCCATGTACAGAATATAATCGCCGCGGGCATAAGAGATGCCCGCCGTGACGGCCGCCTGCTTTCCTTGGTTGTAGGAGAGTTCCACCAGCTTGATCCTCTGGTCCGTCTCCGCATGGCCGCGGATCTTTCCTACCGTGTCGTCGTCGCTTCCATCGTCAACGAACACGAACTCATGGCGAATCGGAAGACTTGCCAGCACTACCCGGGTCTCAGCAATGAACTGGTCGATGCATTCGGCTTCGTAATAGACCGGGACTACCAATGAGAGCAGGTTGCTCATGACGGCATCGCTTCTTTTGCAAGGCGGGCAGGAACGCCCAGATAGAGGCCGGGTACCTCCAAGTGCCGTGTCACGACCGCTCCAGCGCCGGTGCGGGATCCGCTTGCGATCCTGAGGTTATCGATAACCACGGTGCCGATGCCAAGGACGCATCCGGACTCTACACGCACAAATCCTGCGATGCTGACTGCGGGTGACAGGAAACATCCAGAACCGATTTCGCTGTGATGCGCGACGACGCAGCCAACATTGAGCAGCGAGTTGGCTCCAATGGAAACGCCCATGTCCAGAACGCAGCCGGGATAGATGACGGTACCTTCCTCGATGTGGCAACTCGGGTCAATGATGGCAGAGGGATGCACGAGTGTCGCGAAAGGAATCGAATCCACGTGCCTGTCATGGATTTTCTGGCGCAATGCGAGATGTTTGTAGCCCACCGCGACAACCAGGCAATCGTACTGTCCCAGTGCGAAGGCCGGTTCGATGTCGACCAGATGACCGAGAACTTCACTGTCCGCCACGACGTCTCCCGGAGACCGCGTATCATCGAAGAAACCCGCCAGTGTATAGCCGCCGGATATCCGGGCGAGGTTCGCAAGTTGCAGTCCCAAATCCCCCGCACCGACGATGGCCAAGCGCTTCACAGCATGGACTCCAGTTCTGCCAGCGAACCGATTCGCGGCAATGGGGAATAGGGAAACAACGATTCGCGATCAATCAGGATTGACTGGAATCCGAGCCTGGTTGCTGGTTCGATGTCCAGCTTCATGGAATCGCCCACATAGGCGATCTCGTTTGCCTGAAGCCCCGTGGCCTCCAGGATCAGGTGGAAGAACGCGGGGTCGGGCTTGCGGAAGCGTTGCGCAGCCGATCCCAATATCCATTGGAAGTCGAAAGGCAGGGCCCCACTGATCTTCTCCTCAAGACTTTCGTCCCAGTTGGACAGGATTCCCCTCGGCAGACCAATCCTCTCGAGAGCGGCTACGTCCGGGTAGGGAGTCCAAGGCTGATAGGTGGTCGCTGCGAAAAGATCATCCAGCAGTTCGGAAGTTGGCATCGCGCCCAGCGCGCGTACCACTGCTGCGTTGAACCTGCGATAGAACACGTGGTCCGTACGATCCGGGAATTCGACTGCTTCCATTAAGATGGCGTGTCTGGCACGCAACTCGTGGAGGGGTACGGTCACCCCGTGCTTTTCAAGCACGGCATGCATCGCGGGCATTACCGTCGGCTTCTCCAGCAGTGTGTGCGCGACATCGAAGAATATCGCCTTGATAGAGCTCACTAAGAGATCCAGAATTTGTCGAAACGGTTTGAAACCTGGTCCAAACCGATTTCGGGGTAAATGATATCCACCATCATGCGGATGGCGCAGCCACCCACGTTGCGCGGTGTGTCCGGTTTCTGGTCAAACAAATATTCTTGCACGGTATAAGCCACGTCACGGAATCCGAATCGGGAACGGATCGAGTTGGTCCCGGAAATGCGGCAATTTATCTCGAACGGAACAACACCTTGCGCCGTGACACGCGTCTGCAAATTGCAGGAGCCGCGGAAGGGGAACTTCGATATCAGGGTCTGAATAATCTCGCCAAGCTCGCGGTCATGGCAATCCACCACCTCGCAACGCGCAGTGTTGCCTTGATCGAGTTCGCGCACGAAAGTGATCATGCCGTGGAACGTACCGTCGCGCCGGACGTAAAAACACGTCGTCAGTTCATCGCCGTCCAGGTACTCCTGCACGACATAGTCGTCTCCGAACGCGCCGGGATCGACGGGATCCACGTGAATATTGCGGGATCCCCGCCCCTCGCGCGGTTTGACCACCGTGCGGTGAAACTCGCCCGCATAGGCCGAAGGGAGAAAGGAGCGGGCGAATGGCAGACCGTGAGCGTGCAGCTGCTGGGCGGTGATGTACTTGTCCAGGCACATTGCCGTGGTTTCAGCGGGCGAAGCGGCTATCATTGCGGGGATCCTATCCCCGGCAACCTTCAGATAATAGGTTTCGTAGTCGGTGCTCGGAATTATCAGGTCCACCTGTTCACGTACGACAATCTCCTCAATCGTCTGCGCGTATGCGGGTTCGTAGGAAAAGGGAACTACATGGACGACGTTGCAAAGGTGGTTGCCAGCGCTGACGGGAGTGGTATTGGTCCCAATGATGGCCACATCGAACGCTTCTTGGTGCAGGTTGCGCAGGATTCCCTGGCCAACACCGCCGCCGATTCCGGTGACAAGGATTTTCTTCACTGGGAGAGCATCTCGATTAGAGTGTCATGTAAGGAAATCCGGCTGGATTGCAATGCCGGAGACCTATCCAGGGTATAGGCGAAAGAGGGGCTGGCATCTTCACCGCTGAATTCGATGCCAGCGCCAGTCAGCCGCGCCAATTCTTCCGCGACCTGGAGATTGGTCGGCGCACGTCCTGACACCGCCAGCGCGACGAAGTTGTCTTTCGTGGCCAGTGCGGCGTGGACACACATCGCTGCCGCGTCGCGGACGTCGATGTAGTCCTGGGTCCGCGAACCATCGCCGAGCAGGCGCATGCGCCCGTCGCGAGCCGCCGCGACCATCGTGGGGATGAAACTGCCAGACCGCATGCCGCAGCCGATGATCGACGACAGTCGCAGGATCGCATAGTCACTCGCAGTGCGAACCAGGCATTCTGCGGAGAGCTTTGACCAGCCGTAAGGCGTGCACGGCGCCGCTGGCGTATCGATTGAAATGGGCAGCATGGTCGGTCGGCCATACACAGATGTGCTTGAGGCCATTACGTGCCGAGCCCATGGGTATCGCGCGAGCAACTGCGCCGGCAGGCTTACATTCACCAGCGCCAGATGCGGATCCGGGTGATTCATGGATCGCGGTATCCTGGCTGCCAGGTGCAGCACGACGGCGACTTGCGACTCCGCATCGAACAGGGCATCGACAGATTCGAAGTACCCATCGTACCTGCGGTTCGCTACGGAAGGGATGCTGCTTTCGCGCACCAAACCAACAAGGCGCCAATCGCGCGGGATTGCGTTCGCTACCGCGCCGGCAAGGAAGCCATTGGCGCCAGTGATCAGGATAGTCGTACGCATCAACTGTACTTCAGCAGCGAAGTCTGGCAAGAATACCAGAAGCGCCCGACGCCAAGCCTTCGTCTGTCTGCTCGAGCGGCAGCTCGAGGCTGCGGTAGGCACGGACAACGCATTGTCATCACTCAATTCCTCGGTTATGAATCGTTTCACTGGGCACCGCGTTGGAAGCATCTACTTCTACGCTCTCCCATTCGAGGAACGCCGGAAAGAGATGACGGCTAAGGGCGGACTGCCGGACATTCAGGTGAAACCGAGATCGCAGGTTGCGGGTGCCATCCCGGCTTCGTCGATGCTGCTCGGCCTTGAGAGAAAAGATTTCAGGTGCCGCGTCGACCGGCGCGGATGGTTCAGTGGAGCTCCGCGATTCGGGCAATCCGTTCGGCTGCGCGTCCGTCGCCATACGGATTCAGCGCGGTGGACATTTGCCGATAGATCGATTCGTCCTCCAGCAGTTGGGCTATCGAGGCCACGATCCCGTCCGCGTCGGTGCCCACCAGCCGCGCGGCGCCGGCCCGTATCGCTTCGGGGCGTTCGGTGACCTCACGCATGACCAGCACCGGTTTGCCCAGGGCAGGCGCTTCCTCCTGTATGCCGCCCGAGTCGGTGAGAATGAGGTGGGATTGTTGCATCAGCCATGCAAAGGGGAGATATTCCTGCGGCTCGATCAGATAGACGCCCGGTGTGCGGCCGAGAATGCGCTCCACGGGTTCCCTCACGTGCGGATTCATGTGCACTGGGTAGACGATCTGGAGGTCACCGCGACCAGCGATCTCCTGCAGTGCCTGGCAGATTCCTTCGAAGCCGCTGCCGAAATTCTCCCGGCGATGCCCGGTGACCAACAGCAGCCGTTTCGTCGGGTCGAGGAAGGGAAAGCGGGCAGCGCAGCCATTCCTTGCCGCAGCGTCTGTTTTCAGCTTGCCTGTCGCCCACAGCAGCGCGTCGATTATGGTGTTGCCGGTTACCGCCACGGCATCGGGACTGATCCCCTCGCGCAGGAGATTGTCTTTGGCTTGCTGCGTTGCTGCGAAATGCAGGTTCGCCAAAGGAGCGACCAGGCGTCTGTTCGCCTCTTCGGGCCAGGGGGCTTGCATGTTTCCGGTTCGCAGGCCGGCCTCGACATGTCCGATCGGAACTCTTGCATGGAAGGCCGCCAAGGCGGCGGCCAGCGTGGTGGTAGTATCGCCGTGCACCATTATCAAGTCAGGAGCCAGGGTGGCGATCGCGCGCCCGATGCCCGTCACTACCGAGGCGAGCAGCGAGTCGAGACCCTGGCCCGGCCGCATCACATCTAGGTCCACGTCCGGTGTTATCCCGAACAGTTCCAGTACCTGGTCCAGCATTTCTCTATGCTGCGCGGTCACGGCCACGCATGTCTCGATGCCGGGCCTATCCTTCAGGGCGCGAATGACTGGGGCCATCTTGATGGCCTCGGGACGCGTGCCGAAGACCACCATCACCTTCTTCATCGGTGGCAAGCCAAGGGCACGATCAGCCCAGCGCCGCTTCAAGCTCGGGCAGGAGCTTGAACAAATCCCCCACCAGCCCGATATCCGCAATCTCGAAAATCGGTGCATCCGCATCCTTGTTGATCGCGACGATCGTGCCGGCATCCTTGATGCCGGTCAGATGCTGGATCGCGCCGCTGATGCCGACGGCGATGTACAGCTCCGGGGCGATGATCTTGCCGGTCTGGCCGACCTGCAGTTCGTTGGGCACGTAGCCGGCGTCGACCGCCGCGCGCGAGGCGCCGACAGCGGCGCCGAGTTTGTCGGCGAGGTCGTAGACGATCTTGAAGTTCTCGGCGGAGCCGATACCGCGACCGCCGGAGACGACGCGTTTGGCGCTCTGCAGGTCGGGACGGTCGGACTTGCCGGCGGCGAGGCCCACGTAGCGCGTGTGTGTCGGCAGCGTGGCGTCCACGGAAACTGCTTCGACGGCAGCACTGCCGCCCTTCGCCGCTTCCGGCCACGACGCCGTGCGAACGGTGGCTACCACTGTGTGATCCGAGGGCGCTTCGACGGTGATGATGGCGTTGCCCGCATAGATCGGTCGCTTGAAGGTGTGGCTGCCTTCGATCGCCATCACGTCGGACACCTGCGCTACGCCGAGCAGGGCGGCGACGCACGGCATCAGGTCTTTGCCGAAGGTGGTGCTCGGGCCGAACACGTGGCTGTAGCCGGCTGCGACCTTGGCCACCTGCGGGGCCAGCACCTGTGCGATGGCGTGCGTGTTGGCCGCATTGGCCACGGTAAGCACCTTGTCCACGCCGGCGATCTGCGCGGCTTCGCTCGCAACGTCAGCCGGATCGGCAGACAGCACGAGGATGTCGATGGATTCGGGCTTCAGCGCCTGCGCGGCGGAGACGCACTTGGCGATGGCAGCGTTGAGCTTGCCATCCAGGTGTTCGGCGATGATCAGAACCTTGCTCATCACAGGAGCCCCTTCTGCTTGAGTGCGGCGACTAGTTCGGCGGCGTCCTTGACCATCACGCCCTTGCTGCGCTTGCCCGGCGCGGCGTAGTGGGTGGTCTTGAGGGTGTCGCCGGTGTCCACGCCCAGGTCGGCGAATGCGAGCGTCTCCAGCGGCTTGCTCTTGGCCTTCATGATGTCCGGCAGCTTGATGAAGCGCGGCTCGTTCAGGCGCAGGTCGGTGGTGACGACGGCGGGCAGGTCGACTTCCAGCGTTTCCAGGCCGGCGTCGACTTCGCGCGTTACCGTGGCCTTGCCGTCGGCAATGTCGAGCTTGGAAGCGAAGGTCGCCTGCGGGCGGCCCCACAGCGTGGCCAGCATCTGGCCGGTCTGGTTGGCGTCGTCGTCGATGGCCTGCTTGCCCAGGATGACCAGGTCCGGCTGTTCCTTCTCGATCAATTTGAGCAGCGTGCGGGCGGCGGTCAGCGGCTGGATAGGCTGGTCGGACACCACGTGGATGGCGCGGTTGGCGCCCATCGCCAGGCCGTTGCGCAGGTGCGCCTGGGCATCGGCCGGGGCGATGGTGGCGACCACCACTTCCGTGGCGATGCCCTTGTCGCGCAGGCGCAAGGCTTCTTCCAGCGCGATCTCGTCGAACGGGTTGGCCGACAGCTTGACGCCGTCGGTGACCACGCCGGAGCCGTCCGGCTTGACCTGGATGCGGACATTGAAGTCCACCACGCGTTTGTAGCCGACGAGGATCTTCATCGTGCGAGGGATTCCTGTTGGGCTGGCGCGGCCTGAAGCCGGTCGCCGAGGTACGGAAACCCGCATTTTACTTGTTTGAGCTAGGCAGCGTTACCTGAGCGGTGGTGGTAGCTGTCGGTCAGGGACGGTGCAGGGGGCTGGTATTCTGGCCACCCGCGCCATGGATGTGATGCATGCTCCATCCCGTAATCCTCAGTGGCGGCAGCGGTTCGCGCCTGTGGCCGTTGTCCCGGCAGAACCTGCCCAAGCAGTTCCTGTCGTTGATGGGCGATCTGTCGCTGTTCCAGGAAACGGTTCGCCGTGTCGGCGCGCTGCCGGATGTACGGCCGCCGGTCACCGTGTGCAGCGAGGACCATCGCTTCATGGTCGGCGAGCAATTGCAGGGCGTTGGCAGCGCCAACGGCGGCATCCTGCTGGAACCCATGGCCCGCAACACTGCACCGGCGATCGCGTTGGCGGCCTGGCATCTGGTCGCCAGCGATCCGAATGCCACCCTGTTGGTCCTGCCGGCCGATCACCTGATCGAGGATGAAGCCGCGTTCCGAGATGCCGTCGCGCGCGCCGCCGTATTGGCCGAGCAGGACTGGCTGGTCGCGTTCGGCATCCGTCCGGACTACGCCGAAACCGGCTACGGCTACATCCTGCGCGGCGACGGCCTGGGCGAGGGCGGGTACCGGATCGAACGCTTCGTCGAAAAACCCGACCTGGCCACGGCCGAGCGCTATCTCGCCGAGGGCAGCTATGCCTGGAACTCGGGCATGTTCCTGTTCCGGGCACAGCGCTACCTGGACGAACTGTTACGGCACGCACCGGCGATGCTGGCTGCCACCAGCGACGCGTATGCTGCGGCGGAGTCGGACCTGGATTTCATCCGCGTCGACAAGGAATCCTTCGCGGCCAGTCCCAGCGATTCGATCGACTACGCGGTCATGGAGAAGACCGATCGCGCCGCGGTGGTACCGGTCAGTTGCGGCTGGAGCGACATCGGCTCGTGGTCGTCGCTGTGGACGGTGGCCGAGCGCGACGAGGACGGCAACCGATACGAGGGCGACGTGATTTCGGTCGACACGCGCGGCAGCCTGGTGCGTGCATCGGACCGACGCATGATCGCCACGATCGGGGTCGAGGACCTGGTGATCGTCGATACGCCGGACGCCACGCTGGTGGCACGCAAGGACCGGGTGCAGGACGTCAAGGCGATCGTCGACAAGCTCAAGGCCGCGGGCCGGCAGGAGCACCTGTTCCATCGCAAGGTGTATCGCCCCTGGGGCAGCTACGACTCGATCGACATGGGCGAGCGTTTTCAGGTCAAGCGCATCGTGGTGAAGCCGGGCGCCGCGCTCAGCTTGCAGAAGCACGCACATCGCGCCGAGCACTGGATCGTGGTGTCCGGCACCGCGGAAGTGACCTGCGACGACAGGGTGTTCGATCTGCACGAGAACCAGAGCACCTACATCCCGCTCGGCAGCGTGCATCGGCTACGCAATCGCGGCACCGAACCGGTCGAACTGATCGAGGTGCAATCCGGCAGCTATCTCGGCGAGGACGACATCGTCCGGCTCGAGGATGTGTACGGGCGTTCCTGAGACACGATTTCGTCTGTCGTCCGGGCGCAGAAGCGCTCTACAACGCGAAAGCGCGCCTGGGTGGCGACGTGACCAGGCGTTGCGCCAGCAGCGCCGTGAACTTGTCGGCGCTGCCCGGCGCCTGCTCGAAGAACAGCGACGGCTCGCACAATTCCAGTTCGAGCAGACGCGGCGCGCCGTCGGTGTCGCGGATCAGGTCGACGCGGGCGTAGGACAACGGCGCGTCGAGACGCTGCAGCCTGGACAGCGTGGCAAGGACATCGTGTGCCAAGGCCATTTCATCGTCGCCAGGCGTGCGCGGGATGATCTCTTCCGCGGCGAACAGGGCTTCGGTTGCGCCTTGGTCGGGTTGCAGCAACGGGCCCTTGCGGATGGCATGGCTGAAGACGCCGTCGAAGAACATCAGTGCGGTTTCTCCGTCCTGGTCCACGGAAGGCAGATAGGGTTGCAGCAGTACGCTGCGGCCGACATCGAGCAGGCGCCCGATGTGGTTGGCCGCGGCAAATTCCTGCGCACGCGCATAGCGTTGTGTGTCGCGCGAGCCGGCGCCAACCGCAGGCTTGACCACGAATTCCGCGGCGGAAGGGTGGCCGGCGAGGAAATCCTGCAGCGACGGCAGCGGTTCGCTTTCCGGCTCGACGAAACTACTGGGCACGGTCGGGATGCCGGCTGCAGCAAGCTCGGCAAGATAGTGCTTATCGGTATTCCAGCGCAGCACGGGCAACGGGTTGAGCAGCGTCGTCACCGCATCCACGCGCTCGCACCAATGCAGGAATTCGGAAAGGCGCTCGGTGTAGTCCCAGGGCGAGCGCAGCAGCACGGCATCGAAGCGCTGCCAGCTCACGCTGAGGTCGTCCCAGGCCAGCACTTCCGCGTGCAGGCCGATCCGGGCGCAGGCATCGCGCAGGGCGGGCATGTCGTAATCGAGGCCGGTGGCGGCGATGGCCGTGGTCAGTGCGATGGAATTCATGGCCGAAGTCTAGCGTCTACCGCAATCCGGATCGAACCTACGCCGCGAGCAAGGCGCGGGCATGCATCCACGCGCTAAAATGCCCGCATTCCGTACCGGAGCTGCACCATGACCGAGGCCACTGCCGCATCGCGCAACGCCCAGAACAAAGTGCATCCCAGCGCTCGCCAGGCACTGCAAGGCCTGATCGCCGATGGCCAGACGCTCGCCGTCGGTGGGTTCGGGCTGTGCGGCATTCCCGAGGCGCTGATCGAGGCGTTGCGCGACAGCGGCGCGAAAGGGCTCACGGTGATTTCCAACAACGCCGGCGTCGATGGTTTCGGCCTGGGCCTGCTGCTGGAGACACGGCAGATCAGCAAGATGATCTCGTCCTACGTCGGCGAGAACAAGGAGTTCGAACGCCAGTTCCTGTCGGGCGAACTGCAACTCGAATTCAATCCGCAGGGCACGTTGGCCGAGCGCCTGCGCGCCGGCGGCGCGGGCATTCCCGCGTTCTTCACCCGCACCGGTTACGGCACGATCGTGGCCGAGGGCAAGGAAACGCGCGAGTTCGATGGCCATCATTACGTGATGGAGACCGCGCTCAAGGCCGACGTATCACTGGTCAAGGCCTGGAAGGCCGACACCTCAGGCAACCTGGTGTTCCGCAAGACGGCGCGCAACTTCAATCCGGCGGTGGCCATGGCGGGCAAGGTCTGCATCGCCGAGGTGGAGGAAATCGTCGATACCGGCGCGATCGATCCCGGCCATGTGCATCTTCCCGGCATCTACGTGGACCGCATCGTCCACAATCCAGATCCCGAGAAACGCATCGAACAGCGCACCGTGCGCGCCGCCTGATTCCCGCTGAATTCCCGAGGAAAGAAAATGCCCTGGACCCGCGAGCAAATGGCGCAGCGCGCCGCGCAGGAACTCACCGATGGCGCCTACGTCAATCTCGGCATCGGTCTGCCGACGCTGGTGGCCAACTACATTCCCGACGGCATCGATGTCTGGCTGCAGTCGGAGAACGGCCTGCTCGGCATCGGCCCGTTCCCGACCGAGGACGAGGTCGATGCCGACCTGATCAACGCCGGCAAGCAGACCGTGACCGCGCGCAAGGGGGCCAGCTATTTCGGCAGCCACGACTCGTTCGCGATGATCCGCGGTGGCCACATCGACCTGGCGATCCTCGGCGCGATGCAGGTCACCGATCAGGGCGACCTCGCCAACTGGATGGTGCCGGGCAAGATGGTCAAGGGCATGGGCGGCGCGATGGACCTGGTCGCCGGCGTCAAGCGCGTGGTGGTTCTGATGGAGCACACCGCCAAGAACGGCGAGCACAAGATCCTGCCGCAATGCACGCTGCCGTTGACTGGCGTGGGCGTGGTCAACCGCATCATCACCGACCTGGCGGTGATGGATGTGACCGCGGACGGACTGGTGCTGGTGGAACTGGCACCCGATGTCGGTAAGGGCGAACTGCAACAGAAGACCGGCGTAGCTTTCTCCAGCCACTGACAGCCGGTTACGGCGGTTCGGCAGGTGGTGCCTCGTGGGATGCCGTCGTAGCTCGCAGCCATGCTGCGAGGTGAACGGTCAGTACTTTGGCGAGATTTGTCCGCATACGCCGCGTGGTACGCGCAATGCAATGGAGCAGAGTAGGGGGACGAGTAGGAAGATGCCAAGAAAGTAGCGCCCCTGGATCTCGAACACGATATGTACTACCCAGAACGAAGTGATCCATAGGACGGGAAGAAGAGCGAGCAATGGCGCGTTTCGCCACATTGCGATGCACGTGAAGGCAGCCATGGCCAGAATCGACAGCGTTAAGGCGCTATATGCATGACTTTCCCACCACAGTGCTCGACGGTAGGCGGCATCGATTTCCGTCCTTCGGGGATCGGCATCGATTCTTGTCCGGATATTGGGCGATTCGACTAGCCAATAAAGGGCATAAGGTCCTGGGCGGAAGATTTCCGGCAGCTTGCAGCCAATGACCGATATCCAGTGCGTGGGAGGTTTCTGCGCTAGTCGATCGAGTACTGCATGGTGCAATGGCTTGCTGAGGTCTGCCTTGGCCGCTTCGGCAGCGCCAGCCGACCAATAGCCGCACCTCGGCCCTGTGCCGGAGACCAACAAGCCGCTATAGAGCGTGACTGCAGAGTTTGTGCGGATGGCTTCACTGCGACCACTGAGGGCGCGTAAACCCAAGTCGATCGTGAACCCCGTTACCGAACCGGCCAACAATACCGCGAACAATATCGGCAGAAACGGATGCATTCGGCGTTTCAACACCAGCCAGGCGGCCACGAACAGACCCAGCATGGCCCATAGAGTCAGCGCGTACTGCGGTTTGGTCGATACGCCCGCGGCGATCATCACAGCAGCGACAAAGAAGGTAAATCTCCTTGACCAGCGGGATGGCGGCGATGCCAGCAACCACACGCCGACTGCCAGTTGCGCTGCAGCCAGCATATCTAGTTGAACAATGCTGAAGAAAGGGGTGATCAAAAGCAGGTACAGGGCGACCAGGAGGCCGAACCATCGCGCCGCAGTGGGGTCGAGTGCGCGCGAGGAGCAGAGCAACAACAATGCTGCAAGGCAGTTGAGCGCCAAGGCGGAAGCAAGTGGCGACCAGCCCAGCGCCTTGGGAATAGCGAGCAGCCAAAGGCTCAAGCCACCGCGCTCATATCGCGTTACGTCGCCAGCTGCAGCCCAGTAATATGCCCAATCGCTATGTGGCTCGGGTCGGAACCAAAGTGCAAGCTGAATGCTGATTGCAAGAATCATCAATACTTCAAAGCCGAACAGCACGCGGTTGCCCAGAACGCATTCCATGGGGACCGCGATTCTCACGACAATTGAGGGTACTGCGACCCCGTGCAGCTGAGCCCTTGTTTTCATCGCGTGCGCCGCCTCGTGTCTAGCGACGCCTGTGGCCGATCAGGGTGCAGGATTGAGTCCTAGAGATTCTGGTAATTTGGCCCGGAACCACCTTCAGGTGTGACCCAGTTGATGATCTCGTACGGGTCCTTGATGTCGCAGGTCTTGCAGTGCACGCAGTTGGCGGCGTTGATCTGCAGGCGCTTGCCGCTGCCGGCGTCCTCGACGATCTCGTAGACGGCCGCCGGGCAGAAGCGGGTGCAGGGGTTGCCGTATTCCTCGACGCAGCGGGTGACGCAGATGTCGGTGTCGGCGACGCGCAGGTGCACCGGCTGGTCTTCGTCGTGTTCGGTGGCGGCGTAGTAGACGCCCTGCAGGCGGTCGCGCGGTGCGAGTTCGCGTTGCAGGTAATCGCGCTTGGGCTGTTCGTGCTCGCCGAGTTTGTCCAGCGACGACCAGTCCGGCTTGTTCTTCAATGTCCATGGCGACAGGCCGCCGGTGACGGTTTCCCAGGCGGCGTTCAACATGCCGAGCCACAGGCCACGCTTGAAGCCGGGCTTGATGTTGCGCACCTTCTTCAATTCCGCCATCGCTTCGGAAGCGCGCAGGCGGGTATCGAATCCGGCGCTGTCCAGCGATTGCACGAGGTGCTCGGCGGCCAGCATGCCGCTGCGGATCGCCTGATGCGTGCCTTTCACCTTGGGCACGTTGAGCAGGCCGGCAGCATCGCCGATCAGCAGCGCGCCGGGCATTTCGGTCTTGGGCAGCGATTGCCAGCCGCCGGTGACGATCGCGCGCGCGCCGGCCGACAGGATGTTGCCGCCTTCCAGCAGCGGCTTGATCATCGGGTGGTTCTTCCATTGCTGGAAGGCTTCCCAGGGTTTGTAGTCCGGATCCTGGTAGTCGAGCCCGCTGACGTAACCCAGCGCGATGCGGTCCTGGTCCAGGTGATACAGGAAACTGCCGCCGTAGGTCCTGCTGTCGGCCGGCCAGCCGAAGCTGTGCACGATCCTGCCCGGCGACACGCGTCCGGCCGGCACCTGCCATAGTTCCTTGATGCCGATGGAATAGCCCTGCGGATCGCTGTCGGCATCCAGCCCGAAACGCTTCACCAGCCGCTTGGTCAGATGTCCGCGCGCGCCTTCGGCGAGCACGGTGACCTTGGCGTGGATGTCGATGCCGGCGGTGTAGCCGGGCTTGTGCGATCCGTCCTTGGCCACGCCCATGTCGCCGATGCGCACGCCGATGACTTTTCCGTCGGCGTCGTGCAGGGTTTCGGCGGCGGCGAAGCCGGGATAGATCTCAACGCCCAGCGCCTCGGCCTGCGGCGCCAGCCATGCGCACATCGCGCCGAGGCTGACGATCACGTTGCCCTTGTTGTGCATGCCCGGTGGCACCGGCAGCTTGCGACCACCGGTCTTGCTGAGCAGCCAGAATTCGTCCTCGGTCGCCGGTACGCAGATCGGCGGCGGATTGTCGCGCCAGTCCGGCAGCAGCGCATCGAGCGGGCCGGTCTCGATCACAGCGCCGGACAGGATGTGCGCGCCGATCGTGCTCGACTTTTCAATCACGCAGACCGACAGCTCCGGATTGAGCTGCTTGAGGCGGATCGCGAACGACAGGCCGGCCGGGCCGGCGCCGACGGCAACCACGTCGTACTCCATCACGTCGCGCTCGATCGCATCCATCGTTTCGGTGCTCTGGTCGGTGTCTCCGCTCATGCTGGCAGCCTGGCTTGCATGACTGCGATTGTCGCGGTTTTGGTGTGGAAGCGGCAAATCGCGGCCCGCGGTACCGGCTTCGCGCGGCGATCCATGGCGCTGGGAGGCCCATCGCGGCCGGAGGCTGCTGCCACCAGGGGCGTGCTAGCGTGGGCCATGCCGTTGTCGCCGCTGCCCTTGCCTGATGCCGATATCGCGCTGGACGCGGCGTGGCTGCAGGCCGACGCGCATCAAGCGCTGTTCCAGGAATTGCGCATGCGCGTGCCCTGGGAAACGCATCGGATCCGCCTGTTCGGGCGTGAAGTGGACTCGCCGCGACTGAGTTGCTGGATCGGCGATCCGGGTGCGGCTTACACCTATTCCGGTACACGCTTCGTGCCGCGGCCATGGCCGGAGGTGTTGCTGCCGGTTCGCCAACGCCTGTCGCGCGAGTTGGGAATTGCCTTCAACAGTGTGCTGGCCAATCTCTACCGCGATGGGCGCGATGCGATGGGCTGGCACAGCGACAGCGAGGTGGAACTCGGGCCACAACCGGTGATCGCATCCGTGAGCCTGGGTGCGACGCGTCGCTTCGTGCTCAGGCAGCGTCGCGATCCGTCGGTGAAGCTGGCTCTGGATCTTGTGCCGGGCAGCCTGCTGGTGATGGCCGGCGACACGCAGCGCCATTACCGGCATGCGTTGCCGCGCACCGCGCGGCCGGTGGGAGAGCGGATCAACCTGACTTTTCGCAGGATCGTGGGTTGAGTCTGATCGTTCCGGAAAGTCGCTAGCGAGAGACAGGTTCCTCGCTGCGCTCGGGATGACAGCCTTTGTACGTCAGGGCTGGCGATGGCTGTGGTCGTGCACGGCACCTTCGGTCAATGTCCAGCCGGCCACTTGTTTCGCGATGTCGCCCAGGGCCGGATCGAAGGCCGCGGCGACATCGGGGATGGCGGTACTCGCCGCGACCTGCTTCGACAGGAAGGTGCGCGAGGACACCACCTGCTGGTCGACGCGGTGCAGCAGCATCGCGTTGAGCTCGATCACGGCCGACGGCACCGCCGCGCCGGCGTAGTCGGCCTCGAAACGGCGCAGGTCCATGATCAGCCGGTAGTCGGCGGAGATGCCGCTGGCCTGTCGCGCGACCGCAGGGATGCGGCCGGAATCCTCCAGCCCGCGCAGGATCGCGTCCTCGATCATCACCGTCGGCGGTTTCGCCCAGTTGGCGCCCTTGTAGACCTGCAGTTCGCCAGGTGTCGGCCGCACGGCGATGCGCAGGCTGTCGGTCCAGCGCGCCGACGTCGGCGGCACGATCGCCAACTGCCAGGTCACGGCCGGCCAGGCAGGATCGGCACTGATGCGCGGATCCGGCGCATAGGTCGTGACCCGGTCGCGTGGCGAACCACCGAGGATCGACGAGCAGCCGCCGAGCAGCAGCGCGCACGCAAGTGCGATGGCGACGACGATCGCGGCCGGCCTGCGCGACGCAGGCTGCGCGCCGTTGCGCGGCGCCTGCGGCCGATCCATTGCACGCGGGTGATTTCGCAGTCCGATTCCCGTCGTTCTCATTTCGGCTCGTACTCCTTGGGTGCATCGCGACCGAGCAGGTAGCGCGCGGGATTGCCGTCGAGGCGGTCGCTGACCCGGCGCAGGTCGCGGATCAGCGAGCGCAGTTCGGCCAGGGTCGGGCCGAGCTGGGCCAGGCCGTCGTTGGCGAAGCTGCCGATTGCCGCGCGGTTGTCGTTGAGGATGCTGTCGGCGCCCTTGGCCGCGGAGTCCAGCCGGGTCAGGGTGCTGTCGAGCTTGGCGATCAGCTCCGGCAGTTTCTGCACCAGTTCGCGGTCGACGTTGTTGACGGCGCGATCCGCGGTGACCAGCGTCTTCGACAGCTGCTCGCTGGATTTGCGCGCGTTGACGATCAGCGCGCGCAGGTCCTCGCGCTGGTCGGCGACCGAAGCGGTCAGCGTCTCGATGTTGTCCAGCGTGCTGGAGATGCGCTTGACGTTCTCCTCGCTCAGCAGCTTGTCCATGCGCTCCACCAGCCGGTTCGCGGTGTCGGCGATGTTCTGCAGCGCCGAAGGTTCGGTCTGGATCACCGGCACCTCGCGACCGGGCGTCTCCCGCAGCGGTGGGCTGTTCGGATCGCCACCGGTGAGCTGGATGATCGGGCTGCCGGTGAGGCTGGTCATCGACATCTTGGCGCGGGTGTCGGTGCGGATCGGCGCGTCGGCCTGCAGCTTCAGGCGCGCGATCACCTGGCGCGGGTCGTTCGGTGCCAGCCGCAGGTCCTGCACGGTGCCGATGGCGATGCCGTTGTACTGCACGCTGCTGCCTACGGTCAGGCCGGTGACCGGCTCGTTGAAGACCACGTCGAACTCGCGGAAGCTTTTCTCCGACGAATATTTCGCCGCCCACAGCGCGAACAGCAGGCCGAAGATCGCCACCGCGATGGTGAAGACGCCGATCAGCACGTAGTTGGCTCTGGTTTCCATCGTCACATCGCCTGTGTCTGGGTGCGCGGACCGTCGCCGTTGGCTTCGCGTTCGCGGGCCTCTTGCGCGGCCCGCGCGCGCGGGCCGTGGAAATATTCGTGCGCCCACGGATGCTCGAGCTGCTCGACTTCCGCCATCGGCGCCACCGCGATCACCTTGCGGTCGGCCAGCACCGCGATCCGGTCGCAGATAGCGTATAGCGTGTCGAGATCGTGTGTGATCAGGAATACGGTCAATCCCAGCGCCTGTTGCAGGGTGCGGATCAGCTGGTCGAACGCGGCCGCGCCGATCGGGTCGAGGCCGGCGGTGGGTTCGTCGAGGAACAGCAACGGCGGATCCAGCGCCAGCGCGCGCGCCAGCCCGGCGCGCTTGCGCATGCCGCCGGATAGCTGCGAAGGCAGCTTGTCCAGCGCATCGGCCGGCAGGCCCGACAGCTTCACCTTCAGCAGCGCCAGTTCGTAGCGCAGCGAATCGGTCATGCCGGGGTAGTACTCCTTCAGTGGCACCTGCACGTTCTCGCCGACGCTCAGCGACGAGAACAGCGCGCCGTCCTGGAACAGCACGCCGGTGTTGCGCTCGATATGGCGGCGATCCTGCGGATCCTGCGATCGCGCATCCACGCCCAGCACCTCGATCCGGCCTTCGTCGGGGCGACGCAGCGCCAGGATCGAACGCATCAGCACCGACTTGCCGGTGCCCGAGCCGCCGACCACGCCGAGGATCTCGCCGCGATACACGTCCAGGTCCAGCCCGTCGTGCACGACCTGCTCGCCGAAGCGGTTGACCAGGCCGCGCACCGATACGATCGTTTCGCGATCTTCGGGAGTCGGGAGTCGGGAATCGGGAATCGTCAAGATAAAGGCTCCGCAGCAGGAGCCACATGCCGCGCGCTTCCCGCCTTTGCGATTCCCGATTCCCGATTCCCGATTCCCGGCCGCCTCACCACCCCATCTCCATGAACCAGATCGCCGCGATCGCGTCGATCACGATCACCAGCGAGATCGTCTGCACCACGCTGGAGGTGGTGCGTTCGCCGACCGACTGCGCGGTGCCTTGTACCTGCAGGCCTTCCAGGCAGCCGATCAGCGCGATCAGCAACGCGAATATCGGCGCCTTCGACAGGCCGACTAGCATGTGCCGCAACTCGAAGGTGTCCTGCATGCGCGCCAGGTACGCTGGCGGCGGGATGTCCAGGCTGAAGGCGCCGACGGTGACGCCGCCGGCCAGGCCGGCCACCATCGCGATGAAGGTCAGCAGCGGCAGCATGATCAGCAGCGCGATCACGCGCGGCAGCACCAGCAGGTCGATCGGATCCAGGCCGAGCGTGCGGATCGCATCGACCTCTTCGCGGCTGACCATCGCGCCGATCTGCGCGGTGAATGCGCTGGCGGTGCGGCCGGCCAGGATGATCGCGGTCAGAAGCACGCCGAACTCGCGCAGGAAGGCGATGCTGACCAGTTCCACCACGAAGATCGTCGCGCCGAAGTCGGCCAGGATGGTCGAACCGAGGAAGGCGATCACCGCGCCGACCAGGTACGACAGCAGCACCACCAGTGGCACGGCGTCCAGGCCGACCTGTTCCATGTGGAAGACGGTCGCGGTCAGGCGGAAGCGACGCGGCTCCTTGAACAGCCGCAGCATTTTCGACAGGTTCTCGCCCATGAAGCTGACCAGGGCGATGGTCTCGTTCCAGTTCGCCTGCACCGCCATGCCTAGGCGCGCAAGCGCGGCTTCGAAGCCGTAATCGCGCTTCCTGCGCGGGCGATCGTCGGAGACGTCCTCGATGGTGGTGACCAGCGCACGGTGGTCGTCGCGGAATTCGATCGCTTCGAACTCCAGACCGCGCCGGCGCAGGAAGCGCAGTAGCAGCAGCACGCCGGCCGAGTCGAGCCGGTCGATCGCGCGCGCATCGATGGTGCGGGTGTCCTGGGGCGCCGCGCGCAGGGCTTCGGCGACCTGGTCGGCGAAACGCAGCGTCCAGCGGCCGCGCAGTTGCAGGCGGCCACTGTCGCCGTCGGCGACGGTGATCTGCGGGACGGCGTTGGCGGTCGCAGAGGTGGGCATGCCGGGGCAGTTTCCCATGCAAAGCGTAGGCGCGGCTATCCGCGGCGGTGGCCTGCGGATTTCACGGCCGCGGCGCGCTTTCGCCGCTTCGGAACGCATTCGACAATGCTGCGGGTGGAAAGGGCCGTAGGCTCATGGCCTCGACGATGTCGTCACGGCTGCGTCCGCGCGCATCGGCATGCGATGCTGTCGCTCCCTCCTTTGCGGTCCGATCACGCGTGTCCATCTTCTCTCCCGCCAGCGAACGCTATGCCGCGCGCGTCGAATTCGTCGTCGACATGGCCGGGCGCCTGCACACGTACGGCACCACGGCGCAGCGGCTGGAAGCGGCGGTGGTGGCGGTGGCGCAGCGGCTGAAGCTGGACTGCGAGCCGTGGTCCAATCCGACTGGGATGATCCTGTCGTTCAGCGATCCGTCGCGGCCGCCAGGCGAATCCGACACCACCCGCGTGGTGCGGCTGGCGCCCGGCCAGACCGATCTGCACAAGCTGTGCGAGGCCGACCGCATCGCCGAGGACGTCACCAGCGGGCGCCTGGACCTGGCAGGAGGACGCGCCGCACTGGAACGCCTGGACCGCCTGCCCAGCGCGCGCTGGCGGACGATGCAGGTGCTGGCCTTCGGCCTGGCCGCCGCGGCCCTTGCCGGGCTGCTGCGGCTGCCGTGGCTGGACATCGCCACCGCAGGGCTGACCGGGCTGGCGATCGGCCTGGTCGAGCTGCTGTCCGAGCGGCGTCCGCTGATGAAGGAGGCCAGCGATGCGCTGGCCGCGGTGGTGGCCACCGCTGTCGTGGTGCTGGTCGCGGCATTCGTCGGGCCGCTCAACCTCAACACCGTCATCATCGCCTCACTGATCGTGCTGCTGCCCGGCTTGGCCCTGACCAACGCGGTCAACGAACTCGCCAGCCAGCACCTGGTGTCGGGCACCGCGCGTTTCGCCGGTGCGGTGATGACCGTGCTCAAGCTGACCATCGGCACGATGACCGCGCTGGCCGTGGCACAGCTGCTGGGCATCGAGCCGGAAGTCCGCTACTCGCGCCCACAGCCGATGTGGGTGGAAGGCGGCGCACTGGTGCTGGCGACGTTCGCGTTCGGGATCCTGTTCCGTGCCGGGCGCCGCGATTTCGCGATCGTGATGCTCGCCGCCGCCACGGGCTATCTGATCTCGCGCACCGCCGGACAGGCCTGGGGCAGCGAGGCGGGCGTGTTCGTGGCCGCGCTGGTGATGACCGCGGCGGGCAACATCTACGCCAGCTGGCGCCATCGCCCCGGCGCGCTGATCCGCGTGCCCGGCATCATCATGCTGGTGCCGGGCAGCACCAGCCTGCGCGGGCTGCTGACGTTCGTGCAGCAGCAGAACCTCGACGTCGGCCAGGCGGCCCTGATCACGGTGCTCAACATCCTGCTGGCGCTGATCGCCGGCATGTTGTTCGGCAACCTGATCGCACCCACGCGCCGCAGCCTGTAGGGCGGGCGCAGGCCGGCCGCCTTACGTGCGTGCGAGCTTTTTCAGCAGTGCCGCGCGGTCGAGGTTCTCCGATTCGCCGGCGCCGCGCGCGCGATATTCGAACGTGCCGGCCGCCAGTCCGCGTTCGGACACGACCACGCGATGCGGGATGCCGATCAGTTCGATGTCGGCGAACATCGCGCCGGCGCGCAGGCCGCGGTCGTCGAGCACCGTTTCGTGGCCCGCGGCATTCAATTCCGCGTACAGCGATTCCGCGGCGGCGGCGACGGCCGCGTCGTTCTTCGGGTTGATCACGCACACCGCCACCCGCCACGGCGCCATCGGCTCGGGCCAGAGGATGCCGGCGTCGTCGTGGTTCTGCTCGATCGCCGCGGCCACGATGCGGCTCACGCCGATGCCGTAGCAGCCCATCGACATCACCGTGGCCTTGCCGTTCTCGTCGAGCACGGTGGCGCGCATCGCCTCGGCGTACTTGCGGCCGAGCTGGAACACGTGGCCGACCTCGATGCCGCGCGCCAGGCGCAGTTCGCCGCCGTCTTGGGCGCGGTCGCCCTCGACCACGTTGCGGATGTCGGCGACCACGTCGGGCTCGGGCAGGTCGCGGCCCCAGTTGACGCCGGCGATATGCAGGCCGGCTTCGTTGGCGCCGACCACGAAATCGGCCATGGCCGCCACCTCGCGGTCGGCGATCACGCGGACCGGCTTGCGCGTACTGACCGGGCCGAGGAAGCCCGGTTCGCTGCCGAGGTGTTCGAGGATTTCCGCCTCGCTCGCCAGCCGGTAGTCGGCGAGGCCGGCGACCTTGGCCAGCTTGATCTCGTTGACGGCGTGGTCGCCACGCACCAGCGCCAGCACGAACTGCTGTCCGGAAGCCGCGTCGCCGGTCATGACCGCGATCGACTTGACGGTGCGCTGCAGCGCGATGCCCAGCAACGCCGCCACGTCTTCGCAGGTCTTCTGCGTCGGCGTGTCGACCTTGCGCATCGCCTCGCCTGCGGCGGGACGCGCGTCGGGCGCTGCCGCCTGCGCGGCTTCGACGTTCGCGGCGTAATCGGAACCGGTGGAGAAGGCGATCGCGTCCTCGCCCGAATCCGCCAGCACATGAAATTCCTGCGAGGCGTCGCCGCCGATCGCGCCGGAATCGGCCTGCACCGCGCGGAACTTCAATCCCAGCCGGGTGAAGATGCGGGTGTAGGCCGCGTGCATGTTCTGGTACTCGCGTACCAGGTCGGCATCGGTCAGGTGGAACGAGTACGCATCCTTCATCAGGAATTCGCGCGCGCGCATCACGCCGAAACGCGGGCGGATCTCGTCGCGGAACTTGGTCTGTACCTGGTAGAAGTTCACCGGCAGCTGCTTGTAGCTGGACAGTTCGCTGCGCGCGAAATCGGTGATCACTTCCTCGGCGGTCGGCGCGTAGCAGTACTCGGCGTCCTTGCGATCCTTGATCTTGAGCAGCTGGCCGCCGAACTTCTGCCAGCGCCCGGTTTCTTCCCACAGCTCACGCGGCTGGATCGTCGGCATCGAGACTTCGATCGCGCCGGCGCGATCCATTTCCTCGCGCACGATGCGTTCCACCTTGCGCAGCACGCGCAGGCCCAGCGGCGACCATGTGTACAGGCCGGCGGCCAGCTTGCGCAGCATGCCGGCGCGCAGCATCAGCCGGTGGCTGACGATCTCGGCGTCGGCCGGAGTTTCCTTGGTGGTGTGCAGGTGGAATCGCGAGAGGCGCATCGGTGCGGTTTCATCGAGCAGGGTCTGGCATTGTGCCATGCAGCACGCCGGGCCCAATTGGCGGCCGATACGTAGCGTGCGCTTTGCGCACGTGTGACGCCGGTCGTGCGCACAGCGCACGCTACGAAACGCGGCTACTCGCGACGGCCGTCGACCTGCATGCCCGGCTGCGGCTGCAGGTCGATCTTCCTGTATTTGCGACCTTTGGGCGGCTGGTCGGTGAGCTGGACGACGCCTTCGTCGTTGACCCAGCGATACAGTACCGGCCGGGCGTCCTCGGCATTCGCCGCTGCGGCCTGCTCGGCGCGTTCGCGTTTGCGCGCGGCTTCCTCCGGCGTGTCGCGCGACCACCACCAGGCCACGCCGATGCCGAGCGCGAGTCCGGCGACGAGGGCCCAGGTCAGGCGCATGGCGGTGTTGGGCGATCGATCAGGGTTTGGCGGGCGCCGCGGCGCAGTTGGCCTTCAGCGTGGCTTCGGCCAGCGCCAGCTGGTTGCCGCGGTCGGCGTCGGACAGGGTCTTGTCCGGCTTGCCGTCGCCGTCGCTGTCCATCTGCACGGCACCCTGGCCCTGCAGCAGCTCGAGGTTCTTGCGTGCGGTGGCGCATTCGGGCGCCTCGGCCGGAGTCGCCGCCGTTTCGGTGCTGGCCAGGCTGGCGCCGCTGTCGTTGACGGCGCGGACCTTGTAGGCGCCCGCCGGCGGCGGCGTGCTGGAGTACTGGGTGACGCCGTTGGCATCCTTCCACTGGTAGGCGGCAGACTGCGCCGAGACAGCGGCGGCAGCCAGGCACAGCACCATTCCCATGGCCAGACGTAGCATCGGTAACTCCTGCGGGGCGTAAGTAGGGGCGGGATTGCAGCATCGCGGCCTGACCGGCGCAAGTCGGCTCGGTCACAGCTTCGACACTCGGCCGAGCGGCTACACTTTGCCGATGACCGATGCCCTTCCGCCAAGACCGCGCCCGCGCGGCATCTACCTGCTGCCGAACCTGTTCACCACCGGCGGCCTGTTCGCCGGCTTCTTCGCGATCATCGCCGCCTCGCAGGGGCGTTTCGAGGCCGCGTGCGTGGCGATCTTCGTGGCCGGGATCCTGGACGGCATCGACGGCCGGGTCGCTCGCCTGACCAACACCCAGAGCGAATTCGGCGTGCAGTACGACTCGCTGGCCGACCTGGTCAGCTTCGGCATGGCGCCGGCGCTGGTGATGTACCACTGGGCGCTGGCGTCGCTGAAGCTGGACGGGCTGACCGCCGGCCGCGTCGGCTGGCTGGCCGCCTTCCTGTATGCCGCCTGCGCGGCGCTGCGGCTGGCGCGCTTCAACAGCCAGGTGGGACAGGTCGACAAGCGCTGGTTCATCGGCCTGGCGAGCCCGGCCGCCGCCGGCCTGATGGCCAGTTTCGTATGGACCTGCCATGACCTGGGCCTGGTCGGCGAGGACCTGCGCTATGCCGCCGTCGCGGTGTCGGTGGTCGCCGGGCTGCTGATGGTCAGCCGGCTGCGCTACAACAGCTTCAAGGGCAGCGGCAGCGGGCCGAAGTCGGATCGCGTGCCGTTCTTCGCGCTGCTGATCGCGGTGGCGGTGCTGATCGCGTTGTGGATCGATCCGCCGAAAACCCTGCTGGTCGCGGCGGGCCTGTATGCGCTGTCCGGGCCGGTGTTGTGGTTCAAGCGTCGCCGGATCGGCACGGTGGAACCGATGCCGTGAGCTGGGATGCGTTCCAGCGTGAGGTACTCGACGCGCTCGGGCATACGCTGTACCGGCTGGCCGATGCCGAGCCGTCACCCGCGCCGCCCCTCGAGACGGTCGCGCAAACAGCCGCGCTGACGCCGCTGCAACGCGCGGTCCTGCGTGCCGCCTGCCGCGAGGCGACGGACGATGCGCTGCAGCCATTGCTGGCCGCCGCGCGAAATCTGCGCGGCGATGCCGCCGGCAAGCGCGCCTTGTGGCCGCGTCTGCGCGCGCTGCGGCAGGACGCACTCAGGCAGGACCGGCGGCCATGAGCGCGGTCGCCGCCGATACCCGAGAGGATGCCGGCAGTGCGACCTCGCTACGGCCGATGCGCGAGGACGACCTGGATACGGTGATCGCGATCGAACAGCGCGCCTATCCGTTCCCGTGGACGCGCGGCATCCTGCGCGACTGCCTGCGTGCCGACTATCCGGCGTGGGTGCTGCTGCAGGATGAGGCGATCATCGGCTACGGCGTGCTCAGCATCGCCGCCGACGAAGCGCATATCCTCAACATCTGCACCGCGCCCGAAGCGCAGGGCCGCGGCCACGGCCGCCGGCTGTTGCGCGCGCTGTTGCAGCTCGCGCGCGGCCGCGGCGTGCGCCGCATGTTCCTGGAAGTGCGGCCATCGAACCCGCACGCGATCGCGCTGTACCACGACGAGGGCTTCAACGAGATCGGCCGCCGTCCGCGCTATTACCCGGCCAGGGACGGGCGCGAGGATGCGATCGTGATGGCGATGGAGTTGTTCGCCGATTAATCGGGCGATGGTGCGTTGCTTTATCGGAGAGGCTTCAGCCGCGATCCCCCGATCTTTTTACCTGTCATCCCGAGCGCAGCGAGGGATCTGCTTTTGCTCTTGTGAGTCCCACCAAGCAGGTCCCTCGCTGCGCTCGGGATGACAGCAAAAAACTCGCGGCTGAAGCCGCTCCTCGAGGAGTGGGGCTCAGAGCCGTGCGCGTTGCGCGGTCAGTGCGTCGAGTTGCGCGGTCCAGTCGGCCAGCCGCTGGCGTTCCTGTTCCACCACCGCGGCCGGCGCGTTGTTCACGAAGGTCTCGCTGGCCAGCTTGTTTTCTGACTTGGCCCTTTCGCCGCCGACGCGCTTGATCTCCTTGTCCAGACGCGCGCGCTCGGCGTCGAGGTCGACCAGGCCTTCCAGCGGCACGAACAGCTTCAACTCGCCGACGATGCCGGCGGCGGCCGGCGGCGGATCGCCGGCGATCGTTTCGATGGCTTCGAGCCGGTTGAGGAACTTCAGCTGCGAGGCGAAACGTTCCAGCCGGGCGGCATCGTTCGCCGTGCCGCCCTGTGCCAGCAGCTTCACCGTACGCGTGGGCGACACGCCAAGCTCGCTGCGGATACGGCGCAGCGCGGACACCATCTGCTTGAGCCATTCGATGTCGGCTTCGGCCTGCGCGAAACCCTGCGCGCCGGATCCATCGGCCTGTGGATACCGCTGCAGCGAGATCGTGTCGCCGGCGATGCGCAGCTTCGGCGCGACCTGCCGCCACAGTTCTTCGGTGACGAACGGGATCAGCGGGTGCAGCAGGCGCAGCAGCGCTTCCAGCACATGCAGCAGGGTGTGGCGGGTGCTGTCGGCGGCGGCCTGGTCGCTGCCTTGCAGCGCTGGCTTGGCCAGCTCCACGAACCAGTCGCAGAACTCGTTCCAGGCGAATTCGTACAGCGCCTGTGCGAGCAGGTCGAAACGGTAGTTGGCGAAGTGGATGGCTGCCTGTTCGCTGACTTTCGCAAGGCGCGCGAGGATCCAGCGTTCCGCGTCGGTCACCGGCTGCGGGGCGCCGCCCGCGCTGAAGCCGTCGGTGTTCATCAACACGAACCGGCTCGCGTTCCACAGCTTGTTGCAGAAGTTCTTGTAGCCTTCGGCGCGGCCCAGGTCGAACTTGATGTCGCGGCCGGGTCCGGCCAGTGCGGTCATGGTGAAACGCAGCGCGTCGGCCCCGTGGGCGGCGATGCCGTCCGGGAATTCCTTGCGCGTGGCCTTTTCGATCTTCTCGGCCATCTTCGGCTGCATCAGGCCGGTGGTGCGCTTGGCGATCAGATCGTCAAGCGGGATGCCGTCGATGATGTCCAGCGGGTCGAGGATGTTGCCCTTGGACTTGGACATTTTCTGTCCATCCTTGTCGCGCACCAGGCCGGTGATGTAGACGTCCTGGAACGGGATCTTCGCGGTGAGCGCGTCGGTCATCATGATCATCCGGGCGACCCAGAAGAAGATGATGTCGAAGCCGGTGACCAGCACGCTGGTCGGCAGGAATTCGTCGAAGCCGCGCTCGCGCATGAGCGCTGCGTCGGGCCAGCCCATGGTCGAGAACGGGAACATCGCGGACGAGAACCAGGTCTCAAGCACATCGTCATCCTGACGCAACAGCGCGCCCGGAGGCGCCTTCATCCGCGCTTCTTCCTCGTTGCGCGCGACGTAGACGTTGCCTGCTTCGTCGAACCACGCCGGAATGCGGTGACCCCACCACAGCTGGCGGCTGATGGTCCAATCCTGGATGTTCTCCAGCCAGTGGCGATAGGTGTTGATCCAGTTCGCCGGAACGAACTTCACCTGGCCGGATTCGACCAGGTCCAAGCCGCGCTTGGCGAGCCCGTCCATCTTCACGAACCACTGGTCGGTGAGGAACGGCTCGATCACCTGGCCGCTGCGGTCACCGAACGGCTGCATGATCGGCTTCGAATCGACCAGCGGCGCGCCTTCGGCGTCAGTCACGGTCAGGCCTTCGGCGGTGATCTCGGCGACCACGCGGGCGCGTGCATCGTAGCGGTCGAGGCCGCGCAGTTCGTCCGGCACCAGGTTCACGGCGGACACGTCGCCGACGTCCTCGCCGCGCGCCGCACGGCCGGCGATGGCGGCGCTGTCGAGGTAGGACAGGCCGTCGGTACGCATCCGCGCCTGTTCGTCCATCAGTGCGTACAGCGGAATGCCATTGCGCTTCGCGACCTGGTAATCGTTGAAATCGTGCGCGCCAGTGATCTTCACCGCGCCCGAACCGAAGTGCGGATCGGGATAGTCGTCGGTGATGATCGGAATCAGGCGCCGATGCTGCTTCGGTCCAACCGGGATCTCGCACAGCTTGCCGACGATCGGCGCGTAGCGCGCATCGGAAGGATGCACCGCGACGGCACCGTCGCCGAGCATGGTTTCGGGACGTGTGGTGGCGATGGAGATGTAGTCGCGCGTCTCGCGCAAGGTGACGTTGCCGTCGGCATCGCGCTCGATGTATTCATAGGTTTCGCCGCCGGCCAGCGGATACTTGAAGTGCCACATGTGTCCGGGCACTTCGCGGTTCTCGACCTCCAGGTCGGAGATCGCGGTCTTCAGCACCGGGTCCCAGTTCACCAGGCGCTTGCCGCGGTAGACCAGGCCCTGTGCGTGCAGGCGCACGAAGGCTTCGGTCACCGCGTCGGCGGCCATCGGATCCATCGTGAACATGCTGCGCGTCCAGTCGCCGGACGTGCCCAGGCGGCGCATCTGGCGCTCGATGGTGTCGCCGGACTCGGCCTTCCACTCCCACACTTTCTCGATGAACTTGTCGCGACCCAAGCCATCGCGGGTCAGGCCATCGCGGCCGAGGTTGCGCGCGACCACCATCTCGGTGGCGATGCCGGCGTGGTCGGTACCCATCTGCCACAGCGTGCGATAGCCGCGCATGCGGTGATAGCGGATCAGCGCGTCCTGCAGCGTGTGCTGGAAGGCGTGGCCCATGTGCAGGGTGCCGGTGACGTTCGGCGGCGGCAGCAGGATGGTGTAGGCCGGGCCGTCGCCCTGCGGCTGGAACACGCCGCTGTTTTCCCACTCGGCGTAGAGGCGGGTTTCGAAGGCTTTCGGCTCGTAGCCGGAACTCAGAGTGGTCATAAAGACGGGAATCGGGAATAGGGAGTGGGGAATCGGAAGTGCGGAGTAAGGGACTTGCCGATTCCCGATTCTCCATTCCCGATTCTCGTTCTTACATATCGTGCTTGTTGACTTCCAGCCCGCGCGCCTTGTACTGCTGCCAGCGCTCGCGTAGCGGGCCGCGTGCGGATTCGTCGGCCGGCACCACTTCCAGCACGCGCTCGAAGCGGCCTTCGACCGCGGCATCGCGCAGGTTGATCACCAGCGCGCGCATCGGTGAGTCGGTCCCGGGCGTGGCGATCAGCACCGGCGTCAGTTCGTCCTCGTCATCGCTGCCGGCGATCTGGTGCGGGATGTAGGCGTCGTCGTCGAACGCCCACAGCAGCTCGTCGAGCTCCTCCGCCTGCGCCGCATCGCGCGCCAGCACCAGCGTCCACAGGTTGGCATCGTGGGCCTTGCGCGCCAGTTCGCAGACCAGCAACAGCGGCTGCGCCTTGAAGCGGTCCTTGGCGATCAGGTAGAAGTCGGCGCGCATGAAAAGCCGTGATTCGTGATTTGGGATTCGTGATTCGTAGAACGCGCAGTGCGATGCGTCGGTGCGGCTCGTAACGGTGCTCCGCTCCGCGAATCACCCATCACGAATCACCAATCACGCCGCGTCGCCGGCCTGATCCAGCAACCACTGCGACAACAACCCTACCGGGCGGCCGGTTGCCATGCCGCGCTTGCCGTCGTCGTTGGCGACGCCGGCGATGTCCAGGTGCGCCCAGCGCTGGCCTTCCGTGAAACGCGACAGGAAGCAGCCGGCAGTGATCGCACCGGCCCAGCGGCCGCCGATGTTGTAGACGTCGGCGAAAGTCGAGTCGAGCAGGCTCTGGTACTCGTCCCACAGCGGCAGGCGCCAGGCGCGGTCGAACACGTTCTCGCCGGCGGCGAGCAGTTCGTTGGACAGGTCATCGTGCTTGCTCATCAGGCCGGTCGCGTACTTGCCCAGCGCGACTACGCAGGCGCCGGTCAGCGTGGCGACGTCGAGCAGCGCCTGCGGTTCGAAGCGCTGCGCGTAGGTCAGCGCGTCGCACAGGATCAGGCGGCCTTCGGCATCGGTGTTGCCGACCTCGATGGTCTTGCCGGACATGCTGGTGAGCACGTCGGACGGACGGTAGGCGTCGGCGTCGGGCATGTTCTCCACGGCCGGCACGATCACCACCAGGTTGATCGGCAGGCGCATGCCGACCGCGGACACGAACGTGCCCATGACGGTGGCGCCACCGCACATGTCGTACTTCATCTCCTCGATGCCGCCCTGGGTCTTGAGGTTGATGCCGCCGGTGTCGAAGGTGATGCCCTTGCCGACCAGCACGTAGGGCTTGGCATCGCCACCGTTGTTCCACTTCAGCACGATGAGCTTGGGCGGGTTGGCCGAGCCGCGGCTGACCGCGAGCAGCGAACCCATGCCCAGCTGCTGCATCTGTTCGCGATCGAGCACTTCGCATTCGGCCTGCTCGAAGCGGTCGGCGAAGGCCTGCGCCTGCTGCGCCAGGTAGCCCGGGTTGCAGATGTTCGGCGGCAGGTTGCCCAGTTCGCGCGCGAAGGCGACGCCGGCGGCGATGGCCTTGCCCTGCGCCAGCGCCAGCGCGTCTTCGCCCCAGATCGCCAGTGACTTCAGCCCGCTGTCGTCCTGCTTGGCCTTGTTGGCGTCGCCCAGCGTCGCGGTGTAGCGATAGGTCGCGTGGTGGGCGGCGATCGCGGCCTGGCGGATGTTCCAGGCGTGGTCGCGATCCTTGACCGCCACTTCGGAAATCGTGAACAAGGCCGTCGCCGTGGCGCCGCCCTTGAGCGCGCGCGCGGCATCGCCGACCGCCTTGAGGTATTGCGGCACGCCGAACTTGGCGGCCTCGCCCAAGCCGACCACCAGCACCCGCGGCGCGGTCACGCCGGGCAGGTCGTGCAGCAGCGCGGTCCGCCCGGTCTTGCCGCTGATGTCGCCACGCTCGATCAGCGCGGTCAGGCGGCCGCCGCTAGCGACATTGAGCGCCTGCGCGGCGGGAGTGAGCGTATTGTCGGCGAATGCGCCTACCACCACGCAGTCGGTCCGGACGGTCGCCGGGGCATCGTGGTTCAGTTCCAATTCGAGGGTCATCAAACAGATTCCATCAGTGATTCCGTACAATCGATCGGCGTTCCGGCGGCGTGCGCAGCGGATCGGCCGGCGAGCGAACGCTCGAGTTTATCAGGGCCGACCTCCCTGATAGGGCGCGACAGGCCTGTTGCAGGGGCCGGATCGGACGCGCAAGCGTTTGATTCGACGGAAAAGCCGTCGACCGAAACGGGCCGGATGCCCTTTCCCCATCATCGCCAACCAAGCGCCCGATGCCAAAGCTGGACCGATACCTGTTCCGCGAGTTTGCCCAGTCCGTGTTCGCGGCGCTGGTGATCCTGATGATGGTCAGCCTCGGCGGCGCCTTCGCCGACGTGTTGGGCAACATCGCCAGCGGCCGCCTGCCGGCGGCGATGATGCTGTCGCAGCTGGCGCTGCTGGTGGTCCGGTGGCTGCCGCTGATTCTGCCGCTGGCCCTGATGCTGGGCCTGCTGCTGGCGCTGGGGCGGATGTACCGCGACGCGGAGATGCCGGTGCTGGCCGCGGTCGGGGTCGGCCCGAAGCGCCTGCTGCGGCCGTTGCTGCTGGCCGGCGGGCCGGTGATCGCGGTGATCGCGCTGTGCTCGCTGTGGCTGGGGCCGATGTCCGATCGCGTCTCGCACGCGATGATCGAGGAGGCCAACCGCAGCCTGCTGCTGGTGGGGCTGGAGCCGGGCCGCTTCACCGAGTTGCCGGGCGGAGGCGGGGTCGTCTACCTGGGCAGCATGGCCGCCGATGGCAGCCGCTTCAGCCGCATCTTCGTCTATCGCCAGAACGGCGAGCGCATGGACGTGACCACCGCCGCCCACGGTGGGCTGTCGCTGATGGGCGAACGCGACCGCTACCTGCGCCTGGAGGACGGATTCCAGGTCGAAGGCCCGCTGCGCGATGGCCTCGATTTCCGCATGATGCGCTACGCCAGCAACGAGCTGCGCATGCCCGACCGCGATGACGTGCGCGACGACGAGGACCCGGAACTGATGCCGACCCTGGCATTGTTCGGTGATCCGCGCCCACAGGCCAATGCGCAGCTGCACTGGCGCATCGCGCCGCCGCTGATGGCGTTCGCGCTGATGCTGCTCGCCGTGCCGCTGGCGCGTAGCCCGCCCCGGCAGGCGCGCTATGGCCGCATCGCGATCGGCTTCCTCGGCTACATGGTCAGCGTCAACCTGATGATGCTCGGCCGGCAGTGGCTGGCGGACGACAAGATCCCGGCCTTCGCCGGGCTGTGGTGGCTGCTGCTGCCGGCGCTGGCGCTGGGGGCCTGGCTGTACGTGCGCGACGGCCGCTTCTGGCGGCGGAGGCGCGCGGCATGAGGCCGTTCCCGAAACTGCACGACCTCTACATCGGACGCATGGTGCTGGGCACGGTGCTGCTGACCTGGATGGTGCTGCTGGGCCTGGATTTCATCATCGGCGGCCTGGTGCCGCAGTTCGGCGACCTCGGCAAGGGCAACTACGATTTCTTCACCGCGCTGACCTCGGTGATCTACACCGTGCCGCGACGCGCCTACACCATGTTCCCGACCGCGGCGGTGATCGGTTCGCTGATGGGGCTGGGCCAGCTCGCCGCCTCGTCGGAACTGACCGCGCTGCGCGCGCTGGGCCTGTCGCGCCGGCGCCTCAGTCTGGCGGTGGCGCTGTCGCTGTCGCTGCTGACCGCGCTGATGGTGGTCAACGGCGAGACGCTGGCGCCGTGGGCGCAGAGCCGCGCCGACGCGGTCAAGGCCGCGGCCAAGTCGCCGGACCTGATCGTGGCCCAGTACAGCGGCCTGTGGGCGCGCGAAGGCGACATCTTCCTCAACGCGCAGACAGGCCAGGAGATGAGCAAGGGTGACGACAGCTGGCTGGAACTGCGCGACGTGCGCCTGTTCGAATTCTCCACGGAAGGCCGGCTGCAGTCGCTGGCGCATGCCGCCGTTGCCGAACACCGCCCTGGCGGCTGGCTGCTGCGCAACGTCAACCGCACGCGGTTCGAAGCCAGTTCGGTGGTGCGCACCAAGGTGGCCGAAGAGAAGTGGGAATCGCAGCTGGACAGCGCGGCCCTGGCGACCAGCGTGGCGCGCCCGCGCTATCTGAGCGCGTCCGAACTCAAGGCGGGCATCAACTACCGCAAGCGCAACGAGCTGGACGCGAGCGAGTTCGAGCAGCACTACTGGGGGCGCTGGTTTTATCCGTTGAACGTGCTGGCGCTGTGCCTGGCGGCGATGCCGTTCGCGTTCGGTTCGCTGCGCAGCGGCGGGCTCGGCAAGCGCCTGTTCCTGGGCATCGTGTTCGCGCTGGGTTTCTGGATGCTGCAGGAGCAGTCGGTGCGGCTGGCCGGTGCGTTCAAGTTCGATTTCCGGATCGCCTACCTGCTGCCGCCGGTACTGATGCTGGCGATCTCGATCTTCCTGTTCCGTCGCCGTTCCGGCTGAGTATTTGCAGGCGCGACTGCGTCGTGCCGCACCGCCAGCATCGTCGGCCTCGTTGGAGCCACAACGCGCCGCCGCGCGCTGCGTTACTTCGACGGCCGGGTCTTGGCTTCGCGAACCATGCGCGTTCCACTGATGCGGTCGTGCCACGTCAGCCGCCCGCGATCCACCCACGCCCACCAGAAGCCCAGTCCGCCCAACAGCACCGACAGCGTGCCGATCGCATAACGCAGGCACAGCGCCCGCAAGCCGGCACGCCCGCCATCGCCGGCGGTCACGCGCAGTCGCCACGGCCGCATCCCCAGCGTCTGGCCGCCCCTGCGCCAGCTCCACACCGCATAGGCTCCGGTCAGCAGCCAGCACACCAGCCACAACAGCAGCTGCAAGGCACTGAAAGGAGCGATGTTCTGGCGCGGGTCGTGGCCGGCGATGGTGTAGGCCAGGGTGAATGCGGTGCCGGCCAGCATCCATAGGGCCACGGCCGGCCACAGGTCGTACAGCAGTGCGAGCAGGCGCCAGCCGATCAGGGCCCGCGGCTGCGATCCGGTAATGCGCGCTTGTTCGGCGCCGTCTACGCTGGATATCTTCATGCGCGCCAGCATAGCCGCGCGCGGTGGCCGTCGCTAAGCTGGCGTCATGGTTTCCAGCACGCCTGCCGAGCGCCGCAAGTCGAGCAACGCATTGCCGCCGGTGCCCGATGCCGATGCTGCGGCGATCGAGTCCTTCATCGATGCGACCTGGGCCGAGAGCGGTCTGGCACGCAGTTCGCTGGACAGCTATCGGCGCGACCTGGAAGGCTTCGCGCGCTGGCGCGAGGGCTGTGGCGGTGGCTTGGCCGGCGCCGATCGCGGCGTGTTGTTCGACTACCTGGCCTGGCGTTCGCGCGATGGCTATTCGTCGCGCAGCAACGCGCGCCTGTTGTCGTCGTTGCGCGCGTTCTTCGCCTGGCGCCTGCGACGCGGCGACCGCAGCGACGATCCGACCACGCTGCTCGAGCCGCCCAAGCTGCCGCGTTCGCTGCCCAAGGCGCTGGCCGAAAGTCAGATCGACGCGTTGCTGGCCGCACCCGACGTGGAATCGATGCCGGGCCTGCGCGACCGCGCGATGCTCGAACTGATGTACGCCTGCGGCCTGCGCGTCAGCGAACTGGTCGGGCTGCCGGCGACGGCGCTCAACCTGCGCCAGGGCGTGCTGCGGGTGATGGGCAAGGGCAGCAAGGAGCGCCTGGTGCCGCTGGGCGAGGAGGCGCAGCACTGGCTGGAGCGCTACCTGTCGCAGTCGCGGCCCGCGCTTGCAGGCAAGCGCAGCGTGGCGGCTTTGTTCATCGATGGCGGCGGCGCGCCGCTTTCGCGGCAGCAGTTCTGGCAGATGGTCAAACGTTATGCCGCGGTCGCCGGCATCGATCCGGCCCGGGTCAGTCCGCACGGATTACGCCACAGTTTCGCCACGCACCTACTCAACCGTGGCGCCGATCTGCGCGCGCTGCAGATGCTGCTGGGGCACAGTTCGCTGTCGACGACGCAGATCTATACGCTGGTGGCGCGGGAGCAGCTCAAGCAGCTGCATGCCAAGCATCATCCGCGGGGCTAGGTTTTTCTGCCTGCGCGCACTGAAAGCAAGGTTCGCGAATCACTGGCTTGCATCTTCCAAGCGTCTTGCCCTTGGCCGTTCACTCTTGGCCGTCATTCCCGCGAAGGCGGGAAGCGCTTTACAACAGCCGAAGGCTGGTCATCTCATCCAGCGACTTTACTACTGCTTTTGAAAGTTGCGACGCGTTTGCCGACCTTTCAGGTCGGTTTTGACCAGCCTACGGCTGTTGTAAAGCGCTTCCGCCCGCTTCCGCGTGCGGGTTACTTTCTCTTGAAGGGCCAAGAGAAAGTAACCAAAGAGAAGGCCCTTCCCCGACAAATCAATCCGGCCATTTTGGTAGTGGCTCGATATTTTCCGACTCGCCCTCCTGGCTCGGTCGGAAAACGGCGGCCATCCATGGCCGCCGCCCTTCGGGTCTATGGAGTGACTTGGATCGCTGGTAGTTCGTGCCAAGGTCAACAGCCAACAGCCAACAGCCAACAGCCAACAGCAAAAAGCCGCAGCAAAGTCGAAGCAATCGGCAGACTGCTGAAGACAACCAAACGCTGCAATCAAATTTCAAGCGAGAACAAGAAGCTCGCTAACAACGAAAGCAGATCAGGACTAGCGCCCATCGAGTACGACGTCTGCCAAGCGGGCTTCGGGCCCTTTCTTTGGTTACTTTCTTTGGGCCAACAAAGAAAGTGACCCGCACGCGGCAGCGGGCGGAAGCGCTTTACAACAGCCGCAGGCTGGTCAAAGCCGACCCGCAAGGGTCGGGAACTTGCGTCGTTGCCGCGATTGCCAGCTCCTGCTCCGCTGCTCTTTGCTGACGCGGATTTCAGGTCGTGTCGGCGGGCCGTCCGATTGGTGCTTGCACCAGCGTGGTTGTACGTTGCTCCACCGGCAGAGTGGCACCACGCCGACTTGATCCTGGCCTAGGCCGCTACTGAACGCCGTGGTTGCTCATGGCTCGGGCATTCGGCCATGTGTGCCAGAATCGCGAACCCTCCCGTCCCGCCGTGGTCCAACCCGGCCTCTCCTACGGAATGAACCGATGAAGCGTCTCACCGCGGCCCTGTTGGGTGCGCTCAGCCTTTCCGCATGTGCCCAGTCGAAAGCCCCGGCGGATGCCAAGCCGGCGGACAAGCCGGCAGCGGTGGCGGCGTCCGCGCCCAAGGTGGCGCCGGGCACGCCGGATGCGCGCGCGGTGGCCGCGATCCGCGAGCTCGACCAGAAGATCCGCATCGACCGGGTCGGCGCCGCGCCGCTGCCCGGTTTCCGCGAAGTGATCGTCGCCGGCAAGACGCTGTATGTGTCGGACGATGGCCGCTACCTGATCCAGGGCTCGCTGTACGACATGCGTGCGAAGCAGGATCTCAGCGAGGTCAGCCTGTCCAAGGTGCGCAAGGAGCTGCTGAAGCAGGCGCCGCTTGCGGACCGTATCGTGTTTGCGCCGCCGAACCCCAAGTACACCGTCAGCGTGTTCACCGACATCGAATGCGGCTTCTGCCAGAAGATGCACAGCGAGATCGCCGAGTACAACAAGCTGGGCATCGAGATCCAGTACCTGGCGTTCCCGCGCATGGGCCTGGGCACGCCCGACTACAAGAAGATGGTCGCTGTGTGGTGCGCTGCCGATCGCAAGCAGGCGCTGACCGCTGCCAAGACCGGTCGTCCGGTGCCGATGAAGGACTGCCAGAACCCGGTGTCTGCGCAATACCAGCTCGGCCAGCGCGCCGGACTGACCGGTACGCCGATGATCCTCACCGCCAACGGCGAGCAACTGCCGGGCTATCTGCCGCCGCAGGCGATGCGCGCCTATCTGGACGAGCTGGCCAAGGCCGCGACCGCCACCAAGACCGCTACCAGCGGTTGACCGACACGTTTCCCGACTTGCGGAGCCGCGCGATGAGAAACCTCCTTCCTATATGGTTGTCGCCCGTGTTGTTGTTCTGCGGCGCCGTGCAGGCACAGTCGGCGCCGGACGCCGGAATCGCCGATGCGATCCAGGCCTACGACCGTGCATGGGCCGCGCAGGATCCCGCCGCTTTCGCGCGCACGCTCGCAGCCGACTACGTCTACTTCACCTCGAAAGGCGGCGTCAGGTCGCGCCAGCAGTGGGTGGAATTCCTCGGCTCGCCGAAATTCCGGCTGGAATCGGCCGAGCGCAGCGAGATCCAGGTGCACCGGACCGCCGACACGGCGGTGGTCGGCAGCCGCTGGAAAGGGCATGGCAGCTACGACGGCAAGGCGTTCCGCGACGACCAGCGCTGCAGCCTGGTGCTGGCCCGGTCGACGGACGGTTGGAAAGTCCTGTCCGAGCATTGCGTGCAGATCGTCGAGGACTGAGCCGGCGTTTCGCGGCGGACAGATCCGGGGTCGGCCGGCTACAATAGGCCCCCGTCCCACGGTTTATCGCCGGACATGATCGTCCTCGAGGGCCAGCCGGCCCTGTCGCCGTTCCGTCGCGAGCGGCTCGAAGCCCGCCTGCAAGCCCTCGCTCCCTCCGTCCGCATTTCCGGCGCCTGGCACGTCTATTGGGTCGAACCCGAAAGCGGCGCGCAGCCGGATCCGGCTGCGCTGGACCGCATCCTGCAGGCCGGACCGCAGGCGCAGCCGCTGCCGGCCGGCGCCCAATCCCGTTTCGTCGTGCCGAGGCTGGGCACCATTTCGCCGTGGTCCAGCAAAGCCACCGAACTGCTGCACGGCGCCGGCCTGCCGGTGAAGCGCGTCGAACGCGGCACCCGCATCGACCTGCTGGGCATGCCGGACGACCCGTCCGCGCAGGCCGCATTGTCGAAACTGCTGCACGACCCGATGACCCAGTCGCTGCTGGACGATCGCGACGCCGCGGCGGCGCTGTTCGTCACGCCGCAACGCGGCTCGCTGGAACGCATCCCGCTGGCGCAGCTGGAATCGGCCAACGCGCGGCTGGGCCTGGCGCTGGCCGACGACGAGATCGAATACCTGCGCGAGCGCTATGCCGAACTCGGACGCGATCCGTCCGACGTCGAACTGATGATGTTCGCGCAGGCCAATTCCGAGCATTGTCGGCACAAGATATTCAACGCTTCCTGGAGCATCGACGGCAAGGACCAGCCGCTGTCTTTGTTCAAGATGATCAAGCACACGCACGCGCAGACGCCTGAGCACACCTTGTCGGCGTACAGCGACAACGCCGCGGTGGTGGAAGGCTATGCCGCGCGTCGTTTCCGTCCGGATGCCAGCGGCGAATACCGCGCCGAAGAGCTGCAGGACAGCGCGTTCTGCATCAAGGTCGAGACCCACAACCATCCGACCGCGATCGCACCGTTCCCTGGCGCCAGCACCGGCGCCGGCGGCGAGATCCGCGACGAAGGCGCCACCGGCCGCGGCGGCAAGCCCAAGGCCGGGCTGTGCGGCTTCAGCGTTTCGCATCTGCGCATCCCGACCCTGCCGCAGCCGTGGGAAAACGAGCGCGTACTGAATCCGCGCATGGCCCCGGCACTAGAGATCATGCTCGACGGCCCGCTCGGCGCGGCTGCGTTCAACAACGAGTTCGGGCGCCCGAACCTGACCGGCTATTTCCGCAGTTTCGAACTGCGCGAGCCCGACGCCACGGTGCGTGCCTACGACAAGCCGATCATGCTCGCCGGCGGACTCGGCACGATCGATCGGCCGATGGTTGAGAAGCGCAGGCTCTCGCCCGGCGACGCGGTGATCGTGCTTGGCGGGCCGGCAATGCTGATCGGCCTTGGCGGCGGCGCGGCGAGTTCGGTCGCGTCCGGCGACAGCGCCGAGGACCTGGATTTCGCCAGCGTGCAGCGCGACAACCCGGAGATGGAACGCCGCTGCCAGGAAGTCATCGACCGCTGCGTGGCATTGGCCGGGGGCAATCCGATCCTGTGGTTCCACGATGTCGGCGCCGGCGGCCTGTCCAACGCGATCCCGGAACTGCTGCACGACTCCGGCGTCGGCGGCGTGATCGACCTCGACAAGGTACCCAGCGACGATCCGTCGCTGTCGCCGATGCAGCTATGGTGCAACGAGTCGCAGGAACGCTACGTGCTCGGCATTCCGCAGGACCGCATCGCCGATTTCACCGCCATCTGCGAGCGCGAGCGCTGCCCGTTCGCGGTCGTAGGCACGGCGACGGCAGAGGAACGCCTCGTCGTCGGTTACGGCGCCGTTGCTCCTGCTTCCAGCGATTCCCGATTCCCGATTCCCGATTCCCGGCCCGACCACCCGATCGACCTGCCCATGGACGTCCTCTTCGGCAAGCCGCCGAAGATGCACCGCGACACGCAGCGCCCGCGCGCCACGCGCTGGCCGGAACTGGACAGCGACGTGCTCGGCCAGAACCCCGGCCAGGCCCTGCACGACGTCGGCCTGCGCGTGCTCGCGCATCCGACCGTCGCGGCCAAGAACTTCCTGGTCAGCATCGGCGACCGCAGCGTCGGCGGGCTGACCGCGCGCGACCAGATGATCGGACCCTGGCAGCTGCCGGTGGCCGACTGCGCGATCACCTTGTCCGGCTTTGAAGGCAACGCCGGCGAAGCCATGGCGATCGGCGAGCGCACGCCGCTGGCGTTGCTGGATGCGGCCGCGTCGGCGCGCATGGCGGTCGGCGAGGCGATCACCAACCTGTGCGCGGCGCCGGTGGAAAACCTGCGCCGGGTCAAGCTGTCGGCCAACTGGATGGCCGCCGCAGGCCACGCCGGCGAGGACGCGCGCCTGTTCGACGCGGTCAAGGCAGTCGGCATGGAACTGTGCCCGGCACTGGATATCAGCATTCCGGTCGGCAAGGATTCGCTGTCGATGCAGGCGTCCTTCGACGAGCTCAGGATGAGCGATGCGGAAGAGCTTCGCGTCACGCACAAATCGGTATCGCCGGTGTCGCTGGTGATCACCGCGTTCGCGCCGGTCGTCGACGCGCGTGCGCAGCTGACACCGCTGCTGTCGCGCGAGGCCGATACCGAGCTGTGGCTGATCGGCTTGGGCGCCGGCAAGCAGCGCCTCGGCGGCTCGATCCTGGCGCAGTGCTACGAACGCTTCGGCGGTGACTGCCCCGACCTCGACAGCCCGCAGCGCCTGCGCGGCTTCTTCGAGCTGATCCGCGATGCGCGCGAGGCCGGGTTGCTGCTGGCCTATCACGACCGCTCCGATGGTGGCGCGTTCGCGACGCTGTGCGAAATGGCGTTCTGCTCCCACCTCGGCCTGGACATCCTGCTCGACGGCTGGGGCGAGGGCCGCAGCGACGACGCCTGCCGCACCCTGTTCAACGAGGAACTCGGCGCGGTGGTGCAGATCGCGTCGGAAGATCGCGCCGAATTCGCGGACATGGTCGCGCGTCATGGCCTGGTGGAGTGCGCGCAACGCATCGCCCGGCCGAGCACCGCGCCGGCGATCCGCGTGTTGCGCGATGGTGACACGCTCGCCGAGTGGCGCTGGAGCGCGTTGTTCGACGCCTGGTGGTCGGTCACGCACGCGATGCAGAAGCTGCGCGACGATCCGGCCTGCGCCGATGAGGAACGCGACGCGGCGCGCGTCTTCGCGGCACCCGGCCTGCAGGCGAAACTGGCCTTCGATCCGGCCGAGGATATCGCCGCGCCGTTCATCGCCACCGGCGCGCGTCCCCGGGTCGCGATCCTGCGCGAACAGGGCGTCAACGGCCAGATCGAGATGGCTTCGGCCTTCACCCGTGCCGGCTTCGCCGCCCATGACGTGCACATGAGCGACCTGATCGCCGGGCGCGTGACTCTGGCCGATTTCCAGGGCATCGCCGCCTGTGGCGGCTTCAGCTATGGCGACGTGCTCGGCGCCGGTCGCGGCTGGGCCACCTCGGTGCTGGAGCGCAGCGAGCTGCGGGATGCCTTCGCCGCGTTCTTCGCGCGCAGCGACAGCTTCGCGCTCGGCGTCTGCAACGGCTGCCAGATGCTGGCGCAGCTGAAGGACATCATTCCCGGTGCCGAACACTGGCCGCGTTTCCTGCGCAATCGCAGCGAACAGTTCGAAGGCCGGTTGAGCCTGGTCGAAGTGGCCGAATCGCCATCGCTGTTCTTCCGCGGCATGGCCGGCTCTCGCATTCCGATCGTGGTCTCGCACGGCGAGGGACGCGCGGCGTTCGACGGTGCGATCGACCAGGCCGCCGCTGCCGTATCGATGCGCTACATCGAAGGCGATGGTCGCGTCGCCAGTGCATATCCGGCCAATCCCAACGGTTCGCCGGACGGCATCGCCGGGCTCAGCAGCAGCGACGGCCGCGCCACGATCCTGATGCCGCACCCGGAACGCACGCCTCGCAGCGTCAACCTGAGCTGGCATCCGCGCGACTGGCCGGAAGATTCGCCCTGGCTGCGCATGTTCCGCAACGCACGGGCGTGGGTCGGCTGATTTTTTCTCCTCCTTTGCGGGGAAGAATGCCCGAAGGGCAGGCGAGGGCGCGCGAGCAGAGCGATGCATGCATTGCCAGATGGCGCGAAGTCGGCCCAATCCTGGCCTTCGGCCTGTCTCTCTCCCGTAAAGGGAGAGGGCCAAAAGCAGCCACGCGCAAACTGATAAAGTCGACCAGCCTTCCGGCCATGAGATCACGGTTGCCAGCCACTTGCCTTCCAAGCAGCAGTGAAGCTTTCGCCGATGGCGGCTGACACTTCCGCCTTGCCGATCATCCTGCTGCCGGTCGGCACCGACGACGATGCGCTCGACCGCTGCCTCGGCGCGCTCGACGCCGGCACGCCGGCCGGCACCCGCATCTGGCTGGCCGACGATGCGCAGGCCGGGCCGCGCGCACTGGCGATCATCGAGCGCTGGCTGGTGCGCACTCCGCTGGCCGCCGATTACACGCGACGGCAGCGCATGGTCGGAGAGGTCGCGCACCTCGACGAAGCGCTGAAGGCCTGCGGCGACGCCGACATCGCCGTGCTTGCCGCCGACGCGGTGCCGGCGCCGGGCTGGCTGTCGCAGCTTGCGGCCTGCCTGGCGCGCGATGCCGCGATCGCCACCGCCACGCCGTGGTGCAACGCCGGCGAGTCCGCGGCGTGGCCGCGTTGCGGTGAATTCGCACCCTTGCCGCAGGATCCGGAACGGTTGGCAAGGGCGGCCGCGACGCTGCCGCCACTGCATCCGGAACTGCCGGCTGCGGTCGGCCATGCCGTGCTGTTGCGCGGCAGCGCGCGCCGTCGCGCCGGCGGGCTTGACGCCGACAGCTATGGCTCCTGGTACGCGGCGGCGGTCGACCTGTCGCTGCGCCTGTCGGGCCTGGGCTGGCGCAACGCCTTATGCGAGACCGCGTACGTCGGTCGCGGTGGCGAAGGTGGGCCCTGCGACGGCGACATGGATGCGCTGGCCGCGCGCTGGCCGGACTGGCATGCGCGCATCGCCAACTTCCTGATGGCCGACCCACTGCGTGAAACGCGCGAACGCCTTGCCCTGCATTACGCACAGGTCGAACTGCCGCAATCGCAGCATGACCTGTTCGCGCCGCAGGCGCGCGGGCGCTGAGACAACACGTTGTCGAACGACGCCGACATCGCCGCCATCGTGGTCACGTTCCAGAGCGCGGCCACCATCGACGAGTGCCTGTCGCGCCTGCGCGAGGCCGACGGCGTCGCCCAGATCCGCGTCGTCGACAACGGCTCGCGCGACGGCACGCTGGCCATCGTGCAGCGTCATGCTGCGATCGACCCACGCCTGCGTTTCGTCGGCAATCCCGACAATCCCGGCTTCGCGGTGGCCTGCAACCAAGGCGCGCGCAGCCTCGATCCGGCCGCGGGCGATGCGTCGTGGCTGGCGTTTGTCAATCCGGATTGTCTGCTGGAGGCCGATGCGCTGGCGCGCCTGCGCGAACATGCGCGGCAGATCGCCGGCGAAGCGCTGCTGGGCGCCGACCTGGTCGACGAGTCGGGCGTGCGCGACGCCGCCGCACGGCGCCGCGACCCGGATTTCGCGGCAATGCTCGGCTCGCGCCTGGCACGCACGCTGGACGTGCCGATGGACGACCTGCAGGCATTGCAGCGCGTGAACGCGATATCGGGCGCATTGATGCTGATGCCGCGTGGACTGTTCGAGCGCATCGGCGGCTTCGATGAGGGCTACCGCCTGCATGCCGAAGACCTCGACCTGTGCCGGCGCGCGCGCGAGGCTGGCGCGACGATCGCGGTTGCCAACGACATACAGGTGGTGCACGTGCGCGGCGTGTCGAGCCAGTCGCGTCCGCTATTCGTCGAATGGCACAAGCATCGCGGCCTGTGGCGTTATTTCCGCAAGTTCGAGGCGCCTCGTCGCGGCCTGTTCACGCGTGCCGCGGTGTTCCTGGCGATCTGGATGCGCTTCCCGGTGGCCGCACTGCGGAAACTGTCATCGCGGGCGTAGTTGATAACTCGCGGTGGTGCCGTGAAGCAGATCCTGGCTACGCCCGGGACGGTCGGAAACTAAATCAGCGATAACGGTTGATCTGATCGCGCAGCGTACGGGCGGCGTGGGCCGCGGCATCGGCGTAATCGTCGCCGCCGGACGCATACAGGATCGCCCGCGACGAACTGACGACCAGGCCGGTCCCATCCGTGGTCCTGGCGTTCTTCACGACGGCTTCGACATCGCCACCCTGCGCGCCGACGCCGGGCACCAGGAATGGCATCTCGCCGACGATCGCGCGGACCTCGCGCAACTGCGCCGGCCAGGTCGCGCCGACCACCAGCGCGCAGTTGCCGTGGCCATTCCATTCGCCGGCCACTTTTTCCGCGACGTGCTGGTACAGCGGACGGGTGTTGCCGTCTGCATGGATGGACAGGTCCTGCAGGTCGCCCGCGCCTGCATTGGAGGTGCGGCACAGGATCACCACGCCCTTGTCGGCCCGATTCAGGAAGGGCTGCACGGAGTCGCGGCCGAGATAGGGATTGGCGGTGACCGCGTCGGCCTGGTAGCGATCGAAAGCTTCCGCCGCATATTGCTGGGCGGTGCTGCCGATGTCGCCGCGCTTGGCGTCGAGGATCACCGGGATGCCGGGGTGGGTCGCATGGATGTGCGCGATCAGCCGCTCCAGCGCGCTTTCCGCGCCGTGCGCTGCGAAGTGCGCGATCTGCGGCTTGAAACAGCAGACGTATTCGGCGGTGGCGTCGGCGATGTCGCGGCAGAAGGCGAAGATCGCATCGGGATCGTTGGTGAACTTCGCCGGGAATTTCGCGGGTTCGGGGTCGAGGCCGACGCAGACGAGGGAGTTGGCCTGCTGCCAGCGATGTTTTAGCGCCTCGATGAAGGTCACGCCGATCTCCTTTATTTTTCCTTCATCCCGAGCGTAGCGAGGAACCTGCTTTTCTGCGACATCAAAGCGCAAGCAGATCCCTCACTGCGTTCGGGATGACGCAGTGGCAAAGGCCTTCGCGCGTCGCGCGATGGCGCCACTGCATCACTTCAACGCCTTGAACCTCAACCGGTGCGGCTGCGCGCCTTCCTCGCCCATGCGGCGCTTCTTGTCTTCCTCGTACTCGCGGTAGTTGCCCTGGAAGAACTCCACGTGCGAGTCGCCCTCGAACGCGAGGATGTGCGTGGCGATGCGGTCCAGGAACCAGCGGTCGTGCGAGATCACGAAGGTGTTGCCGGGGAATTCCAGCAGCGCGTCTTCCAGTGCACGCAGGGTTTCGATGTCGAGATCGTTGGACGGTTCGTCGAGCAGCAGCACGTTGCCGCCCTGCAGCAGCGTCTTGGCCAGGTGCAGGCGGCCGCGTTCGCCGCCGGACAGCGTGCCGACCAGCTTCTGCTGGTCCTGGCCCTTGAAGTTGAAGCGGCCGATATAGGCGCGCGACTGGATCTCGACGCCGTTGATGTTGAGGATGTCGGCGCCGCCGGAGACTTCCTGGAACACGTTGTGGTTGCCTTCCAGCTTTTCGCGGCTCTGGTCGACGTAGGCGATGTTGACGGTCGGCCCCATCACGATCTGGCCCTTGTCCGGCTTTTCCTGGCCGGTGATCATCTTGAACAGGGTCGACTTGCCGGCGCCGTTGGGGCCGATGATCCCGACGATCGCACCCGGCGGCACGATGAAGCTCAGGTCGTCGATCAGCAGGCGGTCGCCGAACGACTTGGAGACGTTCTTGAACTCGATCACCGAGTTGCCGAGGCGCTCGCCCGGCGGGATGAAGATCTCGTTGGTCTCGTTGCGCTTCTGGTAGTCGACCGACTGCAATTCCTCGATGCGGGCCAGGCGCGCCTTGCCCTTGCTGCGGCCGCCCTTGGCATTGCTGCGCGCCCATTCCAGTTCGCGAGCGATCGCCTTCTGCCGCGCCTTCTCCGAGGACTCTTCGCGCTTGAGGCGGTCTTCCTTCTGGATCAGCCACTCGGTGTAGTTGCCCTTCCACGGAATGCCGCGGCCGCGGTCCAGTTCCAGGATCCACTCGGCGGCGTTGTCGAGGAAGTAACGGTCGTGGGTGACCGCCACCACGGTGCCGGTATAGCGGGCCAGGAACTGTTCCAGCCATTCCACCGATTCGGCGTCGAGGTGGTTGGTCGGTTCGTCGAGCAACAGCATGTCCGGCTTCTGCAGCAGCAGCCGGCACAGTGCGACGCGGCGCTTTTCGCCGCCGGACAGCGTGCTGATCTTCGCTTCCCATGGCGGCAGGCGCAGCGCGTCGGCGGCCACGTCCAACTGGTGCTCCAGCGTGTGCGCGTCGCCGCTGGCCAGAATCGCCTCCAGACGCTGCTGCTCGGCGGCGAGCTTGTCGAAGTCGGCACCTTCCTCGGCGTAGGCCTCGTAGATGCGGTCCAGCGCGGCCTGCGCCTGCAGTACTTCGCCGACGCCTTCCTCGACCGCTTCGCGCACGGTGTGGTTGGGGTCCAGTTGCGGTTCCTGCGCCAGGTAGCCGACCTTGGTGCCGGCCTGCGGCCGCGCCTCGCCGACGAAATCGGTGTCGACACCGGCCATGATCTTCAGCACCGTCGACTTGCCGGAGCCGTTGAGGCCGAGCAGGCCGATCTTGGCGCCCGGGAAGAACGACAGCGAGATGTCCTTGATGATCTGGCGCTTCGGCGGCACCGTCTTGCTGACGCCGTTCATGGTGTAGATGTATTGCGACATGGAGGCTCCGTAGGGCGTGCGCAGCCTCGCGCGGGCGCCGCGCGGACTGGTCAAGGGGATGGCGCCGATTATACCGGCAGGCCGCGCCTCCCTTGCGCGGCGGAGGCGGGGACTCGCGTCTTTTTCCATGACGGGAACTGCCGACGCGCTCCAGGTACGGGTGTCGGCGCCAGGGTGCGACCGGGCATGCAGCCCTTCGTCGCCGTGCCGGGACGCGGCAACGGCCAAGGAAGCAGCCTGCCGCGTTAGACTTCAGTCCCCACCGCCACCCTTGGAGCGTCATGTTTCCGCGCGATTCCCGCATCGAAGGTTACGACCCTGAACTGGCCGCAGCGATCGCGTCCGAGAACCGCCGCCAGGAAGACCATGTCGAACTGATCGCGTCGGAAAACTACGCCAGCCCGCGGGTGATGGAAGCGCAGGGCAGCCAGCTGACCAACAAGTACGCCGAGGGCTATCCGGGCAAGCGCTATTACGGCGGCTGCGAGTACGTCGATATCGCCGAACAGCTGGCCATCGACCGCGTGAAGCAGCTCTTCGACGCCGACTACGCCAACGTGCAGCCGCACTCCGGTTCGCAGGCCAACCAGGCCGTGTACCTGGCGCTACTGCAGCCGGGCGACACCATCCTCGGCATGAGCCTGGCCCACGGCGGCCATCTCACGCACGGCGCCAAGGTCAACATCAGCGGCAAGCTGTTCAATGCCGTGCAGTACGGCGTCAACGAGCAGGGCCTGATCGACTACGACGAGGTCGAGCGCCTGGCGCTTGAGCACAAGCCGAAGATGGTGGTCGCCGGCTTCTCCGCCTATTCGCAGGTGGTCGACTGGGCGCGCTTCCGCGAGATCGCCGACAAGATCGGCGCCTATCTGTTCGTCGACATGGCCCACGTCGCCGGCCTGATTGCCGCCGGCGTGTACCCGAACCCGGTGCCGCATGCGCACGTGGTGACCTCGACCACGCACAAGACCCTGCGCGGACCGCGTGGCGGCATCATCGTGGCGAAGGGGGCAGGCGAGGAGATCGAGAAGAAGCTGCAGTCGATCGTGTTCCCCGGTATCCAGGGCGGCCCGTTGATGCACGTGATCGCGGCCAAGGCGGTCGCCTTCAAGGAAGCGCTGGAACCCGGGTTCAAGGCTTACCAGCAGCAGGTGGTGAAGAACGCCCAGGCGATGGCCGACACCATCGTCAAGCGCGGCTACAGGATCGTCTCCGGCGGCACCCAGAACCACCTGATGCTGGTCGACATGATCGGCAAGGGCATCACCGGCAAGGACGCGGAAGCCGCCCTCGGCAAGGCGCACATCACCGTCAACAAGAACGCGGTGCCGAACGATCCGCAGAAGCCGTTCGTGACCTCGGGCCTGCGCATCGGCACGCCGGCCGTCACCACCCGCGGTTATCAGGAGGCCGATTGCGTGGCGCTCGCCAACTGGATCTGCGACGTGCTCGACAACCCGAAGGACGAGGCAGTCATTGCCACGGTGCGCGAAAACGTGACCAGGCAGTGCCGCCAGTATCCGGTGTATGGCTGAGGTGCCGGGGATCGAGAATGGGGATTCGGGAATCGTTAAAAGCGATGATGCCCGGTTCTTGCTGTTCCGATTCCCGATTCCCGATTCCCGATTCCCGGCCTCCTGATGCACTGCCCCTTCTGCCAGCACGTAGACACCCGCGTCATCGATTCGCGCGTCAGCGACGATGGCGCGACGATCCGTCGCCGCCGCGAATGCGAGGCTTGCGGCGAGCGTTTCTCCACGCTGGAAACGATCGAATTGAAGCTGCCGGCGATCATCAAGTCCGATGGCCGACGCGATACTTTCGACGCGCGCAAGCTGCGCGCCGGTTTCGACCGGGCGCTCAACAAGCGGCCGGTATCCGAGGAGCAGATCGAGTCGGCGGTGCGTGCGGTCGTGCACCAGCTGCGCATGACCACCGAGCGCGAACTGCCGTCGCGCCGCGTCGGCGAATTCGTGATGGCGGAGCTGCGCAAGCTCGACCACGTCGGCTACGTGCGCTTCGCCTCCGTCTACCGTTCGTTCGAGGACGTGGCCGATTTCCGCGAGGAACTGGACCGGCTCGAGCGCGACCTGCCAGGCGAAGGACAACTGCCGTTGCTGGGCGCCGACGTCGTGCCTTTCGACAAGCACGCCGACAAGGGAAAGAAGCGGTAAAGCAACTTTGACCAACCACGAATCACGAATTACGAATCACGGCTTCTCGGCCACCGACCACGCGATGATGGCCCGCGCCCTGAGCCTCGCCGAGCGCGGCGCGTACACCACACGTCCCAACCCGATGGTGGGATGCGTGATCGCACGCGGCGATGAAGTCGTCGGCGAAGGCTGGCACCAACGCAAGGGTGGGCCGCATGCCGAAGTCTTCGCATTGCAGGCGGCGGGCGAGCAGGCACGCGGTGCGACTGCCTACGTCACGCTGGAGCCCTGCGCGCATACCGGCAATACCGGCCCTTGTGCTGATGCGCTGATCGCCGCAGGCGTGTCGCGCGTGGTCGCGGCGATGCGCGATCCGTTTCCGCAGGTCGACGGCGCCGGTTTCGATCGTCTGCATGCCGCCGGGGTCACGGTCGAGCATGACCTGATGCAGGCGCAGGCGCGTCGGCTCAACCGCGGCTACCTGTCGCGGATCGAGCGCGGCCGTCCGTGGCTGCGGGTCAAGCTCGCCACCAGCATCGACGGTCGTACCGCGATGTCCAACGGCGATTCGAAGTGGATCAGCGGCGACGCCGCGCGCGACGACGTGCAGCGCTGGCGTGCGCGTAGCGGCGCGATCCTGACCGGCTCGGGCACCGTGCTTGCGGACGATCCGCAGCTCACGGTGCGTTTCGCGCAGCCCACAGACTTTGTTGCGCCACTGCGCGTGGTGCTCGACCCGGGCCTGGCCACCATCGCGCGCGGTCGCATACGCGAAGGCGACGCGCCGACGCTGTATCTGCATGCGCCGGACGTCAAGGTTCCGAAGGGCCTGTCCGCGCAACATGCCGCGGTGCCGATGCGCGATGGCCGGCTCGACCTGGACGCCGTGCTGAAGCTGCTGGCCGGGCAGGGCGTCAACGAGGTGCAGGTCGAGGCCGGGGCCACGTTGGCCGGCGCCTTCCTGTCGGCGGGGTTGGTCGACGAACTGCTGCTGTACGTGGCGCCGGTACTGCTCGGCGATCGCGCGCGTCCGCTGTTCGAAGGCCTGTCGATCGACAGCATGGCGCAGCGCCTGCACCTGCATATCGTCGAGACGCGCCGCATCGGCGACGATGTGCGTGTGCTGCTGCAGCCTGAGAACGGCGCATGAGTTTCAAGGATCACTTCTCGGTCAGCGCGGTCGACTACGCCGCTGCCCGCCCACACTATCCGCCGGCCTTGTTCGACTGGATTGCCTCGATCGCGCCGACGCGCGGGCGGGTGTGGGAGGCCGGTTGCGGCAGTGGCCAGGCCACGCGCGAACTGGCGATGCGTTTCGACACGGTCTACGCCACCGATCCGAGTGCGGCGCAGATCGCGCAGGCCCCTGCGCTCGACAACGCGGTGTTCGCGGTCGAGGCGGCCGAACGTTGCGTGCTGCCGCAGGCCAGTGTCGATGCCGTCTGCGTCGCGCAGGCACTGCACTGGTTTGATCGCGATGCCTTCTTTGCCGAATGCGCGCGCGTGTTGAAGCCCGATGGCGTGCTGGTGGCCTGGGGTTACCAGGACATCGAGGTGCCTTCGCTGCTCGCCGATGCCAACGCGGCGCTGCAGCGCGAGATCCATGCGTACTGGCCTCCGGAACGCGGTGATGTCGATGCCGCCTACGCGGGCTATGCATGGCCGTTCGAAGCGGTGGACGCCCCCGCCTTCGAGATGACCGCCGCCTGGCCGTTGCCGCGCCTGCTCGGCTATTTCTCCAGCTATTCGGCCACGCGGCGCTATCGCGATGCCACCGGCATCGATCCGGTCGCGGCGCAGGCCGACGCCTTCGCCGCGGCTTGGGGTGCCGCGGACATGCAGCCGCTGCGCTGGCCGTTGTTCGTGCACGCCAGGCGCAAGCGGGTCGGCTGAACAGCACGATCGTCGTGCAGGCTTGACGCCGGCCCCGGCATCCGCGAAGTCACGGTAGCGATGCGGTAAACTGCGCGGCGCCGGGTTTCCGGCGAACCACCAGACGTCTTCAGGGCGGGGCGAAATTCCCCACCGGCGGTAGGCGTGGCACTTCAGTCCACGCGAGCCCGCGAGCGCTTCCGGCAGTATGCGAGTCCCTCGCAAGCCCGCACATCCATGTACGGGCTTTCCAATACCGCCGGAAGGTCAGCAGATCCGGTCCGATGCCGGAGCCGACGGTTGGAAGCTTGACGCTTCCTCACAGTCCGGATGAAAGAAGACAGCAGCGCGCGGCCCGGGCCGCGCGCTGCCGCATGCCCCGGGACGTTTTCATTGCCCTGCGCGAGGAAAACGTTGCATGTTCACAGGACTCATCGAAGGTGTCGGCCGCCTGGCCACGCGCGAATCGCGCGGCGGCGATGCGCGCCTGCGGATCGACGCGGGCACGCTGGCGTTCAACGACGTCGTGTTGGGCGAAAGCATTTCGGTCAATGGCACGTGTCTGACCGTGGTCGCGTTCGACGACCGCCATTTCGAGGTCGACGCGTCGAACGAGACGCTGGCCCTGACCACGCTGGGTGCGTTGCCGGTCGGTCACGCCGTGAACCTGGAACGCGCGATGCGTCCGGACGATCGCCTCGGCGGCCACCTGGTCAGCGGCCATGTCGATGGCATCGGCCACGTACTCGCGATCCACGACGATGCGCGCGCGCAGCGCTGGAAGTTCTCCGCGCCGGCCTCGCTGCTGAAGTACATCGCCCGCAAGGGTTCGATCTGCGTCGACGGCGTCAGCCTGACCGTGAACGCGATCGACGATGGAGGCTTCGAGGTCGCACTGATCCCGCATACGGTGTCGCACACCGCGTTTTCGCAGACGCGGGCTGGCGATGCGGTGAATCTCGAGGTCGACCTGGTGGCGCGCTACGTCGAGCGGTTGCTGCACGCTCCCAAGTAACCGTCATGGGACCATTTTGATCTTGGATTTACCGTGAAAAACAACGCAACAGCAACATGGATCCCGGCTTCCGCCGGGACGACGGAAGAAGAATGACATTTGCATCCATCCCCGAACTGCTCGAAGAAATCCGTGCCGGCCGCATGGTCGTCATCGTCGACGACGAGGACCGCGAGAACGAGGGCGACCTGATCATGGCCGCCGAACTGGTGCGCCCGGCCGACATCAATTTCATGGTCACGCACGCGCGCGGCCTGGTCTGCCTGTCGCTGACGCGCGAGCGCTGCCGCCAGCTCGGCCTGCCGCCGATGGTCCGCGACAACACTTCGTCGCACCACACCAACTTCACCGTCAGCATCGAGGCCGCCGAAGGCGTCACGACGGGCATTTCCGCCTATGATCGTGCCCACACCGTGCGTACCGCCGTGCGGCCGGACGCATCGCCGGCCGACCTCGCCCAGCCCGGCCACATCTTTCCGCTGACCGCGCAGCCCGGCGGCGTGCTCAATCGCACCGGGCACACCGAGGCGGCGAGCGACCTGGCCCTGCTCGCCGGCCTGGAGCCGGCCGGCGTGCTGGTCGAGATACTCAATGCCGACGGCAGCATGGCGCGGCGGCCAGAGCTTGAAGTCTTCGCCCGCGAACATGGCTTGAAGATCGGCTCGATCGAAGAACTGGTCCGTTATCGCCTGCACCACGAACACACCGTCGAGCGCCTCGACGCGCGCGAGATCGACACCGAGCACGGACCGTTCCGCCTGCATACCTACCGCGACCGGCTCAGCCACGGCCTGCATTTCGCGTTGTCGCGTGGCCAGCTCGACGCCGCGACGCCGACGCTGGTGCGCGTGCAGATGCAGAACCCGCTGGCGGACGCGTTGCACTGGCGTCGCGCGGATTTCGGACCAGCGGTCGGCGAGGTGCTCGGCCGGATCGCGCAGGAAGGCACTGGCGCGCTGGTCCTGCTCGGCGAGGCCGCGCGGACCCATGTCGAGCAGGCCGACGCGCTGCTGGCACGCATCCGCGAACAGCCCGAGCCGGCAGGCAAGCGTGGCGGTACGCTGGCCGAATGGCGTCGCAATGGTGCCGGCAGCCAGATCCTCGCCGACCTGGGCCTGGGCAAGCTGCGCGTGCTGGGCACGCCGCGCAAGCAGGTCGGGCTGGCCGGATTCGGGCTGGAGGTGGTGGAGTACGTCGAGGCATGAACCCGCGAAGGGCTCGCATGCTGCGGCTGCTAAACTGCGCCACCCAGTAGACCCGCCACCCACATGACCCTGCACGAAGGCGACCTGCGCGCACCGGAAGGCGCACGCTTCGCGATCATCGCCAGCCGCTGGAATCCGCGCATCACCGATACGCTGGTCGCTGGCGCGCGCAAGACCTTTGCCGAGCACGGCGTGGCGGAGACCGCGGTCGACGTGGTGCGCGTGCCGGGTGCGTGGGAGATTCCCGTGGCCGCGGCACGACTCGCCGCCGCCAGCCGGCACAGCGCGATCGTCGCGCTCGGCTGCGTGATCCGTGGCGACACGCGTCACTTCGAACATGTCGCCGACAACTGCGCCGAGGGATTGATGCGCGTATCGCTGGACTACCGCTTGCCGGTCGCCAATGGCGTGCTGGCGGTGGACGAATCCGAAGACGCCGAAGCGCGCGCCGGCGGCAGCCACGGCCACAAGGGCGAGGAGTGCGCGCTGGTCGCGATCGAGATGGCCAACCTGATGGATCGCCTGCCATGAGCCGTCAGCGCCACAAGAGCGGTGTCGATCCCGTCGCGCGTTCGCGCGCGCGCCGGCGTGCGATGCAGGCGGTGTACGCGTGGCAGATGTCCGGCGGCGACGTGCGCCAGGTGATCGCGCAATTCGCGCACGAACAGGCGCACGAAGTCGCCGACCTGGAATATTTCGAGGACCTGGTGCGTGGCGTGCTCGCCCACCAGGCCGAACTGGACGAGGGCCTGCAGCCGCACCTGGATCGCGCGATCGAACAGGTCGACCCGATCGAACGCGCCGTGCTGCGCATCGCCGCCTACGAGATGCGCCATCGCATCGACGTGCCGTACCGGGTGATCATCAACGAGGCGCTGGAAACGGCCAAGCGCTTCGGTTCCGAACACGGCCACACGTATGTCAATGGCGTGCTCGACCACGCCGCCGTCGAATGGCGTGCGGTGGAAGTGAACGCCGCACGCAGGTAAGGGCGTCGTCGCCGCGCAGCGGGCGGCCTGCTTGCCCTTGTGGCGTTTACCGCGGCGACGCCTGCAGGAAGCCCGTATGCCCGAATTCGAACTCATCGAACGCATCCAGGCCCGCGCGGACACGCGTTCCGACGTGGTCCTCGGCATCGGCGACGATGCCGCGGTGCTGCAGGTGCCGGCCGGCAAACAGCTGGTGGTGGCGATGGACACGCTCAATGCCGACGTGCATTTCCCCGCCGGGACCGCGGCGCAGGACATCGGCTGGAAAGCGCTGGCGGTGAACCTGTCCGACCTGGCGGCCATGGCGGCGCAGCCGGCCTGGTGCACCCTGTCGCTGTCCCTGCCGCAGGCCGACCTGGCCTGGCTGGACGCGTTCCTCGACGGATTCCTGGCATTGGCCGCGCATCATGGCGTTGCCCTGGTCGGCGGCGACACCACGCGCGGACCGTTGTCGGTCTGCGTCACCGTGCATGGCCTGGTCGATGCCGGACAGGCGCTGCGCCGCGACGGCGCGACACCGGGCGACGACCTCTGGGTCAGCGGCACGCTCGGCGATGCCGCGGCAGCGCTGGCGCAATGGCGGGAAGGCGTCGGCATCGATGTCGCCCTGAAAGCGCGCCTGGATCGACCGGTTCCGCGCGTTTCGCTGGCCCTGGCACTTGCCGGTGTGGCGCACAGCTGCATCGACGTGTCGGACGGGCTCCTGGCCGATGCGGGTCATCTGTGCGCGCGTAGCGGCGTCGGCGCGGAAATCGCGTTGGCCGGACTGCCAGCATCCGATGCGTTGCGGGTGTTGTTCGACGAAGAGGCGCGGCGCGTCCTGCAGGCCACTGGCGGCGATGACTATGAACTGTGTTTCAGCGCGCCGGTGCAGGCACGTGCCATGATCGAACGGGCTGCGGCTTCGAGCGACACGTCCGTGACACGGATCGGGCGCATCGTCGCCGGCAAGGGGGTGCGGGCTCTGCTCGATGACGGCACACAATGGCGGCCATCGCATTCGGGCTACGTGCACTTCTAGCGCGGTCTGCGCGCTACTTCGTGTCTCCCGCCTGCGTCATCCCTCGCTGCGCTCGGGGTGACAAAAAAACGGAATGAAAAAACCTAGGGCGCGGCATTCGCAACGGCGAGCAGGGCGGCTATCGAATTCGCCGGTACGTGCAGCGGCTCGCCGTCACCGGCCAGCTGCGGTTGCTGTTCCATCAGCATATCGGGCCGGATTCGCGCATTGGCCGGCAGCAACGCGAAATCCAGTTCCAGGTCGGCCGCTGAAACCGCGCGCCCGGTGATGCTGCGATACAGCCGCGCCGCGATCAGCACCGCGCCTTCCAGGCTGGCGTGAACGCCATCGGTGAGCATCGGTGGCGAGGGCTGGCGCCGGGCCTGCGCGCGCAGCATCGCGCCCAGTTCGATGGCTTCCGCGCCGGTACTGCGGGTGGTCGCCGCCAGGCCGCGATCCAGCTTCTGCTGCCAGTTCGAATCCGGCCCCCAGGTACCGAACAGCAGCACACGCGCGCCCCGTGATTGCGCCAGTTCGGCGAACTGCCTGTGCGCACGCAGGCTGGCGCGGCATTCCGTCTGCGGGCGCTCCTCCGCGCTGGCCATGCAGGCCAGCAATCCGCCACGTTCCTGCAGCACGACGACATCCCAGCGACCGGCGCGCAATGCCTCGGCGGCGGCGCCATCCTTCCAGCGCTCGGCCAGGGTGCCGCCCGGTGCGACGAACGTGGCGGTTTCGATGAGGGGACCTTCGGCTTGCGAGGCGGCCAGCGCGCGCAGCAGACCCGGTACGTTCCGGGTATAGATCAGGCTGTTGCCGATCAGCAGCACGCGCTGCGTGGGGCGCGTCGCGTCCGCAACGCCGATGCAGCACAGCAGGCAGCACAGCAGCACGATACGGATGGACATCGGTCGACCTCCGCGCGAATCGCGCGACGTTGACACGCTACGGCAGCACCTTGCCCGGATTCAACACGCCATCCGGATCGAACGCAGCCTTGACCGCGCGCATCGCCGCCAGCGTGGCCGGATCGAAGGCATGCACCATGAAATCGCGCTTGGCGAGGCCGATCCCGTGCTCGCCGGACAGCGTGCCACCGAGCGCCAGCGTCAGCGCGAACAGCCGCGGCAGCGCGGCCTGCGCGCGTGCGTCCTGGCTGGTGTCGTCGGGATCGAACAGGATGTTGGCGTGCAGGTTGCCGTTGCCGGCATGGCCGAAGGCGACGATCCGCAGGTCGAACTCGCGCGCCAGCGCCTGGATGCCGTCGACCAGGTCGGGGATGCGTGTGACCGGCACCACCACGTCCTCGTTGATCTTGCCCGGCGCGATGCTGCGCAGTGCCGGCGACAGCGCCTTGCGCGCAGCCCAGAGCTTCTCGCTGGCGATTTCGTCCGGCGCGGTATCGAGAGACAACAGGCCGGCACCGCGCGCGGCATGCGCCAGCACCGCGACGGCGTGCGGCAAGGTCGCGGCATCGCCGTCGGCCTCGATCATCAGCAGCGCACCGGCGTCAGGGATATCGGCACCGCCGACGTCGCGCGCCAGCCTGATGCAGGCCGCATCCATGAATTCGAGCATCGCCGGCGTGACCGGTTGCGCCATGATCCGCGACACCGCCGCCGCCGCGCTGGCGACATCGAGGTACAGCGCGCGCAGGCTGGCGCGTTGCGGCGGCAATGGTGCGAGCTTGAGCGTGGCTTCGACGATCAGCGCCAGCGTGCCTTCGCTGCCGACGATCAGGTGGGTGAGGTCGTAGCCGGTGGCGTCCTTGGTGGTCGCGCTGCCGCAACGGATCAGTTCGCCGCTGCCGGTGACGGCGCTCAGGCCGAGCACGTTGTCACGGGTGGCGCCGTACTTGACGGTGTGCGGGCCACCGGCATTGCAGGCCAGGTTGCCGCCGACGGTGCACAACTCCGCACTGGCGGGATCCGGCGGCCAGAACAGACCATGCGGCGCCAGCGCGCGCTGCAGGTCGCCGTTCAGTACGCCCGGCTCGACGACCACGCAGCGATCGCCGGCGCGGATGTCGAGGATGCGGTTCATGCGATCGAACGACACCACCACGCCGCCGGCCGTAGGCAGCACCGCACCGGTGCTGCTGGTGCCGGCGCCGCGCGCGACAATCGGCACGCGATGCGCGCGGCACGCACGCACGATCGCGACGACCTGCTCGCGCGTGCTGGGCACAGCCACGGCATCGGGCAACGCCGAGCGGCGCGAGTTGTCGTTGCCGTGTGCGGCGCGTTCGCTTGCGCCGGTCAGCCAGCCGTCGCCGAGCAGGGCGGACAGTTCGTCGACGAGGGATGCGGGCAGGGAGGACATGGGTGGATTGTAAGCGTGCCGTTCCGCGTGCCGTCCCTGGCCCCAAGGCAGGCTACACGTCGTCGCCGCGAAAGGCGTCGCGCAGCCAGTGCAGTCGCGGCGCATCCGGGTCGCCGTCGGCTTCGACCACGTCGAAACGGCAGGGCGCATCGGCGTACTGGCGATGCGTCAGCAGGAACATCTGCGCGGCAAGCACCAGCTTGCGTCGCTTGCCGGCATCGACCGACGCCGCGCCGCCGCCGAAGCGCGGGTCGCGACGGTAGCGCACCTCGACGAACACCAGCGTGCCGCCGTCGCGGCCGCTTCGATCCAGCATGACCAGGTCCAGCTCGCCGCCGCGATAGTTCGCGTTGGCGGCGACATCGACCAGTCCGGCTTTTCTCAGGTGCGCGCGCGCAGCAGCTTCGACCGCAGCGCCGCGCGCGCGGCGGTCAACCGCCACCGCGTGCCAGCGGTACGACGTGGCCGCCGCTGAAAGTCGACCATGCCGGCGTACGCACGATGTTGCCGAAGCCGTCTATGCCCAGTTCGCCGGTAGCGCCCTGGATGTCGCCCTCGGCGCTGGTGGCCAGCCGTTCCAGGAACGCGGTGATCAGCCACGCGTCGTAACCGAAGGCGAACAGTCGCGCGGCCGGGCCACGCGCGGTCGGCAGCGACTGCCCGGTCATGCTCGCCGGCGGCAGGCCCGGTGCGCCGCGCACGCTCCAGGCATCGCTCGGGAAGATGATGCCGTCCAGCGCGACATCCTCTTCCGGTTTGCCGGTGCCGGAGATCAGCTGCGAAGTCGCCACGCGCGGCTTGCCGGCAAGCCCGGCCATCGCCAGTTGCGGCGCCAGCGCGCGCGCCTGGCTGCCCTTGATCGCCAGGAACAGCGCATCCACGCCGCCGGGCTTGGCCGTGGCGGCCTGCAGGATCGGCGTGAATCCTTCGGCGGTCTCGCTGACGGTGAGCGTGTCGGTGATGGTGCCGCCGCGCTCGGCGAAACGCTCGCGGAACGCGTCCGCTGCGCGGCGCATGCTGGCGTCGTTGCTGGTCAATATCAGCACGTGGCGCGCGTTGGTCGATATCAGGTGTTCGGCCGCGGAGATCGCCTCGTCCTCGGGCGCCAGCGAGAAGCTGGCGTTGCCGGGCGGCGGCGCCACGTTGCCGCGGTTCAGCGCCAGCATCGGCACGCTCAGGCTGCCCTGGTTGAACAATGCGCTGACTTCGTCGCGACCGAGCGGGCCGACCACGAAATCGTTGCCTTCCGCGGCTGCCTTGGCGTATGCGGCGACCGCACCGCCGGGCGTGCCGGCGGTGTCGTAGAAGTGGATGTCCGGGCGCTGCCGGCGTTCGCCGTAATAGCCGGCCAGCAGGCCGTCGCGCACCGGCGCCGCGGCCGTGGCCAGTTGCCCGGACAGCGGCAGCAGGACCGCGAGTTTCAGCGGCGGCCGGTAGCCATCGCGATCGGCGGGCGGACGCTGGCTGGCATCGAAGCCCCATTGCGCGCCGCGGTCGAACGGTCGCGGCAGCGGCAGGCCGCGGCGCTGCAGGGCGCGGCCGGCGAAGTTGTAGAGCGGATCGCCGACCGGCATCGCCGCCGCTTCGCTCGCCAGCGTGGCGTCGTCGAGCCCCGACAGCATGCGGTCGATCTGGTCGGCGCGCTGGGTCTTGGCCGCGCCATCCAGCATGGCGTAGCCGCGCGCCAGCTCAGTGGCCGCGATGATCGTGGGATTGTTCGACGTGGTGGACTTGCCGCCCACGTCGCTGACCTGCACCGTGGCGCAGCCGGCAAACAGCAGCAACATCGCCAGCAGCGGCAGCAGTTTCGATCCAGTCCGTGTCATCGCATTCCGCATCGGTGCGGGTCTCGGTGGGAAGAACAGCTAGGATTCTACCCGCAGCCGCTGGAGAGACGATGTCCGCCCCCCTCAACCCCACCGGTGTGTCCACTTGCGGCAGCCTGTACGTAGTGGCCACGCCGATCGGCAATCTCGGCGATCTCAGTCCGCGCGCGCTGGAAACGCTCGGCCGCGTCGCCGCGATCTGCGCCGAAGACACCCGCCATACCCGCCAGCTGCTGGCGCATTTCGGCGTCGAGAAACCGTTGCAGGCACTGCACGAACACAACGAGGACGAGATCGCCGAACGCCTGGTCGCCAGGATGCTGGCTGGCGAATCACTGGCGCTGGTGTCCGATGCCGGTACGCCGCTGGTCAGCGATCCCGGCTTCCGGCTGGTTCGCGCCGCGCGCGCGGCAGGCATCAAGGTCAGCCCGGTGCCGGGCCCGAGCGCGCTGATCGCCGCGCTCAGCGTCGCAGGCCTGCCCAGCGACCGCTTCGTGTTCGAAGGCTTCCTGCCCGCGAAGGCGGCCGCGCGGCGCGAACGGCTGGCGGCACTGTCCGCGGAAACACGCACGCTGGTGTTCTATGAATCCTCGCATCGCATCGAGGACACGCTGGCCGATGCCGTTGCTGCTTTAGGCGCGGCGCGCGGCGCGACGCTTGCGCGCGAGCTGACCAAACTGTTCGAAACCGTGCTGGACGGCACCCTCGAGGATCTGCGTGCGCGCGTCGCCGCCGACGTGAACCAGCGCAAGGGCGAATTCGTGCTGCTGGTGCATGGCGCCGGCGAAGAAGCCGATGCCAAAGTGATCGAGGGTCGACGCCTGTATGCCAAGCTCAGCGAGCACCTGTCGCCCTCGACGGCTGCGAAACTGGCTGCGGAATTGAGCGGCGCGCCGCGCAAGGCCTTGTATGGCGGTTGATGCGGTTCGCGAACAGCCGCTCTTGAAGCCTGTCATCTGGCAGGCGTCGCGTCGGGATTCAGAGGATGTACGCCGGACAACGCCCCAAGATGAATCGCTCTCATGGCTGACGCCGATGCCACTGATGCCACTCGCGACAGCAGCTGGACGATCTTCCTCGTCTTCCTGCGCCTGGGACTGACTTCATTTGGCGGGCCGATCGCGCATCTGGGCTATTTCCGCGAGGAGTTCGTGGTTCGGCGGCGCTGGCTGTCGGAAGGCGTCTATTCGGACCTGATCGCGTTGTGCCAGTTCCTGCCGGGCCCGGCGAGCAGCCAGGTCGGCATGGCGATCGGCCTGGACCGCGGCGGTCTGCGCGGCGCGTTCGCGGCGTGGTGCGGATTCACGATGCCTTCGGCGCTGGCGATGATCCTGTTCGCACTCGCGGCATCGGCGTGGGGCACGCAATGGCCGGCCGGCATGGTGCATGGTTTGTTGCTGGTCGCCGTGGCCGTGGTCGCGCAGGCGGTGTGGGGCATGGCGCGCACGCTGTGCCCGGACGCGCCGCGGATCGCGCTCGCGTTGGCATCGGCGGCGCTCGTGCTGTTGCGGGCCGATGCATGGGGCCAGACTGGCGCGATCGTCATCGGCGGCATTCTCGGCGTTGCGTTCCTGCGGCACGTGGCGCCGCCGCCGAACGACGCGGCGCCGGCGCGCGTATCGCGCCGGCTCGGCGCACTGTCGCTGGCGGCTTTCCTGCTGCTGCTGTTCGCGTTGCCGTTGGCCGCGAAGCTCTGGCCGATACCGGAGCTGGCGATCTTTTCCGCGTTCTACCGCGCCGGATCGCTGGTGTTCGGTGGCGGCCACGTCGTACTGCCACTGCTGCAGGCCGCGGTGGTGCCACCCGGCTGGATTTCCGGCGACGCGTTCCTTGCCGGCTACGGCGCAGCGCAGGCCGTGCCGGGTCCGTTGTTCACGTTCGCCGCTTATCTGGGCGCGGCGATGACCGCCGGTCCCGGTGGCGCGTGGGGCGGTCTGCTGTGCCTGCTGGCGATCTTCCTGCCGTCGTTCCTGCTCGTGATCGGCGTGCTGCCGTACTGGGACGCGTTGCGTCGCAACGCCCGCATGCAGGCGGCGCTGGCCGGGATCAACGCCGCGGTCGTGGGACTGCTGCTGGCGGCGTTGTACCGGCCGGTGTGGACCAGTGCGGTGCATGGGTGGATGGACGTGGCACTGGTCGTGCTCGGCATCGTCGCGTTGATCCGCTGGCAGATGCCGTCCTGGATGGTGGTGCTGGGCCTGGCGCTGGGCGGGCTGGCAATGGGTTTGCTGCCGATGCTCCTGTAAAGCCGTTCGCCGACGAACGCTTAAGACCGGGCAAACGTAAACGGCGCGATCGCACCCGTTCGGCGGATCGAGAAGCGCACGTGCGACAATACGCACGGCGGAGCCGGCCAGACAACCGCGTCATCCTGAGCCTTTCGGGGCGATCGGGTGCCGAGGAAAGTCCGGGCTCCACAGGGCACGGTGCCAGGTAACGCCTGGGCGGCGCGAGCCGACGGAAAGTGCAACAGAAAGATACCGCCGAACGGTTCTTCGGAATGCGTGGCAAGGGTGAAATGGTGCGGTAAGAGCGCACCGCGAGTCCGGCAACGGACCGGCACGGCAAACCCCACCGGGAGCAAGGCCAAATAGGGACCCCATGACGCGGCCCGCGTCGGGTCCGGGTAGGTTGCTTGAGCGTAGCGGCGACGCTGCGCCTAGAGGAATGGTTGTCCACGACAGAACCCGGCTTATCGGCCGGCTCCGCCCCTTATTCCCTGCACCGAAACTTCGGAATCCAGCGAAGCGGAATGCGGCCACCGCGTGTTCCGGATACTTCGTTGCATGCATCGCCCGGGCCAGGGTGTTTCTTGCCGACTTGTTGCAACGGCAGAACAATTGCTGGTCAAGCCTTGGTTGCTGCGCTGCAGCACGAGCGGGAGCCAGGTCACTGTTCAGAGGTCTCCAACAGTCTGAGATTGGTCCAATCTCAAAATTTGAGACTAAACAGCAGCTTGTGGATAAAGCTTGAACAAGTCTCTCAAGTTCAGCGCAAGTCATTGACCGGCCTAGCGAAATTAGCCCTGCAAAGTTGTTGACAACCCTGTGGGCGGCTCCTAAGGTGGCATCTCGTGGGAAAACCGGGATATTGGTGGTTTTCCGATGCTGAAGCCCGCCGAAGACGGGCAAGAACCGGACGGGTTTGTGTTCCAGGGCGAGACCGCCATCACGATCGATGACAAGGGCCGGCTGGCGATCCCGACCAGTTACCGGGACCTGGTCGCGCGCGAATGCGGCAACCGCCTGGTGATCACCTACAACCCGTTCGAGTCCGGCAGCCTCTATCTCTATCCGCAGCCGGTCTGGGAGCGTGTGCGCGACCAGGTCAACGCGTTGCCGCGCACCAAGAGCGTCAGCCGCAACCTGCAGCTGAAGCTGGTCGGCGCGGCGAGCTTCGTTGAACCCGACGGCAATGGCCGCATCAGCGTGCCGGCCAGCCACCGCAGCGCGGTGGGCATCGACAAGAAGGCCGTGCTGCTGGGCATGGGCGACAAATTCGAGTTGTGGAGCGAGCAGGCCCACCACGCACAGATCCGCCAGACCCTTGGCGACGCGGATCTGGGCGAGGACCTACTCGACCTGCAGTTGTGAGCACGGGTGGCGCGGACAGCCGGTCCGCCCACCTTCCGGGTCTGCACTTGCCGGTGATGTTCGAGCAGGTCATGGAAGGGCTGCGGGTGGTCGAGGACGGAACGTATCTGGATGGCACGTTCGGGCGTGGTGGCCATGCGCGCGGCGTGCTGCAGAAGCTGGGCACGGGAGGGCGACTGCTGCTGATGGACAAGGATCCCGAGGCGATTGCGGTGGCCGAGCGCGAGTTCGGCACGGACCCGCGCGTCGCGATCCATCGCGGCAGCTTCACCGACCTCGCGCATTGGGATGCGGTGGCCGTCGGCCTCGATGGGGTACTGCTCGACCTGGGCGTGTCGTCGCCGCAGCTGGACGTGGCCGAACGCGGCTTCAGTTTCGGCAAGGACGGCCCGCTCGACATGCGCATGGATCCCGACAGCGGCGAAAGCGCCGCGCAGTGGCTGGCGAATGCATCCGAGCAGGACATCGCCGACGTGCTGTGGACCTACGGCGAGGAACGCATGAGCCGGCGCATCGCGCGCGCGATCGTCGCCCGTCGGGCGCAGCAGCCGATCGAACGTACCGCCGATCTCGCCCAGCTGATCGCGTCGGTGATGCCGCGCGGCAAGCACGACAGCATCCATCCGGCGACGCGCTCGTTCCAGGCGATCCGCATCCACGTCAATCGCGAACTGTCCGACCTGGAAGCGGGCCTGGACGCGGCGCTGGCCGCGCTCAAGCCGCAGGGCCGGTTGGCGGTGATCAGCTTCCATTCGCTGGAAGACCGCATCGTCAAGCAGTTCATCGCCCGGCACGCGAAAGCGCCGCCGACGAATCGTCGCTTGCCGGCAGTCGAATCCTTCGTGCCGACCTTGCGCGCGATTGATGGAGCCCAGAAAGCGGGCGCGGCGGAGCTGGCGGCCAATCCGCGCGCGCGCAGCGCGGTGCTGAGGGTGGCTGAAAAGCTGGATGGAGCGGGACTGGGGGTTGGGGACTGGGGGCTCGGCGAAGAACAAAAGCAAAGCAGCGATGCAGGCCGGCGTTCGCGCGAGGCCGCACCGCTGTTCCGAGTCCCCAGTCCCCAGCCCCTGGCCCCCGCCTCCGCAGGAGGCCACCCATGAGCCTGCGCATGTTGCTCGCGATCCTGATCGCTGCCAATGTCGTCACCGCGGTGATGGTGGTGCATGCGCGTCATCAGCACCGACAGCTGTTCGTGGAGCTGACGCGGCTGGAGAAGGCGCGCGACGCGCTCAACATCGAGTTCGGTCGCCTGCAGCTGGAACAGGCCACCTGGGCCGAGAGCAACCGCATCGACCAGATCGCGCGCGACAGGCTCGGCATGAAGTTCCCTGAAGCCGCCGAGATCGTGGTGGTGCGTCCATGAAGCCGCGCAATCGCGCCCAGTTCAACCTGCGCGCACGGCTGGCGATGGTCGCCGGCGCGCTGGGATTGAGTTCATTGGCGCTGGTCGGGCGCGCGGTCGACCTGCAGCTGATCGACAACGACTTCTACCAGAAGCAGGGCAATGCGCGTTTCCTGCGCGACATCGAGATCCCGACCTCGCGCGGCATGGTCACAGACCGCAACGGCGAGCCGCTGGCGGTTTCCTCGCCGGTGGAATCGGTGTGGGCCGATCCGCAGGAGCTGCTGAAGCATCCGGCGCGGCTGCCGCAACTCGCCAAGGCACTCGGCGTGCCCGCGGATTACCTGACGCGCAAGGTGTCGCAGCGCGCCGGCAAGGAATTCATGTGGCTCAAGCGCCGCATCAGTCCGGTGGCGGCGAAGAAGATCGTCGCGCTCGACATCCCCGGCGTGTTCTCGCAGCGCGAATTCCGCCGCTTCTACCCGCAAGGCGAAGCGATGGCGCACGTGCTGGGCTTCACCAACATCGACGACGAAGGCCAGGAAGGCCTGGAACTGGCCTTCGACGAATGGCTGCGCGGCACGCCCGGCAGCAAGCGCGTGATCCGCGACAACCGCGGCCGCATCGTCGAGAACGTCGACCTGATCAAGCCGGCGCAACCGGGCAAGGACCTGACGCTCACCATCGACCGCCGCATCCAGTACCTGACCTATCGCGAATTGAAGCGCGCATTGCTGGAATCCGACGCCAGCAGCGGCTCGGCAGTGGTGCTGGACGTTGCCACCGGCGAAGTGCTGGCGATGGCCAACCTGCCGTCCTACAACCCGAACGCGGTGGAGTCGGGCAATCGCGATTCGCACCGCAACCGCGCCGTGACCGACGTGATCGAACCGGGCTCGACGATGAAGCCGTTGACCGTGGCCGCCGCGCTCGAGGCCGGCGTGATCACGCCGGAGACGAAATTCAACACCAATCCGGGCTGGATGCCGAACGGCCGCTATCGCACCACCGACACGCACAACTACGGCATCCTCGATACCACCGGCGTGCTCACCAAGAGTTCGAACGTGGGCGCCTCCAAGATCGTGGCGCTGCTGCCGGACAAGACCTTCTACGATTTCGTGCGCAGGTTCGGCTACGGCGAAAGCACGCACAGCGGCTTCCCGGGCGAGGCCGCGGGCGTGTTCATGCCGCCGTCGCAATGGAGCGGCACCAGCAAGCAGACCATGTCCTACGGTTACGGGCTGTCGGCGACGCCATTGCAGATCGCGACCGCCTACGCCGCACTCGCCAACGGCGGAAAACTGATCGCGCCAACCTTCGTCAAGGGCCAGGTCAACGAATCCAGGCAGGTGCTGGACGCGGAGATCGCCCGTGAAGTGATGAAGATGATGCAGACGGTGACCGAGACCGGCGGCACCGCCACGCGCGCGGCGATCCTCGGCTACCACGTCGCCGGCAAGACCGGCACCTCGCGCAAGGCCAGCGGCGGCGGCTACTCGCGCGAGTACGTCGCGTTTTTCGCTGGCGTGGTGCCGGTCGACAATCCGCGCTTCGCGATGGCGATCGTCATCAACGAACCCGACGCGAGCCGCGGCTACGGCTACGGCGGCGGCTACGTGTCGGCGCCGGTGTTCCAGAACGTGATGGAAGGCGCGCTGCGGCTGATGGACGTGCCGCCGGACGACATCGAGACCTGGCTGGCGGCGCAGGCTGCAGCGGAAGCCAAGCGCAATGGCGGAAAACCGGTAGCTGTCGCCGCCGGCCGGATCTCCAGCCCGCAGTCCACAGTCCCGGCTGCTGCGGAGCTGCAGCCATGACCCGCGCGATGCTGCTGGCTGAACTGTTGCCGGACGTGCCCGCCGTGCCGGCGGAACTGGCCGTTACCGGGCTGGTACTGGACAGCCGCGATGTCCACGGCGGCGACGCCTTCGTCGCCATCGCCGGTTTCGGCGCGCATGGCCTGGGCTTCGTCGACCAGGCGCGCGCTGCCGGTGCCGGCGCGATCCTGTTCGAACCGCCGGCACCGCCGGACCTGCCGGCACCGGCCGATGCCATCGCCGTGCCCGGCCTGCGCGCGCGCATGGGCGCGATGGCCGACCAGTTCCACGGCCAACCCTCGCATGCGATGACGATGGTCGGTGTCACCGGCACCAGCGGCAAGACCTCGACGGTGCAGCTGATCGCGCAGTCGCTGGAACTGCTTGGTCGGCGCGCCGGCACGATCGGCACGCTGGGCGCCGGGCTGTACGGCGATGCGCAGCCGACCGGGTTCACCACGCCGCTGGTATTGCAGATGCATGCGCTGCTGGCACAACTGCGCGACGCCGGCGCCACGGCCGTGGCGATGGAAGTCAGTTCGCACGCGCTGGACCAGGGTCGCGTCGATGCGGTGCATTACGACGTGGCGGTGTTCACCAATCTCACCCGTGACCACCTCGACTATCACGGCGACATGGCGACGTACGGTGCCGCCAAGGCGAAGCTGTTCGCGCGTCCGGGCCTGCAGGCGGCAGCGGTCAATCTCGACGACGATTTCGGCGTGTCTCTGCTCGCGCAGCTGCCGGACAGCGTGCGCGGCGTCGGCCTGAGCGCGCGTGGCCATGCGCAGGCACTGGTGCGCGCAGAGAACATCGCGCTGGATGCGTCCGGCCTGGCCTTCGACCTGGTATTGGGAGATGTCCGCGCCGCGGTGCGTTCTTCCCTGCTCGGCCGTTTCAATGTCGACAACCTGCTGGCGGTGGCTGGCGTGCTGCATGCGCTGGGCGAGACGCCCGAGGCCATCGCCGCGGTGCTGCCGCAGCTCCAGCCCATCGCCGGGCGCATGAACCGGCTCGGCGGCGATGGCGTGCTGCCGCTGGTGGTGATCGACTATTCGCACAAGCCCGATCCGTTGCAGCAGGCGCTGCAGTCGCTGCGCGGCCACCTGCGTGGGCGTCTGGTGTGCGTGTTCGGCTGCGGCGGCGAACGCGATCGCGGCAAGCGTCCACTGATGGCGGCGATTGCCGAGGCGCACGCCGATGCGGTGATCGTCACCGACGACAATCCGCGTGGCGAGGATGGCGATGCCATCGTCGCCGAGATCATGGCGGGATTCGCGCGTCCGCAGGCCGTGGTGGTGGAACGCGATCGCGCTGCCGCGATCGCGCGCGCCATCGGCGAGGCCGGCGCCGACGACATCGTGCTGATCGCCGGCAAGGGCCATGAGCCCTACCAGGAGATCGCCGGCGTCAAGCATCCGTTCGACGACACGCGCGTTGCACGCAGCGTGCTGGAGGGCAGGGCATGAAGCCGCTGAGCCTCTCGGCGATCGCGCGCATGACCGGTGGCCGCCTGCACGGCGTAGCTGTGAATGGCGCAGCTGTAAAGGGCGATGACGTCGTGGTCGATGCCATTGCCACCGACACCCGTGCATTGCCGGCGACCGGCGCGGCGTTGTTCGTCGCACTCAAGGGCGAGCGTTTCGACGGCCACGATCATGTCGCGGTGTTCGCGAAATCTTCTTCCACGACATCAGGTGCCGCGATTGCGGCGGCGCTGGTGTCGCGCGAACTTGCCATCGACCTGCCGCAGATCGTGGTGGCCGATACCGAGCGCGCGCTTGCCGCCCTGGCCGGCGCGTTGCAGCGCGAGCGCGGCGGCAAGGTGGTCGCGATTACCGGCAGCAACGGCAAGACCAGCGTCAAGACCCTGCTGCTGTCGATCCTCGCGCAGGACCGCGGCAGGAAGGCCTATGCCAACCCGGGTAACCGCAACAACGAGATCGGCCTGCCGCTGGCGGTGATCGACGCGCCGGAGGATGCCGACATCGCGATCTACGAGATGGGCGCCGGCAAGCCCGGCGACATCGCGTATCTGACGGCCGTCGTCAGGCCCGACGTGGCGCTGGTCAACAACATCGCGCCCGCGCATCTGGAACGCATGGGCAGCTTGCTCGGCGTCGCCGACACCAAGGCTGCGATCTACGATGCGCTGCCGGCCGACGGCGTGGCGGTGATCAACGCCGACGATGCGTTCGCCCCGTATTTCGCCGAGCGCGCGCATGGCCGCCGCATCCTGCGCTTCGGGCTCGAAGCCACCGCCGACATCAGCGCGCGCGACGTCCGCGCGACCGCCGAAGGCATGGCATTCATCCTGATCACGCCGGCCGGCGATGTCGACATCGCGCTGCCGTTGCCGGGACGGCACAACGTATCCAACGCACTCGCCGCGGCCTGCCTGGCGCTGGGCGCGGGCGCGTCGCTGGACACGATCGCAGCCGGGCTCGGCGCAGCACGTGCGGTGGCCGGCCGCCTGGTCGCGCATCGCCTCGACGGCAACGTGCAGCTGATCGACGACAGCTACAACGCCAATCCCGGATCGCTCAACGCCGCGATCGAAACCCTGGCCGGGCAGGGTGGCGAAAGCTGGTTGGTGCTGGGCGACATGCGCGAACTCGGCGCCGATGCCGAGGCCCTGCACGCGGCAGCGGGACGTCGCGCAAAGAGCGCCGGCATCGCGCGTCTGTACGCGCTTGGCACGTTGAGCGCCGCCGCCGCGCAGGCTTTCGGAGACGGTGGCCGCGCCTTCGAATCCCATGAAGCACTGGCGCGCGCGCTGCGCTCCGATCTGCAGGCCGTTACGGATGCTCCTTCCGCGGTGTTGAGGGTGCTGGTCAAAGGCTCGCGCGGCAGCGCCATGGATCGGGTCGTAAGCGCATTGCTGTCGAAAGAACCGTCGACGAACACGGGGGGCACCGATGCTGCTTGAACTCACGCGCTGGCTGCAGCAGCTGGAAAGCCTGTTCGGCCTGTTCGCCTACCTGACCTTCCGCGGCATCCTCGCCGCGTTGACGGCGCTCTTCCTGTCGCTGTGGCTGGGGCCGGCGGTGATCCGCAAGCTGGCGCAGTACAAGGGTGGTCAGCCGATCCGCCAGGACGGTCCGCAGACGCATTTCTCCAAGGCCGGCACGCCGACCATGGGTGGCGCGCTGATCCTGATCACCGTGCTGCTGTCGGTACTGCTGTGGGGCGACCTGCGCAACCGTTATGTATGGCTGGTGCTGGCGGTGATGCTGGCGTTCGGTGCGATCGGCTGGTACGACGACTGGATCAAGATCGTCAGGCGCGATCCGAATGGACTCAAGTCGCGCTGGAAATACCTGGCGCAATCGGTATTCGGCCTGGCCGCGGGTCTGTTCCTGTACTACACCGCCGATGCGCCGGCGGCGATCACCTTCTATATCCCGTTCTTCAAGGCAGTGGCACTGCCGCTGGTCGGCTTTGCCTTCGTCACGATCGCCTATTTCTGGATCGTTGGCTTCTCCAACGCGGTCAACCTGACCGACGGCCTCGACGGCCTGGCAATCATGCCGACGGTGCTGGTCGCCTGCGCGCTGGGCGTGTTCGCCTATGCGTCAGGCAATGCGGTGTTCTCCAACTACCTGCAGATTCCGCAGGTGCCCGGCGCGGGCGAGCTGGTGATCATCTGCGCGGCCATTGCCGGTGCCGGGCTTGGCTTCCTGTGGTTCAACACCTATCCGGCGATGGTGTTCATGGGCGACATCGGTGCGCTGGCGCTGGGCGCAGTGCTCGGCACGATCGCCGTGATCGTCCGCCAGGAACTGGTGCTGGTGATCATGGGCGGCGTGTTCGTCATCGAAACGCTGTCGGTGATCATCCAGGTGGCCTCGTTCAAGCTCACCGGCAAGCGCGTGTTCCGGATGGCACCGATCCACCACCACTTCGAACTCAAGGGCTGGCCGGAACCACGCGTGATCGTGCGCTTCTGGATCATCTCGGTGATCCTGGTGCTGGTCGGCCTCGCAACGTTGAAGGTGCGCTGATGAGCACCACCTACGCCACCGACAGTCCGCGCCAGGCCACGCGCCTGGATGCGATCCAGGGCCGCTTCGATCCCTGGTTGCTGGGCGCCACCATCGCGCTCGCCTGTCTGGGCGTGGTCATGGTCGCGTCCAGTTCGATCGCCATCGCCGAGAACGACGGCGTCGGCCCGTTCTACTACCTGACCCGGCACATCGTGTTCCTCGGCGCTGGTGGCGTGCTGGCGATCTGGCTGATGCGCACCGAACTGAAGACGGTCGAGCAGAAGAACCAGTGGCTGCTGCTGCTGTGCTTCGTGTTGCTGCTGCTGGTGTTCGTGCCGGGAATCGGCAAGAGCGTCAATGGGGCGCAGCGCTGGATCAACCTCGGCGTCTCCAATTTCCAGGCGGTGGAAGCGGTCAAGCTGATGTACGTGGTGTGGCTGGCCAGTTACCTGGTGCGCTTCCGCGACGAGGTGAACGCGACCTGGATCGCGATGCTCAAGCCGATCGGCGTGGCGGTGCTGCTGGTGGCGCTGCTGATCATGCAACCCGACTTCGGCTCGCTGTCGCTGCTGCTGGCCATCACCGCCGGCATGCTCGTGCTTGGCGGCGTGCACATGCCGCGCATGTTCGGACCGGTGCTGGTGGGCTTGCCGATCCTGGCGGCGATCGCGATCGCCGAGCCGTATCGCGTGCGCCGTTTCACTTCCTTCCTCGACCCCTGGGCCGACCAGCTCGGCAGCGGCTACCAGCTGACCAATGCACTGATGGCGGTCGGTCGCGGCGAATGGTTCGGCGTGGGCCTCGGCGCTTCGGTGCAGAAGCTCAACTTCCTGCCGGAAGCGCATACCGATTTCATCCTCGCGGTGATCGGCGAGGAACTCGGCTTCGTCGGCGTGTGCCTGGTGATCGGCCTGTATGCGCTGCTGGTCGGGCGTGCGTTCTGGATCGGACTGCGCTGCGTCGAAATGCGCCGCCACTTCGCCGGATACTGCGCGTTCGGCATCGCGCTGTGGATCAGCCTGCAGAGTTTCGTATCGATCGGCGTCAACCTCGGGTTGCTGCCGACCAAGGGACTGACCTTGCCGCTGATCTCGTCCGGCGGCTCCAGCGTGCTGATGACCTGCGCCGCACTCGGCCTGCTGCTGCGTGTGTCCTACGAACTGGATCGCGCCGAGCGCCAGGTCGCGCGCCTGCGCGGCGAGGCCGTGCAGCCGTCGACCGGCACGCCGGCAACCGCGCAGCCTGCACCGGCCGACATCGCGCCGGCGCGCGGCACCAGTCGCCTGCGCCAGCGCACCGAGCCGACGCTAGGACTGAGGAAAGGCGCATGAATGGCGAGCAGCGCCCGGTGATGATCCTGGCCGGTGGTACCGGCGGTCACATTTTCCCCGGCCTCGCTGTCGCGCAGGCCTTGCGCGCGCGCGGCGTGCCGGTGGCCTGGCTGGGTGCTGCCGGCAAGATGGAAACGCGACTGGTGCCGCAGCATGGCATCGAGATCGATACGCTCGATGTCGCCGGCGTGCGCGGCAAGGGCATGGCCACGCTGTTGCTGGCCCCATTCAAGCTGTTCGGCGCGGTGATGCAGGCGCGTGCGCGCTTGCGTGCACGCGATGTCCGCGCCGTGATCAGTTTCGGCGGCTTCGCCGCGGGACCGGGCGGACTGGCGGCACGCAGTCTTGGCCTGCCGCTGGTCGTGCACGAACAAAACCGCGCGCCGGGCATGACCAACCGCGTGCTGGCGAAATTCGCCGGACGCGTGCTGACCGGCTTCCCTGACAGCTTCGCCGGCACGAATGAAGAAGTGGTCGGCAATCCCGTCCGCGCCGAGATCGCGGCAATCGCACCGCCGGCGGAACGCCTTGCCGGAAATCATGCCAGGGTGCGGGTGCTCGTGCTCGGCGGCAGCCAGGGCGCGCGTGCCTTGAACACGGTATTGCCGCAGGCATTGCGCGAAATCGGTACGGAGCAGTTGGAAGTCCGGCACCAGTGCGGCGAAAAGATGGCCGCGGCCGCGCAGCAGGCCTATGCCGATGCCGGCGTCAGCGCCAGCGTCGAACCCTTCATCGCCGACATGGCGCAGGCCTACGCCTGGGCCGACCTGGTGGTGTGCCGCGCCGGTGCGTTGACGCTCGCGGAACTGTGCGCGGCCGGGCTCGGTGCGGTGCTGGTGCCGTTCCCGCAGGCGGTCGATGATCACCAGACACGCAATGCGCAATTCCTCGTCGAGCGCGGCGCCGCCGTGCTGGTCGCCGAAGGCGAAGGATTCGACGAACGTCTGATCGCCGCGTTGCGTCCGCTGCTGGCGGATGCGGGCAAGCGCCGTGCGATGGCCGAGGCTGCGCGCACGCTGGCACGGCCCGATGCCGCCGACCGCATCGCCGACATCGTCCTGCAGGAGGCGGCGTGATGTCGAGCACGATGCACACACGGCGCATGCAGGACGCCGGTGATCTCGCCGCGGCCTATCGTCGCGTGCACTTCGTCGGCATCGGCGGCGTCGGCATGAGTGGCATCGCGGAAGTGCTGTGCACGCTCGGCTACCAGGTCTCCGGTTCCGACAACGCGGACAACGCGGTCACCCGTCGCCTCGGAAAAATTGGTGCGACCGTGCATCGCGGCCATGCCGCGGCCAACGTGCTCGGTGCCGATTGCGTGGTCGTGTCCAGCGCGATCAAGTCCGACAATCCCGAATTGATGGAAGCGCGCGCACAGCGCATTCCGATCGTGCCGCGCGCCGAGATGCTGGCCGAGCTGATGCGCTTCCGCCGCGGCATCGCCGTCGCCGGCACGCACGGCAAGACCACGACCACTTCGCTGACCGCGAGCGTGCTGGGCGAGGGCGATATCGACCCGACCTTCGTCATCGGCGGGCAGCTGCTCGCGGCCGGCGCCAACGCGCGCCTGGGCAGCGGCCAGTGGCTGGTGGCCGAGGCCGACGAGAGCGACGGCAGCTTCCTGCGCCTGAATCCGTTGATCGCCGTCGTGACCAATATCGATGCCGATCATCTTGAAAATTACGGCGGCGACTTCGCTCGCGTGCAGGCGGCCTTCGAGGAATTCCTCCATCGCCTGCCGTTCTACGGCCTGGCGGTACTGTGCATCGACGATCCCGAAGTGGCCACGCTTGCGGCGAAGACGCCGCGCCATGTCATGGCCTATGGCTTCTCCGAGGAAGCCGACGTGCGTGCCGAACAGGTGCTGCAGGACAGCGCGCGCATGCGCTTCGTGCTGTGCCTGCCGGACGGCTCGCGCACGCCGGTGACGCTGGCTCTGCCGGGCCGGCACAACGTGCAGAACGCGCTGGCCGCTGCCGCGATCGGCTGGCAGCTCGGCGTGCCGGCGGATGCGATCGCGCGAGCGCTGGAGAACTTCGCCGGCATCGGTCGCCGCTTCAACCTGCTCGCCGAACTGCAGACGAAAAGTGGCGCGCGCGTGCAGCTGGTCGACGACTACGGCCACCATCCGAAGGAACTGGAAGCGGTGTTCGCCGCCGCCCGCGGCGGCTGGCCCGACAGGCGCCTGGTCGTGGCGTTCCAGCCGCATCGCTACAGCCGCACCCGCGATCTGTTCGACGAGTTCGCCGCAGTACTGTCGAGTGTCGATGCGCTGGTGCTGACCGAGGTCTATCCCGCCGGCGAGGCGCCGATCAACGGCGCCGATGCCAAGTCGCTGGCGCGTGCGATCCGCGCGCGCGGCCGCATCGATCCGGTGGTGACCGGTGGCGCGAACGATCTGGCCGCGTTGCTCCCCGACGTATTGCAGGACGGCGACCTGCTGCTGCTGATGGGCGCCGGCGACATCGGCTATGCCGCACAGCGGCTGGCCGCCGAAGGTTTCGAGGAAAAGACGAAGTGACCCACCCGATTCCACCGCTGCGCATCACTGACCCGGCCGCCTTCGGTCGCGTCGCCGTGCTGATGGGCGGCAACAGTTCCGAGCGCGAAGTGTCGCTGGATTCCGGCCGCAACGTGCTCGAGGCACTGCGTTCGCGCGGCGTCGCCGCGCATGCGGTCGATGGCATCCCGAACCTGCTGCGCGAGTTGCAGGGCAAGGAATTCGATCGCGTGTTCAACATCCTGCATGGCGGCGATGGCGAGAACGGCGTGCTGCAGGGCCTGTTGCAGACGATGGGCGTGCCGTACACCGGTTCCGGCGTGCTCGGCTCGGCGCTGGCGATGGACAAGATCCGTAGCAAGCAGGTGTGGCTGTCGCTGGGATTGCCGACGCCACGCTATCTGCGCCTACAGAAGGGAAACGACGTGCACGCGGCCGCACGCGAGCTGGGCTTGCCGGTGATCGTCAAGCCGTCCTGCGAGGGATCCAGCGTCGGCGTGTCGCGCGTGCTGGCCGATGCCGACGTCGATGCCGCGGTCGAACTGGCCATCCGCTATCCGGGCGAGCTGCTGATGGAGCAGATGATCGTCGGCGACGAACTGACTGTCGGCATCCTGGGCAACGTCGCGTTGCCTTCGATCCGCATCGTGCCCAAGGGCCAGTGGTACGACTACCACGCCAAGTACGTCGCCGAGGACACCCAGTACCTGTGCCCGGGCCTGTCGGGCGTCGAGGAGGAAGAGATCCAACGGCTGGCGCTGGCCGCGTTCGAATCCGCAGGCTGCAGCGGCTGGGGTCGCGTCGACGTGATGCGCGATCGCGACAGCGGCGACCTGTACCTGCTCGAAGCCAATACCGCGCCGGGGATGACCAGCCACTCGCTGGTGCCCAAGGCCGCGCGCCAGGTCGGCATAGAGTTCGATGAGCTGTGCTGGCGGATCCTGGAGATGACGGTATGAAGGTCGTCATTCGTCATTCGTCATTCGTGATTCGCAACAGCAGGGGCGCAGGCTCGCAGCAATGCTTTGCCCTTGCGAATCACCAATCACGGCTTTCAACAGCCGCATGGCTGGTCATCACGAATCACTGTGGCGCCGGAGGCGACGCATGAGCGCCCTGCTGCGCTTCATGGCCTGGGCACTGGCGCTGGCGCTGGTCGCGCTGCCGGTGGTCGCGGTGGTGAACGGCTGGGTCGGCACCGAACGGTTCCCGCTGCGCAAGCTACGCGTGACCAGCCAGTTCGAACGCGTCGATCCGCAGCTGCTGCGCAGCACCGTGCTGCCGTATGCGCGACAAGGCTTCTTCGCCGTGCAGCTGGACGACGCGCAGGCGGCCGTCAGCAAGCTGCCGTGGGTCGATCGCGCCGAGGTGCGCAAGCATTGGCCGGACGTGCTCGAGATCAGGCTGGTCGAGCACGCGCCGTTCGCACGCTGGGGCAAGGATCGACTGCTGTCGCAACAGGGGCGCCTGCTGCCGGTCAAGGGCATCGACGTGCCCAAGGGCCTGCCGCTGCTCGATGGCCCTGACACCCGCACCGCCGACGTCGTCGCGCTGTACAACGAAGCGCGCGAGATGTTCGCCGCCAGCGGCGTGCAGGTGCGGGGCATCGCGCTCGATCCGCGCGGCAGCTGGTCGCTGACCCTCGACAACGCCGCGCAGGTGGTGGTCGGGCGCGGCGACGAGGATGCACGCCTGCGCCTGTCGCGTTTCGCGCGCCTGCTGCCGCAGCTGCTCGAGCAGCAGCAACGGCCGCTGCTGCGTGCCGATCTGCGCTACACGAATGGGTTTGCGCTGACGTGGGGCGAGGCGTCGGGAATCGGGAATCGGGCATCGGGAATCGGACAGCCGCAATCGCTGCCGCTGGCCCGCGCCCCGTTGCCGCCTGCTCGCGTCGCTTTTGCTCTTGCTTTTTCGATTCTCGATTCCCGATTCCCGATTCCCGGTACCCCCTCATGAACCGCAAAGGCGACAAATCGCTGATCGTCGGGCTCGACATCGGCACTTCCAAGGTAATCGCACTGGTCGGCGAATATTCGCCGGGCAATCCGATCGAAGTCATCGGCATCGGTTCGCACGAATCGCGCGGCCTCAAGCGCGGCGTAGTGGTCGATATCGAATCGACCGTGCAGTCGATCCAGCGCGCGGTCGAGGAGGCCGAGCTGATGGCCGGCTGCGAGATCCGTTCGGTGTATGCGTCGATTTCCGGCAACCATGTCGGTTGCCGCAACTCGCCGGGCATCGTGCCGATCCGCGATGGCGAGGTGACCTACCAGGACCTGGACCGCGTGCTGGAAGCGGCCAAGGCCGTGGCGATCCCGGCCGACCAGAAGATCCTGCATGCGATCGCGCGCGAGTACGTGCTCGACGACTCGCAGGAAGGCATCCGCAACCCGGTCGGCATGACCGGCGTTCGCCTGGAAGTGCACGCGCACCTGGTGGTGTGCGCGCAGTCGGCCGCGGCCAACATCAGCAAGTGCGTACAACGCTGTGGCTTGCAGATCGACGACCTCGTGCTGTCGTCGCTGGCCTCCAGCACTGCGGTGCTGACCAACGACGAGCGCGAACTGGGCGTTGCACTGGTCGACATCGGTGCTGGCACCACCGACCTGGCGGTGTTCGTGCAGGGCGCCATCTGCCACACCGCTTCGCTGCCGATCGCCGGCGACCACGTCACCAACGACATCGCGCACATGCTGCGCACGCCAACGCCGGAGGCCGAGCAGATCAAGGTCCGTTACGCCTGCGCGCTGGCGCAGCTGGCGACGGCGGAAGAAAGCATCCAGGTGCCCAGCGTCGGCGATCGTCCGCCGCGCCGGCTACCGCGCCACTCACTGGCGCAGGCGGTGCAGGGCCGCTACGAGGAGATCTTCGAGATGGTGCAGGCGGAACTGCGCCGCTCCGGCTTCGAGGAACTGGTGCGTGCCGGCATGGTGCTGACCGGCGGCGCTTCGAAGATGGAAGGCGTGGTCGAACTGGCCGAGGAAATGCTGCAGATGCCGGTGCGCGTGGGTATCCCGCAGCACGTGTCGGGACTGGGCGAAGTGGTCGGCAACCCGGTGCACGCCACCGGCGTCGGCCTGCTGCTGATGGGCAGCCAACTGGAGAACCCGCGGCGACCGTCGATCCCGACCGGACGCGCCGGCAGCCTGTTCAACAAATTGAAGGATTGGTATCGCGGAGAGTTCTGAAAAGCCGTGATTGGTGATTCGTGATCGGGAAAGTCAAGAGCGAAGCAGAGGACTGGCTGAGAAAAGCGTAGCGCGGCAGGTGGAAAGACGATTGCGGTAAGGCGGTAGGCAATTCACATAAACGTCGGTGGTCCTGATCGTGGCGTGACGAGGAAGCCATTCCGAATCACGAAGCACGAATCACGAATCCCGGCACTTACAAGAGAGGACGTGGACATGGCGCATTTCGAACTGGTTGAAAAGATGGCCCCGAATGCGGTCATCAAGGTGGTAGGCGTGGGCGGCGGCGGCGGCAACGCGGTCGCGCACATGGTCAACAGCAGTGTCGACGGGGTGGAATTCATCACCGCCAATACCGACGCGCAGGCGATCAAGAACTGCGGCGCCAAGCTGCAGCTGCAACTGGGTACCAACGTGACCAAGGGGCTCGGCGCCGGTGCGAATCCGGAAGTCGGTCGCCAGGCCGCGCTGGAAGACCGCGAACGCATCATGGACGCGCTGGCCGGCGCCGACATGGTGTTCATCACCGCCGGCATGGGCGGTGGCACCGGCACCGGGGCGGCGCCGGTGGTGGCGCAGCTCGCGAAGGAAATGGGCGTGCTGACGGTGGCCGTGGTCACCAAGCCGTTTCCGTTCGAAGGCCGGCGTCGCATGCAGGTCGCGCTGAAGGGCATCGAGGAGCTGTCGCACCACTGCGATTCGCTGATCACGATCCCGAACGAGAAGCTGATCACCGTACTGGGCAGGAACGCGACGATGATCCAGGCGTTCCGCGCCGCGAACGACGTGCTGCAGGGTGCGGTGCAGGGTATTGCCGACCTGATCGTGCGCCCAGGCCTGATCAACGTCGACTTTGCCGACGTACGCACCGTGATGAGCGAGATGGGCCTGGCGATGATGGGCACCGGCCACGCCCGCGGCGACGACCGTGCGCAGGCGGCGGCGGAAAGCGCGATCCAGAATCCGCTGCTGGACGACGTCAACCTGTCCGGTGCCAACGGCATCCTGGTCAACATCACCGCCGGTCCGGACTTCACGATGGCCGAGTTCGACGAAGTCGGCCGCACCATCGAGAACTTCGCCTCGGAAGACGCGACCGTGGTGATCGGCACCGTGCTGGATCCGGACATGCAGGACGAGGTCAAGGTGACCGTGGTTGCCACCGGCCTCAACCGCGTCGCCTCGCGGCAGTCGGTGCGCCTGCAGGAACACGAACCGATGCGCACGCCGATCAAGCTGGTGCGCAACGCCACCACCGGGCAGCCGGACTTCGATGCGATGGCCAACGTCGAACCGGCGCCGATGCCTGGTTTCGGAGGCCTGCGCAACCGTGGCGGCGGTGCGGAGGCGGCTCCGGCCGTGGCCGACCTGCCGGGCGACTATCTGGACATCCCGGCGTTCCTGCGCCGCCAGGCCGACTGATTGCCGTAGCCAAGTCGCACAAGTCCGTCCTTTTGCTGCCGGGTCGCGCCGGCCCGGCAGCATTTTTGGTACCGGCGCAGCGGCTGCTTGTGGCTGCACGGGCGGGGTTCGCCCCCCGGCATCGAGATCGGCTGAGCCCGTCCCGCTTCCGTTCAGGTTCAGCAAACCGCGTGCTAATCTTCGCGTCCTGGTTCGTGCGTCCGGTGCGGCCAGCCGAGTCGACTGCTTCCGCTGCATCCCCATCTCCACAACGCCAGCGCAAGGCTCCGCCCCCGACCCATGCTGCGTCAACGCACCCTCAAGAACGTCATCCGCGCCACCGGCGTCGGCCTGCATAGCGGCGAGAAGGTCTACCTGACCCTGCGGCCCGCGCCCGTGGACACCGGCATCCTGTTCCGCCGCATCGACCTCGATCCGGTGATCGAGATCCCGGCGTCGGCCGAACTGGTCAGCGAGACCACGCTATGCACCGGCCTGTCCCGCGAGGGCGCCAAGGTACAGACCGTCGAACACCTGATGTCGGCGCTGGCTGGCCTAGGCGTCGACAACATCTATGTCGAACTGTCCTCGGCGGAACTGCCGATCATGGACGGCTCGGCCGGCCCGTTCGTGTTCCTGCTGCAGTCGGCGGGCATCGTCGAACAGGACGCGGCCAAGCGCTTCATCCGCATCAAGCGCCCGGTCGAGGTGCGCGAGGGCGACAAGCTGGCGCGCTTCACGCCTTACGACGGCTACCGGCTCGGCTTCACCATCGAGTTCGATCACCCGATGATCCCGGCCGCGCAGTCGCGCGCCGAGCTGGAGTTCTCGACTGCGGCCTATATCCAGGAAGTCAGCCGCGCGCGCACTTTTGGCTTCATGCGCGACCTGGAGTTCATGCGCGAACGCAACCTGGGTCTCGGCGGATCGATGGACAACGCCATCGTCCTGGACGAGTTCCGGGTGCTGAACGACGATGGCCTGCGCTATGCGAACGAGTTCGTTCGCCACAAGATCCTCGATGCGGTCGGCGACCTGTACCTGGCCGGCCACGCCATCATCGGCGCCTACGAGGGCCACAAGTCCGGCCATGCGCTCAACAACAAGCTGGTGCGCGCCCTGCAGGCCGATGCTGCCGCCTGGGAAGTGGTCACCTATCCGGACCAGGGGGTTGCTCCCCCGTTCTACGGCGAACTGGCGCACGCCTGAGCCGTCATCTGCTGCCGTTCGTCTGAACCGCTCATCGACGTGAGCGGACTGTGAAGCGTGCACGTCAATTTAACTTTTTTCTTCCCGGATATTAACGAATCGCCTGGCGATGGTCGTTACCATGCCGGCTGGCCTCGATGGCGTACCCCGCTGATATAACGGGTTTCACTGCCGGCTCCGGCCAACCAGGAGCAGTTCCGGATCACGCGGAGTCGGGGTCTTTCAGGGAATCCAGGGCGGCACGCAGGGCATCACGCGAGGCCGCCGACATCGGTTTGACCGTTCGTTCGACCTGCGGTGGCTTGGCAACCAGCGGGCTGGCCGTCGTCTTGGCGACCAGATCGGTCACATCGAGCCCGAGGGACCGGGCAGCGTCGAGTATTTCGGTAGCCGCGAGCCTGAGCCTGGCCCGCCACACCGGCGAATCGACGACATAGACGAGTTTGCCGCGGTCGACATTGGCCAGCCGCGCATGCGCGGCCAGCTCAGGGGGCAGACAGGGGTGCAACCGCAGGTCCAGCGCGTCCAGCCACAAGGCACGACGCAGCGGATCGCCGGCCGGACCCGCCAGCAGCGCATCGAGCGCCGGCTGCGGGACTGAAGGGCGATCGTCGCGGGACCTGGAACCAGACATACGGGACTCAATGAGCGTTTCAACCATCCTAAACAATACGCGCTACTGGGTGATGGACCTGCCCTATCGCATGCGCGACTTCATCTCGTTCCGGCCGGCCACGGCGGCGATCGTGCTGGCGGCCGTCGGCGTCGCCGCCGGTGCCGGCGCCCGCAGCGGGATCGGCAGCCTCGAGGTGCGGCAGCTGCAGGGCAAGGTCGCCCACGAGCAGGCGCAGTTGGACCAGGTGCGCGACCACGCCCGCCGCGAGGTCAATGCCATGGCGGCGCGTCTGGCCGAACTGCAGGCTGAGGCCAATCGCCTGAACGCGCTCGGCGAGCGCCTCACCCGCATCGGCCAGCTCGAAGACGGCGAGTTCGATTTCGACAAGCCGGTCGGCGTCGGTGGCGCCGGTCCGGTCCGCGACATGAAGCCGGGTGAACTGCACGAAGGCCTCGACCAGCTGAAGCTGCAGCTGCAGTCCTCGGGTGAACAGCTGACCCTGCTGGAATCGCTGCTGTTCAACCGCCAGCTGGACCGCAACGCGGTGCCGTCGCGGTTGCCGATCGCCAATACCTACATCACGTCCGGCTTCGGCGGTCGCGCCGATCCGTTCGGCGGCGGCAGCCAGTACCACAAGGGCATCGATTTCAAGGCCCGCGTCGGCGATCCGGTCAACGCCGTCGCCGATGGCGTGGTCAGCTACGCCGGCGTGCGTTCGGGCTACGGCAAGGTGATCGAGATCGACCACGGCAACGGCTACGTGACCCGCTATGCGCACAACTCGCGCTTGCTGCTGAAGGTCGGCGACCTGGCGCGGGCCGGACAGGAGATCGCCAAGGCCGGCTCGACCGGTCGTTCCACCGGCGCCCACGTGCACCTGGAGGTTTGGCAGAACGGCCGCGTGATGAACCCGCGCAAGTTCCTCGGCGACCAGGAAGTCAAGCGCGGCTGATGGTGGCAACAGGGCGCCGCATCATCGCGCCCGCCGCCATCCGCCGCAGCGCGTAGCTGCAAGCAAGGGCCAGGGCAACCGCCAAGGGTTGATACGCGTCCCAGCGGCCCCAAGCTACAATGCGCGTTGCCAAAAAGGGCGCCCAGCGCCCTTTTCTGTTTTCGGGCCTTGCCCGGCATGTCGCGCCAGGCGCGGCGTTTCCCTTCCTGATCCGGCCAAACCATGCTCAACAGCCTGCTTACCCGCGTTTTCGGCAGCCGCAACGAACGCCTGCTGCGCCAGCTCGATCGCATCGTCGCCAAGGTCAACGCCTTCGAACCCGAACTGAAGAAGCTCAGCGACGAGCAACTGCAGGCCAAGACCCCCGAATTCCAGAAGCGCATCGCCGACGGCGAATCGCTCGACAAGCTGTTGCCGGAGGCTTTCGCGGTCTGTCGCGAGGCCAGCATCCGCGTGCTCGGCATGCGCCACTACGACGTGCAGCTGGTCGGTGGCATGGTGCTGCACCTGGGCAAGATCGCCGAGATGCGCACCGGCGAGGGCAAGACCCTGGTCGCGACGCTGGCGGTGTACCTCAATGCGCTCGAGGGCAAGGGCGTGCACGTGGTCACGGTCAACGACTACCTGGCCCGCCGCGACGCCGCGCAGATGGGCAAGCTGTACAACTGGCTGGGCCTGTCGGTCGGCGTGGTCTACCCGGGCATGCCACATTCCGACAAGGCCGCCGCTTACAACGCCGACATCACCTACGGCACCAACAACGAATTCGGCTTCGATTACCTGCGCGACAACATGGCGCTGGCCAAGGAAGACCGTTTCCAGCGCGGCCTGCATTACGCCATCGTCGACGAGGTCGACTCGATCCTGATCGACGAGGCGCGCACGCCGCTGATCATCTCCGGCCCGGCCGACGAATCGCAGGAGCTGTACCTCAAGGTCGACGCCATCGTGCCGCGCCTGACCCGACAGAAGACCGAGGACGGCGAGGGCGACTATTGGGTCGACGAGAAGGGCAAGCAGGTGCATCTGTCCGAAGAAGGCCAGGAGCATGCCGAGGAACTGCTGCGCGGCGCCGGCGTGCTCGGCGACGACGGTCTCTACGACGCCCACAACATCCACGTGGTGCACCACCTCAACGCCGCGATGCGCGCTCACGGCATCTACCAGCGCGACGTCGATTACATCGTGCGCGATGGCGAAGTGGTGATCGTCGACGAATTCACCGGCCGCACCCTGCCGGGCCGGCGCTGGTCCGACGGCCTGCACCAGGCGGTCGAGGCCAAGGAACGGGTCAACATCCAGCGCGAAAACCAGACGCTGGCCAGCATCACCTTCCAGAACCTGTTCCGCATGTACGGCAAGCTGTCCGGCATGACCGGCACGGCCGACACCGAGGCCTTCGAGTTCCAGAGCATCTACGGCCTGGAAGTGGTGGTGATCCCGACCAACAAGCCGATGATCCGCAAGGACCATTCCGACCAGGTATTCCTCAACCGCGCCGGCAAGTTCCGCGCGGTGGTCAACGAGATCAAGGACGCGCACGCGCGCCAGCAGCCGGTGCTGGTCGGCACCACCTCGATCGAGGTCTCCGAGATGCTGGCCGAGCAATTGCGGGAAGCCGGCGTGCCGCACGAGGTGCTCAACGCCAAGCAGCACGAGCGCGAGGCGATCATCGTCGCCCAGGCCGGCCGCCCCGGTGCAGTCACCATTGCCACCAACATGGCCGGCCGCGGTACCGACATCGTGCTCGGCGGCTCGCTGGAGTCCGAGCTGGCTGCGCTGGAAGCCGAGGCTGGCGGCGAGCTCGACGAAGTCACCCGTGCGCGCGTGAAAGCCGAGTGGCAGCAGCGCCACGACGCGGTCAAGGCCGCCGGCGGCCTGCACATCGTCGGCACCGAACGCCACGAGTCGCGCCGCATCGACAACCAGCTGCGCGGCCGCTCCGGCCGCCAGGGCGATCCAGGCTCGTCGCGCTTCTACCTGTCGCTTGAAGACAACCTGATGCGCATCTTTGCCGCCGACTGGGTGCAGCGGATGATGGCGCGGATGGGGCTGAAGGAAGACGACATCATCGAAAGCCCGCTGGTGACCAAGCAGATCGCCAACGCGCAGCGCAAGGTCGAGTCGCACAACTTCGACATCCGCAAGAACCTGCTCGACTTCGACGACGTCAACAACGACCAGCGCAAGGTGATCTACCAGCAGCGCGACGAGTTGCTGGAGGCCGAGTCGGTGCACGAGAACATCGAAGGCATCCGTGCCGACGTGGTCGCCGACCTGGTCGCGCGCTTCGTGCCGCTGAATTCGATCGACGAACAATGGGACCTGCCGGGCCTGGAGGCCGAGCTGGCCAACGAGTTCGGCCTGCAGCTGTCGCTGGCCGACCTGGTCAAGCAGAAGACCGAGCTGGACAGCGAGCAGTTGGCCGAGCACGTGCAGGATGCGGTGGAAAAGCATTTCGCCGACAAGGAAGCGCAGACCGGCGCCGACACCATGCGCATGCTCGAGCGCCACATCATGCTCAACGTGCTCGACCAGAACTGGAAGGAGCACCTGGCGCGCATGGACTACCTGCGCCAGGGCATCCACCTGCGCGGCTATGCGCAGAAGCAGCCGAAGCAGGAATACAAGAAGGAAGCCTTCGAGCTCTTCGGCGAGATGCTGGACAAGGTCAAGCGCGAGGTGATCGCGCTGCTGTCGCGCGTGCGCATCCGCAGCGAGGACGAAGTGGCCGCGCTGGAAGCCGAGGAGCGCCGCCAGGCCGCCGCCATCGCCGAGCGCATGCAGTTCCAGCACGCCGACATGGGCGGCTACGGCGCCGACGAGGAAGCCGCCGACGCGCAGCAACGCCAGGCGGGCCTGATCCCGGAACTCTCGGTCGAGCGCGCTGCCGGACCCAAGGTCGGCCGCAACGATCCTTGCCCTTGCGGCAGCGGCAAGAAGTTCAAGCACTGCCATGGACAGTTGGCTTGAGGGCCGAGATTGGTGAGTGGTTATTGGTGATTGGTGAAAAGCATCATCCCGAGCGTAGCGAGGGACCTGCTTTGAGGCCGGGAGTGGGGATGTCCGGCCCTCGGCCGTTGAACCGTATGCAGGATTGGTGAAACGCTAAAGCTGGCATCCAGGCGATCTGCTTGAACGAATCACCAATCACCAATCACCAATCCCCGCCGGTCGATGTCGTCGCCGGCGTCATCACCGACGCCCGCGGCCGCATCCTGCTGGCGCGGCGCACCGAAGGTCGTGACCTCGCCGGCCTCTGGGAATTCCCCGGCGGCAAGCGCGAGGCCGACGAATCGCCGGAAGCGGCACTGATCCGCGAACTGCACGAGGAACTCGGCATCCACGTCGAAATCGGCGCGGCGCTGATCGCCGTGCCGCAGCAGTACCCGCACAAGCGCCTGCGACTGGACGTTCGCCACGTGGCGTCGTGGCGTGGCGGCGCGCCCAAGGGGCTGGATGGACAGGCCTTGGCCTGGGTGCCGCCGCACAAGCTGGCCAGCTATACGATGCCGCCGGCGGACCGACCGGTCGTCGCCGCGCTGTTGCAGCCATCGGCCTATCTGGTGACACCGACACCGGGCGATGACGATGCCAACTGGCTGGAAGGCCTGCATCGCGCGCTGGCCGGCGGCGTCCGCCGGGTTCAGCTGCGCGCCCCCGGGCTCGAGGCGCAGCGCTGGCGCCAGCTCTGCGCCCAGGCGGTAGCCTCGTGCCGGCAGGCCCACGCGGCCGTGCTGATCAATGGCGATGTGGCGCTCGCGCAGGAACTGCAGACCGGCCTGCACCTGCGTGCCTCGCAACTGCGCGAGTTCCGGCAGCGACCCTTGCCCATCGGCTTCGAAGTGGCTGCCTCCTGTCATGGCTCGGACGAACTGCGCGCGGCCGAGGCCCTGCAATGCGACTTCGCCGTGGTCGGTCCGGTACGGCCGACGCCGACGCATCCGGAAGCCTCCGGCATCGGTTGGCCCGGCTTCGCCGCCTTGCGCGAGCAGGTGTCGTTGCCGATCTACGCCATCGGTGGCCTGGCTCCGGAAGACATCCTCGAAGCACGCGCCCACGGCGCGCAGGGCATCGCCGCGATCCGCGGACTCTGGCCCGTATAGGAAATCCATGTCGCGCCCTGGTAGGAGCGCACCCGGCGCGAACCTTCTCGAACCCGCAAGAAAACGTTCGCGCCCAAGTGCGCTCCTACAGCCAGACGGCATCCCAGAACGGATAGTCCCCGACTCGCGATACCAGTCGCGCCCGAATCGGATTGGCGACGATGTAGCGCGCGACTTCAACAATGTCCTCCTCCCTGCGCAAGGCATGGTCGTGATAGCCGCGATCCCACAAAGCGCCTCGTCGTCCGGTTGCCGCATTCACCGCGCCTGCGCTGCGGGCCTTCATCCGGTTGACGACTTGGGCCAGCGGATCGCCGGAGCCCAACTGCAGCAACCAGTGCACATGGTCCGGCATCAGCACCCAAGCCAGCAGTTGCGCATCACCCACGGATGCTGCGCTGGTGAAACTGCCGGCAGCCGCGCTGCCGATCACAAAGTCGCTGAAGGCGTGCGCACGCTTAAACGTCGTCGTGGTGACGTGATAGACATGATGCGCGAGCGACGCACGGCCGCGGCGTAGCGCCGCATGCCCGTGTGGCCGCTGAAAGTGCGTATCCATGCGGTAATGATCTGGTGCTCCCGACGCAAGGGATAGCAGCCGCCCCCGCAAAACCACGTAGGAAAACTCCTCGGCTGTTGTAGGAGCGCACTCGGGCGCGACCTCCCGGAACCGCCAGAAACCGGTCGCGCCCAGGTGCGCTCCTACAATACAGATGCCTTCCTAGCGGCGAGCCAGAACCCGATAACGCGCATCCAATGCCGCGACCTGCGTGTCGAGCGCCGATATCGGGCCATCATTGACGATCACGTCGTCGGCGATCGCCAGCCGCTGGCCGCGCGTGGCCTGTGCGGAAAGCATCTTCTCCGCCAACGCCGCATCGATGCCGTCGCGGCGCATCAACCGTGCGAACTGCACCTCGCGTGGCACGTCGATCGCCAGGATGCGGTGCAGCCATGGATAGGCGTCGCGGCCGCCGCCCTCGGCCAGCAGCGGGATCGCGGCGATGGCATAAGGGCCGGGCGCGGCCTCGCAGGCCGCCTGCAGCAGCCTGCGCACGCGCGGATGCACGATCGCCTCCAGCCGCCTGCGCGCTGCGTCGTCGGCAAACACATGGCGCCGCATGGCGGCCCGGTCGAGGGCGCCGCTGGCGTCCAGCACGTCGGCGCCGAACGCCGCGACCACCTCGAAGAGGCCGGCAGAACCCACGGTGACGGCCTCGCGCGCCGCCACGTCAGCGTCGGCCACCATGATGCCCAAGGCCTCGAAACGCCGCGTCACCTCGCTCTTGCCCGAGGCCACGCCGCCGGTGAGTCCGATGATGAAATCGCTCATCCGTCGATTATGTAGGAGCGCATGCGGGCGCGTCGTGGCTCGTGGAGCCGGCTTACTTCAGGCCCGCATAGCGCATGTAGGCGTCGGTGATGTATCCGCCCCAGAAGAACACGATCCAACCGGCAACGGCCAGATACGGGCCAAATGGAATCGGCGTCGCCTTGTCGCGACCCTTCATCACCAGCCAGGCCGAACCGACCAGCGCGCCGACCAGCGATGACAGCAGGATCGTCGGCAGGATGCCGCTCAAGCCGACCCACGCGCCCAGCGCGGCCAGCAGCTTGAAGTCGCCGTGGCCCATGCCGTCCTTGCCGCTGATCTGCTTGTACAGCCACCACACCGACCAGAGGCTGATGTAGCCGGCCATCACCCCGAGCAATGCGGCCTTCTGGCCGATGTAGAGGTTCTCCACCGCCGCGATCAGCCCCAGCCACATCAGCGGCAGCGTCAACTGGTCCGGCAACAACTGCGTGCGCAGGTCGATGCCCGACAGCGCGATCAGGAAGCAGGTGAACACGATCGCGCCGAAGCCCTGCCAGCCGAAGCCGAAGCGCCACACGCAGGCGACCACCAGCACCATCGTCAGCAGTTCCACCAGCGGATACTGCAGCGAAATGCGCTTGCCGCTATGCCGCGAACGTCCGCGCAGGATCAGGTAGCTCAGGACGGGGATGTTCTCCCACCACGCCAACGGCGTACCGGTGTCCGGGTCGTGCGAGCGCTCCACCACGATCCCAGGCGGCGGCGGATCGTACAGATCCGGCTCGCCGAGCATCTCGCGACTGTCGCGCCGCCACTCCCACTCCAGCCGCTTCGGCAGCCGCAGAATGACGACATTGAGGAAGCTGCCCAGCAGCAGCCCGAGTCCGGCCGCGACGGGATAGCCGAGGCCGGGGTTCTGGTCGAGGAATGCCATCCGTGTATTAGACGACAGCCGCCAGCTTGAAGATAGGCAGGTACATGCCGATGACCATGCCGCCGACCAGCACGCCGATGAATACCATGATCATCGGCTCGATCAGGCTGGCCAACGCGTCGACTGCGTTGTTGACTTCCTGCTCGTAGAACTCGGCGACCTTGAACAACATGGTGTCCAGCGCACCCGCCTCCTCGCCGATGGCGGTCATCTGCACCACCATATGCGGAAATAGGTTGACCTGCTTCATCGCCATATTGACTTGGTAACCGACGGAGACGTCGTCGCGAATTCGATAGACCGCCTTCTCATAAACGCTGTTGCCTGTAGCGCCGGCGACCGTTTCCAACGCCTCGACCAGAGGCACGCCTGCTTTGAAAGTTGTAGCCAGCGTACGTGCGAAGCGAGCGATCGCCGAATTGTGCATGATCGTTCCTATCACCGGTATCTTCAGGACCGTGCGGTCGATGAAATGCTGGAATCGCGGCGAGCGCTTGAAAAAATAGATTGCGGCAAAAAGTGCGCTCGCCAGAATCAGCAATACCAACCACCACCATGCCACCATAAAGCGCGAGGCATTGACGATGATCTGCGTGAATGCCGGCAGCTCAGCGCCAAAGTTCTTGAACACTTCTTCGAACTGCGGTACGACGAAGATCAGCAAGATCGCGCTGACAACGATGGCCACCGCGATCACCATGATTGGATAGAACAGGGCCTTCTTGATCTTTCCTTTCAGCGCTTCCGTGTTCTCCTTGTAGGTGGCGATGGTGTCCAGCACGGTTTCCAATACACCGGCACTTTCGCCCGCCCGTACGAGGTTGCGAAACAACTCATCGAACTGCACCGGATGCCTGGTCATGGCTTCGTAGATCGATGAGCCACCGGCGATATCCGAACGCAACTCACTTACCATCTTCTGCATTTTCGGATTTTTCTGTCCGCCTGCGATGATTTCGAGCGCTTGTACGATTGGAACACCGGATTTCATCATGGTGGCCAATTGGCGGCTGAAAATTGCAATCTCTTTGGCAGAAATGTTGTGGCCGGTGCTGCCAAAAAGGGGTTTCGGCTTGGCCTTGACCACCTTTGGCGTAATACCCTGCCTACGCAGCTCTGCACGCAGCAAGTTGGCATTCTTGGCCTGTTGCTCCCCCTTCATTACAGTGCCGCGCTTGTCCGTACCCTGCCAAACGAAGGTTTCAAGCGTATTGGCGGCACGGGTGCGTGCCTGCGCTTTGCCGGCGGCTTTGCTCACGGCCATGAGATTAATCCTTGGTTACACGGTTGATTTCGGCCAGGCTGGTGAGCCCGCTCTTCACTTTCCACAGCGCCGACTGCCGTAAATCACGGACACCCGCTTTCTGCGCAGCCTCGGCAATGGCCATGGCGTTTCCGCCTTCCAGCACGATGGCTTGAATCTCTTCGCTCATGGGCATTACCTGATAGATACCCATGCGGCCCTTGTAGCCTTCGGTACATTCATTGCAACCGACGGCTTCGTAAACCGTAATGCCAGCTTGTACTTCGTCACTACTGAAGCCTTCGGCCAGCAAGGCATGGTCGGGCAAATGTACCTCGCGCTTGCAGTCATGCAGGCGCCGCGCCAGGCGCTGGGCGATGACCAAGCTCACGGAGCTGGTGATGTTGTAAGGTGCCACGCCCATGTTCATCAGACGTGCGATCGTCTGTGGCGCATCGTTCGTATGCAGCGTGGACAACACCATATGGCCCGTCTGGGCGGCTTTGATGGCGATTTCCGCCGTTTCCAGGTCGCGGATTTCGCCGACCATGATGACGTCCGGGTCCTGGCGCAGGAAACTGCGTAGCGCGGCGGCGAACGTCATGCCGCGCTTGAGGTTCATCTGCACCTGATTGATGCCATTGACGCGGATCTCGACCGGGTCCTCGACTGTCGAAATATTGCGCTGGTCGTCGTTGAGGATGTTCAGCGCGGTATACAGCGAAACCGTTTTGCCGGACCCGGTGGGGCCCGTGACCAGCACCATGCCGTACGGCTTCTGTACGGCCTCCAGGAACAGCTGCTTCTGATCATCCTCGTAGCCGAGCTTCTCGATGCCCAGGCGGGCCGCAGCGCTGTCGAGCACGCGCAGCACTACCTTTTCACCGAATAGTGTCGGCAAAGTGCTGGTACGGAAGTCGATCTGCTTGGTCTTGGACAGGTTCAGCTTGATGCGGCCGTCCTGGGGCACGCGCTTCTCGGCGATGTCCAACTGAGCCATGACCTTGAGGCGGGCAGAAACACGCGCCTGCAGTTTGACGGGAAGCTTGGCGACCGTCTTCAGCAACCCGTCGATGCGGAAGCGAACCCGGTAGTCGGTCTCGTAGGGCTCGAAGTGGATATCAGACGCGCCGCGGCGGATGGCATCCACCAAAACCTTGTTGATGAACTTGACCACCGGGGTATCGTCGCCACTGGCGTCTACGCCCGCGTCAGCCACCGACAGATCATCGTCGCCGCCGCCGACGTCCAGTGTCTCCATGCCCTCGGCATCGCCGGTCATATCGGCGAGCGTGTCGTTCATGTCCAGCCACTGTGCCAAGGTGCGCCGGATGGTGTCCTCATCAACCAGGATCGGCTCCACAGCCAGGTTCGAATTGAACTTGATCTCGTCCAGCGCGTGGCTGTTGGTGGGGTCGGAGGTCCCGATGAATAGCCGGTTGCCGCGCTTGAACAGCGGCAGCACGTGGTGCTTGGTGACCAGGTCTTCCTTTACCAGCTTCAGCGCATTCTGGCTGGCATCCATGGTCGCCGGGTCAAACAGCGGCATGCCAAACTCGATCGAGTTGGCGGCCGCCATCTGGGGCGCCGAGACCAGTCGATTTTCTGTCAGGTAGGCGGCAATCTGCTTGCGCTCGCGCGTCGCAGACGCCAAGGCCGCCCGAGCGGCCGCTTCATCCAGTGCCCCGTCCAGCACCAAGCGCCGGGCAATGCCGGTGATGCCGACCAGGTTGGCTGCCGGAACCGCGTTCATGGAATTCATACCTCTCCCCGAGGTGGCCTGACTTTACCTCAAATAGGCAAGCACGAACGGTGCCAGGATCACCTTTTCGTAACAAGTCCGGATTCAGCTAAGCTTGGCGCAGGGGGACCCATGCGCATATCCGTTGTACTGCCCGCCAAAAACGAAGCCGAAGGCCTGGGCCGGACACTGCCGGCCTTGCGGGCACAGTTGCCTGATGCCGAGATCATCGTAGTAGACGACGGCTCCACCGATGACACGGCTGCTATCGCCGCAGAGCACGGGGTGAGGGTACTTAGTGCACCTTATTCCATGGGCAATGGTGCCGCTATTAAGCGCGGCGCCCGTGCGGCCAGTGGTGAGGTGATCGTATTCATGGACGCCGATGGCCAGCATGATCCGGCCCATATCCCGGCGCTGCTGGCAAAGTTGGGCGAGGGCTACGACATGGTGGTCGGTGCTCGCGATTCTTCAGGCCAAGCCAACGCGGGTAGAGGCTTGGCCAATGCCTTCTACAACCGCTTGGCAAGTTGGATGACGGGAATGCGGATTGCCGACCTTACTTCCGGCTTTCGCGCAGTGCGCGCTTACCAGTTCCGAGAATTCCTACACCTGCTGCCGAACGGCTTTTCCTACCCCACCACATCAACCATGGCCTTCTTCCGCAGCGCCTACCCGGTTGCCTATGTGCCTATTCCTGTCGCTAAACGGATCGGCAATAACAGTCATATACGGCCGATCAAGGATGGCATTCGTTTCCTGCTGATCATCTTCAAGATCGCCACCCTGTACTCGCCGTTGAAGCTGTTCGCGCCTACTGCAGCCGCTTTCCTGACTCTCGGGCTAGGCCACTATGCCTACACATTCATGACGCAAGGACGCTTCACCAACATGAGTGCTTTGCTTCTCAGCGCTGCCGTGATCGTCTTTCTCATTGGACTGATCTCGGAGCAGATTACCTCGTTGACCTATCGTCCTGTGCGTTCCGATTAATAGACTGTTGCATCATGCCTAGGATGCGACAACTCGCTAGTAGGTTGGCCGGCACGCCATTGCATCCCCAATGGCTGATGCCGCGCCGCCGGGTGCACGAAAGTATCCGTATGGCCGATGGTGTCGTATTGGATATCGGTGCCGCGAATCGCTGGGTAGAACGGGAGCTGGGACAGCGTGCAGACTATATAGCCTTGGATTATCCGGCTACCGCTTCGGAGCTGTATGGAACCGTTCCGGATGTTTTTGGTGATGCGGCTACGCTGCCGTTCGCGGATAAAAGCGTAGCCGCGATCACCTGTTATGAGGTTCTTGAGCACGTCCGAGAGCCGGACGTCGTCATCGCGGAAATATCCCGCATTCTAGTCGCCGGCGGCGTAGCGGAATTCACGATGCCGTTCCTATACCCAGTTCACGACGCGCCCTACGATTATCAGCGTCTGACAGAGTACGGTTGGTCGCGCAGCGTTGAGAAGGCTGGTTTGGAGCTAGTTGCCATAGAGCATCTCGGGCATTCGACGCACGCCGCGAGCGTTCTTCTTTGTCTCGCTTTATCCGGATCGCTGCAGATGGCCTCGCCGATCGGATTTGCGTGGCGCTTACCGCTAGCTGCGGTTCTCATTCCTTTCATCAATCTTGCCGGATGGATGCTTGCCTGGATTTGGCCGACGTGGAAGGCGATGGCTCTGGGTCACCGGGTTCTGGTTCGTAAGCCTGGATGAGTATGCACGGGTTATTCGCGAGCGAGCGCGGCGCTGGCAGGGGACGAGATGGGGCGATATCTTGGATGAGTCGCGGGGGTGGCGTGCTGGACGTGGGTGGCTGCGCCGGCCATCGAGCAAGCGCGAGACGATTCGGATGAAAGTCGCTCTGGAGCCGGGTGTAAGACCGCGTTTGCTCGTGATGGCATCGACCTATCCGCGTTGGCGAGGCGATCCCGAGCCGGGCTTCGTGCATGAACTGTCCAAACGGCTGGTCGAGCGGTTCGACGTGCGCGTCCTGTGCCCGCATACGGATGGGGCCTTGCCGCGGGAGACGCTGGACGGGGTGGATGTGGTCAGGTACCGCTATGCGCCGGCCAGGCTGGAAAAGCTGGTGAACGATGGTGGCATTGTCGCTAACCTGAAGCGTTCGCCCTGGAAATGGCTTCTCGTGCCGGGATTCCTGGCCTGCATGGCATTCGCGTTTTTGCGCCTGACGATGACTTGGCGTCCCAACGTCACCCATGCGCACTGGCTGGTTCCGCAAGGCTTGCTCGCCGCAGCGGCGTCCCTGCTCGGCTTGCGTTATGTGACGACTTCCCACGGTGCCGACCTGTTCGCCTTGCGCGGTGCTTTTCTGCGGCCGCTCAAGCGTTTCGTCGTCGATCGCTCCGAGGCGACAACCGTTGTCAGCAAAGCGATGCGGGACGAGCTGCTGCGGCTGGGCGCGCCGCCAAAAAAGATCTCCGTGCTGTCGATGGGAGTGGATCTGCGGAACACCTTCACAGTCGACCCCCACGTCGAGCGCTCGAAAGACGAATTGCTGTTCGTGGGCCGCTTGGTCGAGAAAAAAGGGGTGGGCCATCTGCTCGCAGTGCTGCCCGTCGTCCGGCTCCGCCACCCGAAGGCGACGCTGACGATCGTCGGGTTCGGCCCGGAGGAGGCGGCGCTGCGCGAGCAGTCGCGTCGATTGGGCCTGGAGCCGCACGTGCGCTTCGTCGGGGCTATCGGGCAAGTCGAACTTCCCGCGTTCTATCGGCGCGCGGCCCTCTTCGTCGCTCCTTTCGTAAAGTCGTCCACGGGCGACGAAGAGGGGTTGGGTCTGGTAGTGGTGGAAGCGATCGGCTGCGGTTGCCCGGTCCTTGTCGGCGAGGTCGCGGCAACACACGATCTGCCCGTGCGGCGTGTATCGTCCGTGAATGTGGGCGCATTCGAAGCCGCGATATCGGAGATGCTCGCAAGCGGAACCGCGCTGCAGGACGAAACTGCGCGTTCGCGGCAGGTGTGTCTGGAGCGCTTCGACTGGGATGCTGTCGCTGCGCGCTATGCTGGCTTGCTGGCTTCAGCTTCGGTCTGACGGCGGGAGATCCGCCTTCGTCGCTTCCCAAGTGCCGGTCAGGAACGAAAGCATTCCGGCCCCCCTCATCAGCGCGGATGCGATGGGGAACGGCATACTCGGTATCGATACGGCCAAGTCGGTGGCCGCCGCCAAAGTCGGCGCCAGAACCGAAGCGATCCGCCCCATTGGGCGCAACCATGGATTGAGCCTGGCATCGAAGCGCGCATAACTGAGGGCCTGATACGCTTCGACATGGACAGTCGCGAACCGTTCGGCGTTGTAGCGTCCAGCTTCGCGCATCTTGCGACAAACGGCCGCGGCCGAGAGATCGTCGCCATGAATGACGCTGGCATCACTCACCCAAACCACGCGGCCCAAGGTCGCCAGACGCATCAGCAGATCCCTGTCCTCGAAGCCGTAGCGCTGATATTTGGTGTCGAAACCGCCGACTTCCAGGAACGCCGATTTATTGAAAGCCATATTTGCGGTGGTTCCAGCGCCCGCCACTCCACGTGCCATTAAGGACTCGCGCCTTGCCGACGCCGCGCGCTGATAGCGGTCCCAGAAGCCACCGCCATAGCCGGCAACCGAACCGCACGTGGCAACGGCGCCGCTTTCCAGGATGCGCAGATGATGCGCTAGGAATCGGCGGTCCGAAGGCACGCAATCGGAATCGAGCAGCACGACGTATCGGCTTCCGGCTTGTTGCACGCCGATATTGCGGGTGCGGGCGCGGCCTAGGTTGACTGGATTGCGGTACAGGCGAATGTGGGTTGCGAATTCGGCTTCCAGCGCGTCGGCCGTGGCATCGGGCGAGCCGTCGTCGACGACAACGATCTCGAAGCCCGCTCCGCCGTCCAATCGCTGGGCCAGAAGCGCTGAAAGGGTGCTGCGAGCCTGTTCCAGGTTGCCGAACACGGGCACGATCACGCTTGCTGCAATCGCGTCCCGATCGTATCCGGTCGTGGCCGCCATCACGGTCGGCACCGGAGCCGCAGAGCAAGGCGCATGAGTGCGGGCCGGCGTTTGAGCCCCTCGGTCAGCCTGTTTCGCGCACGTGTGATCCGCCACGCCAGCGTGCCCACTGCGCGCGTCCGGCGCTGCTTTTCGGCGCGAAGTTCGCGCAGACGCGAGCAGAGCAGAGCGATGGTCGGATACTGCACGGCGTCAATGGTGTAGTACGGCTGCGCTTCGTCGCTGTCGATAAGAGGCCATGCCGTGGCCAGCGCCGAAGCATGCGTAGGCGCGGGGAGATCGCAGGTCGGATGGCCTGCCGCGAGGTCGGCGAAATGCTCGAGCACGCGCTGGCAAGTGCGGCCGTCCAGGCCCGGAAGGTGGACTGCTGTCAGACCGCGCCGCTTGGCTGTCCGCGGATCGTCGCCGCTGCGAATAGACGCGACGAACCTAATCGCCTGGCTTGGCGAACTAGCCGTGGCGCAATGGCTGGCGATCCGGGCCGCTTCCTCGTTCAATTCCTCGCCCACGGGATTGTGCAGATACAGCATCGGTTTACCGGTGGCGAGGTATTCCACGAGGAACGAGCCCGCATCGGTCATCAGCGCGTCGGAAGCGGCGAAGGCGTGACGGTGATCACTGCGTTCGTCCAGGGCAATGCCGGCTCGAAGCAATTCTGCGCGCAGGGCCAAGAGTTGCTCATTCCCGAACTGCAGTTCTGCCTTTATGACAGGGAACAGCCCAGGGTGCGGACGCCAGACAAGAGCAATGCCCGGCTCGCGCAACGCATAGGCGAACAGCGGTTCGGCCAACGAATCGAAAGTGGAATAGCAAAGGCCGTTGGCATGACTCAAGCCAAAGCTGAAGTGCGAATTCCACAGCACGGCGAAGCGGTCGCCGATCGCGCTTGCCAATTCCGGGTCCGTAGGGAAACGCGCGATATCGTGCAGGGCATCCAGCCGGGGTAGGCCCAGCACGTGCACGTGCCGGTCGCCGCTAGGGCAATATCTCGCATACAACGCCTTCTCGAAATGGGAACGGGCGATGATGCTGTCGGCTAGGATCTGGGTCGGCTGCGCGTACTGATAACTGAGGTTTTTTTCGCCGGCACCTGTGACCAAGCCGTAAGGTAGGTAGACCGTGCGGGCTACCTTGCGCCGGATCACGTCGAAATGGAACTCCGGCGGTCGCTCTCGATCGTACGGCGCATTGAAGACGGCAATGTCGTACTGGCCGGGCGCGGGCATAATGCCGTCGCGCGCCCATTCGCTGTAGTCGACGCCGTCCGCATCGAGGACTTGCGCGGCCTTTTCGTTGGCGCCGCGCGCCTCCGGATCAGCGTAGTTGTAAGGAAGCAGACAAACATGGCCGGAAAAGCGCGGATCCGATTGCATGGCACGCCAAAGCCCAGCGACGTTGACCCAGCTCTCGGCACGCTGGCACAGCAACAGCACCCTGATCTTCCGCGGATCCGAAGACATGGCCGAATGCGTCATGCCGGGTGCGGTCAGGCCGGTCCCGGACCGATGGGCGTCAAGCCTTGGGCGAAGGCGCCGGCGCGCTGCAGATCGTCGGCTGTGTCCACTTCGGACAATTCCAACGCGAAAGCCGGCAACGGCAGGCGCGCTTCCAATTGCTGGAAGACGTAGCCATCGATCCTGTCCATCAGGTTCGGTGGCCCAGACACCACGTTGGCCCATTCGAAGGGCATGCGCGTCTCTCGCGTGAACTGCGTCAGGCGCGTACTGGCTCCGATGTTCTCGGTTGCGGCGAAAACGGCCTGGTCGCTGGACGCGGGCGTAATCCCGACTAGGATCGGCTCGCGGGCCGCCTGTGCCACGAAACCGGCAAAAGACACCGGAGAGATCACCAGATCGCCGTCCATGAACACGATCTTGGAGGAGAATCCGCGCGCGCCCAAGGCCATGCTCGCCGCGGTGTTCGTGGTGCGGTAGTCCGGATTTCTGACAATGACTACATCCCGATGATGACGTGCGCAATGGTCAATGACCAACTCTTCGCGGTATCCCACCACAACATGGATCCTGGACACGTGTGGTTGCACTGTTTCAATCATCCGCGAAAGGATGGTCTGTCCATGTAGCTCGAGCATGCATTTGGGCAAGCCGAGCCCGAGCCGGGAGCCCAAACCTGCAGCGGCAATTACAGCGCCTGTAACAGGGAGCACAGGGTTTCTCCGTCATGGACGACGTAGCAGGCGGCGCCGACCGCGGATGCGGTCGGGCTGTGCACGCCGCCGAAGGCGATGGCGATGTCGGCGTTCTGGAACATCGGGACGTCGTTGGCGCCGTCGCCGACGGCGATGATACGTTGGTACTCGAGAGACGCGCGGATGCGTCTGATGACATCGCCCTTGTCCAAGACATGTTCCAGCAGCACGCGAGAATCGCCCATCGACGCGCGCGAGGTATAGGCCCTGCAGCCCAGCCGCTCGATCAGCGGGCCGACCCAGAGGTCCAGGTTCCCGGTCACCACGAAGCAGTCCTCCGGATTCCGCGTCACGAAGTCGAGCAGGCGGGGGTCGAGCGGAATTTCGGCGATGATTCCGTGGATTCGGGCTAACGGTATCTGGCCCAGGATCAAGGTTCGCAACCGCATCGAATCGTCGAAGCCGATCAGGCCTTCCATCGTGATCCGGGTCAGCGTGGCGATTTCCTCCGCGATGCCGGCCTCAGATGCGATCGAAGGGAGTATTTCGGTCGATGTCAGGGTGCCGTCGAGGTCGAAGCAGAACGCAGTTTTCATGCGAACCGCTCCAGCGTAAGCCATCGTTGCCGGGTTTCAGGCCGGTTGTTGAGCGAAGCATCGGCGTAGACGTCGCCGCTCCCCGTCACGGCGAATCCTTGTGCGAACAAGGGGGACATGGCGTCGATGACTTCCCCTTCCGTGCGGTAGATCGCGTTGTAGGTCTGCTCAAGATCGTCGGAGTAATGGTCGCGAATGGTCAGCCGCTCTCCGATGCCCATCGGCTCGCGCATCAGGATGCGGGCCGAAGCCGCGCCGATGTGCGCGAATCCGGCCAGCATCCGATCCAGTTCGTCGTCATTGAGATAGATCGCGATGCCGGCACACAGGATGCGATCAAAAGGTTGCTGCTGCCCCAGGATATCAAGCGTCAGCTCGTCGGCCGAAGCAACCGAGAAAGCGCAGTTCTCGCGCGAGACATGCAGCCGGCGCGCATGGGCAATCAGGCTAGGGCTGGCGTCGATTCCCAAGTAGAAGCCGCAATCGGCGGCGATTTCGTCCACCCAACGGCCGGTACCGCAGCCAATATCGATGAGCCTCTGTGTGCCGCTCAGCTCCAGCAGGGGCCGGATCAGCGTCTTCTCGGCCGCATCGCGCCGCTCGGCCAAGTCGGGATGCTTGTCCTGATAGATCACCGCGCGCAACGGACCGAGTTCACCGACCTTGCCCGCGCGCTGTTCGAAGAACGAGAGCACCGCATCGCGATCGATACGCGGGCCTTTGGCGCCAGGGGCAGTGGGGATTCTGGTCATGATTTTAAGCGGATCCTAGTCAACCGATTATGCTGGAAACTAGGCGGTTTTTTGAAGACCAGGGCCCACAGCAGCGCTGCGGTCACGGCTTGGGCGGCGAGCAAGGTCAAAACGGCGCCGTGCAAGCCGAAACTGGGCATTAGCCATGCAGCGATCAACACCATTGACGCCAGTCCGATGCATTGCGCCAGGATGCGGCGGTTGCGACGTTGACTGGTGAGCAGGACGTTGGAACCCAAAGCGCATAGCCCCATCAGCAAGGGCGAAAGCGACATCCATTTCGCGGCGGACGCGGCGCGTGCAAAGGTCTCGCCCAGCAGCCAAGGCAGCAGATCGGCGGCGAACCACATGACTATGCCGGCCAGCAGGCCATAGACCAACGCATGGCGCAGCATCTTTCCCACGAACGGCGAGGCACCGCCGCGCGAGTGCTCGCCTTCGCGGAACAGCCTAGGCAAGGCCGACATGGATAAAGCGACCACCGGCAGGACCAGCACCGTAGCCAAGCGGAACGCCGCGGTGTAAGCGCCCGCCGCTTCGGCGCCGGCCAGGCGTAAGACCAAAGTCTTGTCGAACGAACCCAGGCCGGTGTCGGCCAGGCGCATCAGCGAGAAACCTGCCGCTTCCCGCAATTCGGTCGTGCCGATCGACAGCGGCACGAGACCGGGCTTGAGCAGCCGCACCACGACGATAACGGCAGCCAACGCGGCGAGCGCCGCCATCGCCGCGTGGAAATACAGGTAGTGCGCGAGATCCCAAGCCGTGCCGAACGCCAAGAACAACAGGCCTGCGAGCAGGTTGGCCGCAGGCATGAAGACATAGATCATATTGGCCAAGCCCATACGGTTGTGCGCCTGGAACGCATAGCTGGACACGATCGTCAGCGGCAGGAAGAGCAGCTCCACCAATCCCACCAGCAAGAACACGGTCGCGCCGGCGGTTCCTCCCATGAGGGCCGAGCCGGCCAGGCCGAACGCCAGCGCCAGCGCGGCGCCCAGCGGCAATGTCGATCCCCACGCCTTGCGCCAGTACTCCGGGAAATGGTCCGTGCGCCGCGATACCTGCTGCAACATCAACAGGCCCATGCCGATTCCCGAGAAAGTGCCGATCAGCGCGGCCAGTCCCGAGATGCCCGCGAACTTGCCGTAGGCCTCCGCGCCGAGGCTGCGGGCGATGATGAGCGTCCACAGCAGTTGCAGGCCCACGCGTGTGAACTGCCAGAACGTGGTCAGCACGGTGTTGGCCACCAGCGAACCGGAAGCGAGGCGTGGGAAGGGAGGCAAGAGCGCGCCCAATGAACCTAGGTGCGGGAGTTATACACGCAGGCAATGGCCTGCGTGTATCACGAAGGCCTTCGCTAGCGGCAGGAGCTCGGCATGTACTTACCCGGCAATCCGCCGCATTGCCAGCTCAGGCTACCGTTTCGCTCGGTGACCTGCATGGTCAGGCTTTGCCCACTTATTTTCGCGCTTGCAGAGCTGCCGAAGATAACCGTGATCAGTCCGGCATTGTCGATGCTCACCGATCGGACGTAGTTGCCCGAGATCGACCCCGACAGAGCCATTCCTGCGGTGTGATTATCAGTAGGGAACTGCCCCTTGTCGCCGTAATAACCGGCGATGGCCTCCTTGGCCCCCGTAGCCAAACTCAACCCTTCGCTGACCTGAGAGCGGGCCACGTAATCCTGGTAAGCGGGTAACGCTATCGCAGCTAGGATCGCGATGATGGCGATGACGATCATGAGCTCGATCAAGGTGAAGCCGTTGTGTCGCGCCATTGCCTTCCCCCTTTTTTTCGCCGCCTGAAAGTGCGGCCGGTATCACTGTCTCCGATCAGAGGAACGCGCTTCGAACTCACGGATCGCCTCGTCCAGGCGTCCATCCGAATTGCCTGCGCGCACACGGGCGAGCAGCGCCGCTACCTCTGTGTCATCTCTATGCAAGCCTGATGCCAAAAGGAATCGGAGCAGGCCGACTTGATAGTCCAGCTTGTCCGGCCGCAGACGAACGGCCTCCCTCATGGTACGTATGGCTAATGGGTGGTCGCGGAGGACGTTGAATGCGAAATTGGCGTAGAGGACATGCAATGCCGCCGAGCGGGGGTTGTGCTCCAGAGCGACCAAGAACGTCAAAAAAAGCTCCTGGTCGTCCAGTCGGCACAGGCTGCGGATGCGGCATGTCGAGACCGCATGAAGCGCCAGTATCTCCTCTGGGCCCACGTTCCTGCGGATCAACTTCTTGCGGAACGATTCCCAGATTTCTTTGGGAATCTCGCCGCTGGTGCGAGCGTCCATGATGATCAGCGCCTGCTCCGCGAGCGGCGGGCTCGACGGAAGGGCCGCTGCATGCTGGAACTCCTTGCGCGCCATGGACCACTGCGGCGATCGGGTGTCGTTGTGGGCGGACTCCAGCAGCAATTTCCCGAGTTCGTAAGAAGCGCGCGGGGAATCGATATTGCGCGACGCCAACGCGAAGGCCAATCGGGTTGGCTCGCCCCAAGTCAGCGTCTGGATCGCGCTCAGGGTAGCCAAGGTCAGGATCAAGAGCAGGACGACGAATCGGCGCACGCTTACACTTAAGCCTTTGCCCAGCCACGCGAGTGGCGGTGCAATCGCTATCAGCAGTCCCAGCAGAGCCAGGTAGTTGCGATGTTCGAACGCCAGCTCCAAGGGCACCACATTGCTAGTAAGCGCATGGCCGACGAAAAACCAGGCGATTCCGAAAGCTACCAGCGGCCATGTTTTCCATGCGGCTGCCGCGATCGCGAACAGCAGCAGCAGCATGCCAGCTGCGTAGGCGGTCGCGACTGGCGAAAAAAACCCGGTGGATATCGGATAGTTGTCGTAATAGAACAGAAGTCGGCTCGGAATCGGCCATACCGTTTGCCCAAGGTACGTTACGAGCACGGGCATTTGGGTTAACAAGCGTTGACCCAGGGTGAAATCTCGGAACGCGTATGCGTTTTCGAAGAGGTAGTGAGGCACGATGGCGAATGCGAATACCGCGCATGCGACTGCAACTCCGGCCGCATACGTTCCAGTCAAAGCGCCAGAACGTTTGCCTCCGTGACCTTGGAAGCGGAGCGCAAACACCTCTAGAAGCAGAGCAAAAGCCGGGGCGAGAAAAATGGTTTCCTTGAAGCCCAGGCCTACCGGCAGCGCGGTGCATGCAAGAGCAAACCATGGCCAGCAACGGCGTCCTTCGATCCGGGCGACCCTGCCGTAAAAATACGCGATCAAGGCCAATAGCATGCAGCATTGGGCGCCCAGTTCCATGCGTTGCACGACATACAGGACGCTTGAGACTTGCATCGGGTGCAGCAGCCATGCCGCAGCCACCGCCCACGCGGCGAAGCGCCCAAGGGCGGGTTGGCGCGAAGCCGTCGCGCGTGCAAACAGCGCCTCGCAAAGAACGTATACCAGCACCCCATTCAGAAGATGAAAAAGGAGGTTGGTAACTTTCATGGGGAATGCAGCCATTCCCGTCGTGTAGTGGTTGAAAGCGAAGCTGAGCATCGCCAGAGGTCGCCCTTGGCTGCTCGAGATGCCGTGCGCCATGGCCCTACGCCATTGCGCAGGATCCAGCGAGGTGACTTTCCAGTCGGGGTCCGCGACTAGATTCGGGAAGTCGTCGAAGATGAACCCGCCATGCAGACCCGGCCAATACACCAAAGCGCCTGCCGTTACCAGCAGCAGGAGCGACCAGATGCGAATAGTTGTCGATCGAGGAATCATTAAGGACCAGAAAACAAAGGGCCGCAGAGCGGCCCTTTGCACACAAACGTCGATTGGCCGTTACGAATTAACGGCAGCTGCTCGGACGATACTTCGCTTCGACCGTGCCGCCGCAGGTCCAGGCGATGCTGCCGCCGGACGCGTCGCTCGGGGTCAGGGTCAGAGTATCGCTCGCAATCTTCGTGTTGGCCGAGGTCGAGAAGGTCGAGGTGATGACGCCATTGGCCGCAATTGCGGTCTGGGCGACATACTTGCCGGAAATCGAGGTTGCCCCCGCAACGCCGGCCTCGGCATTCGTCGTCGGCCAAACGCCGCGGTCGGCGTAGAACTCGGCGACGGCAGTCTTGGAACCGGAAGCCAAGCTCATCGCTTCGGTAACCTGCGAACGGGCCACGTAGTCCTGGTAAGCCGGCAGCGCGATGGCGGCCAGGATGGCGATGATCGCAACGACGATCATCAGTTCGATCAAGGTAAAGCCCTGTTGGTTCTTCATCTGTGTGTATCCCCTAGGAGTGATGAAAATTTCACGTGCCGCGTAAGCCCGTCTGTACCGGACCGGTCCGTTGGGCAGCCGTGCGATGCCGCACGTGCACGGAATAATACGCAGAACCCGTGCCAATCCGCGTGGTTGCATGGCGCATGTTTGGAACTGTGACTACAGCCACGGGCAGAATGTGGATGCTCGACAATGAGGCGGGACAGAAACTGACGCTTAGCGTCATGTAGTGTCCTGTGGCTAGGCGCTTTGTCAGATTTTGCCTTAGCGGCTGTCGGTCAATCCCTGTAGAAGTGCCCCTTTGAACCGATGCTTTTCGGGTGCCCGAGAGATCAAGAGCGGTTGCGCACGATGCGCTCCAGTAGACATTGGAGCGCCGTATTGCGTCTTGATCGAAACCTGGTTTCTTCGCTGTGGCACGAGGCGTGTCTGAGTGTTTGCCCCTGAGCTGCCGCTAGGCCATTGCAGCGGACGCATTCCTGCACGAATTGGTGATCGGCTTCGGTGCTTCCGGGTATGCAGCGCTGTTCGATTGAACGATCAGACCGTTACCGTACTGGCCGCGCGGTATCAGCGTGAGGACGATTGCCACTGAGCGCTGTCGAGCGCATGACCCAACAATGGGTGCCTCGCGGCTCCTTAACCTACGGTAGGTCGGGCAACGCCCCGACGCGTGCGCTAGTCGATCCCAAGCTTCTTCAGCTTGTACCGCAACGCCCGAAAAGTGATGCCCAGCGCAGCGGCAGTCTTGGTCTTGTTGTAGCGGTGGTCCTGCAGGGCCTTCTCGATCGCGGCGCGTTCCATCTGTTCGATGTACATCGGCAGGGCGCTGCCGGCGGTGTCGCCCGGATCCAGGCGTCTGGGATCGAAGCGCGGGTCGGTGAGGGAGGGCTGCTGGATGGGTGCGGCTGCAGGCGTCGATGTCGACGTTGCGGGCGGCGGCTCCGCGCCGCGCGCGGGCAGGCGCAGGTCGGCGGCTTCGATGGTGTCGCCGTCGGCCATGGCCATGGCACGTTCGAGGATGTTTTCCAGTTCGCGCACGTTGCCGGGGAAAGAATACGCGTTCAACGCGTCGAGCGCGGATCGGCTCAGCGTGGGCGGCACGCGATGGTGCGGGATCGCCAGGCGTTGCAGGATCGATTGCGCCAGCCCGGGCAGGTCGTCGCGGCGCTCGCGCAGCGGCGGGACCTGTAGTTCGATCACGTTGATGCGGTAGTACAGGTCGTGGCGGAAGCGGCCTTCGTCGACCAGCTTCTCGAGGTTCTTGTGGGTGGCAGAGAGAATGCGCACGTCGACCGGTACTTCGGATGCCGCGCCCACCGGGCGCACCGATTTTTCCTGGATCGCGCGCAGCAGCTTGACCTGCATCGACAGTGGCAGTTCGGCGACTTCGTCGAGGAACAGGGTGCCGCCCTCGGCCGCCTGGAACAGGCCCGGCTTGTCGGCATGGGCGCCGGTGAAGCTGCCCTTGCGATGGCCGAAGAATTCGCTCTCCATCAGTTCGGTGGGAATGGCGCCGCAGTTGACCGGCACGAACGGTGCGGTGGCGCGCGCGCTCTGCTCGTGGATGCTGCGCGCAGTGAGCTCCTTGCCGACGCCGGACTCGCCGACGATGTAGACCGGCGCCTGGCTGCGCGAGACCTTGGCGATGGTCTGGCGCAGGGTGACCATCGCCGGCGAATCGCCCTGCAGGCGCGGGCCGGCGGAGGTGGCGATCTGCGCACGGTGGGTGCCGAGCATCAGCGCGTGCCGCACCAGGTCGCGCAGCACGGTCAGGTCGACCGGCTTGGCGACGAAATCGAACGCGCCGGCCTTGAGCGCCTCGACCGCGGCCTCGACGTTGCCGAACGCGGTGATCATGGCCACCGGCGTGTTGGGGTGGCGGGTCGAGATTTCCTGCACCAGGTCGATGCCCGAGCCATCCGGCAGGCGCATGTCGGTGAGGCACAGCGCGTACTTTTCGCGCGACAGCATTTCCCGCGCGCCGGTCACGGTGGCGGCCGTGTCCACGCGCAGGCCCATGCGGCCCAGCGTCAATACCAGCAATTCGCGGATGTCGCGCTCGTCGTCGACTACCAAAGCGCTGCGCGGCTCGGTCATGCACCCCTCCCAGAGACGCGGCTACCTTACTCTGGGCGCGGCCTCGGACTCAAATGACGCGACAAAGGATGACGACGCGATCTCGAATGCTCAGCCGAGCCGCCTCATCCCCGCGCCATGCTCTGGCCCAGCAACGCACGCGATCCCGGCAGCTTGATGCGGAAACAGCTGCCGCCGGGGGTGCGGATGTAGTCCAGGTCGCCTTCGTTGGCCTTGGCCAGGTCGCGCGCGATGTACAGGCCCAGGCCGGTGCCGTGCTCGGAGGTGGTGTAGAACGGCCGGAACAGGCGATCGGCGGCGCCATCGGGGATGCCGGGGCCGCGGTCGAGCACGTCGATGCTCGGGATGCCGTCGTCGTGATGCACGCGCAGTGTGATCCGCGCCGGCTGGCCGGGCAGGCGGCCATAGCTGCGGGCGTTGCTGACCAGCACGGTCAGGATCTGCTGCAGGTGGCGCGGGTCGACCAGCGCCGTCTGGGTGGGGGTCTGGTGGCTGATCTGCAGGCTGTCGTCGTCCAGTGGGTGGGCGCTGACGTATTCATCGATGAAGCGCCGCGCCAGGCCCACGACTTCGATGTGCTCGGGGTTGGCGCGTTCGCGCCGGGCCAGGCCGAGCACGCTTTCGACGATGCCGTTCATGCGCACGCATTGCTGGCGCACGATCTGCAGCATGCGCCGGTCGGCCAGCGAGATGTCGTTGGATTCTTCCAGCAACTGCGCGGCATAACTGATCGCGGCCAGCGGATTGCGGATCTCGTGCGCAAGGCTGGCGGAGAAGCGGCCGAGCGCGGCCAGCGTGATCGTCTCGGCGCGGCGCGACAGCAGCGAGGTGTCGTCAAGGAACACCAGCGACAGTTCGCTGTTGGCGAGCAGGCGCGCGAAGCGCGGCAATACTTCGTCCTGTTCGCTGCCCAGCCGCAATGGGGTGTTGTCGGAAGCGCCATCGCTGCGCCATTGCTGCAATCGCCGCGCCAGTTCCGGCGCGCACAGGGCGAGTACGCGGCGCCCGTCGCCGGCATCGCCGAGCAATGCCTGGGCGGCCTCGTTGGCGAGGCGGATGTGGCCGTCGGCATCGACCAGCAGCACGCCGGTGCGCATGCGGCGGATGATCAGTTCGTTGACCTCCGCGAGGTTGGCGACCTCGACGCCGCGCTGGGTGGCCAGCGCCTCGCTGGCCTGCATGCGGCCGCCGAGCTGGTTCATCAGCGTCGCCAGCGCCAGGTAGCTGGTGCCGAACATGAAGATTTCCGCCAGCGGCCGCTGGTCGCCGCCGGCCGCCACGCTCCACAGGTACTGGCCCAGGATCACCACGAAAGCCAGCGCCGCGGCGGCCAGCGCCAGCCGCAACGGCAGGAACAAGGCCGCCGCGCCGACATTGAACAGCAGCATCAGGGCGATGCCGGAAGCGACCTGCGGGGCGCCGTGGGTGGCCAGCGCGGCAACGACAATGTCGACCAGGAGGCCGGCGATGACCGGTGTGCGCAGCGAATTGCTGTCGCGCCCCCAGATCATCAGCACCGCAGCGGCGGCGAGATAGCCCATCGCCGTGGCCGCCACCAGCACCGGGTATTGCACCGGGCCGACCAGCACCGCCGCCGGCCCGAAGGCGAGTAGGGCCAACAGGCTGGCTTCCAGCACCCGGTACAGGCCGAAGAAATACAGCTCGCGGCGCAGCCCGCCCTCGGCATCCAGATGCTCGGGTCGGCGTCGCAGCGTCAACAAGGCAGAGCCCCCTCGGATCCCATGCGACCGAGTATAGGCGGACCAAGCCCGGGAGCCGCAACGATCCATCCCGGCGTTTTTTTGCCTCGCAGCCGCGCGCTGGGCGACAATACGGCTCCCGCGCCCTTCAAACCGGCTTTGCCCGGCAAAGCATCGCGCGCGGTCTGTCTTTCTGCATGGACCCCACATGAATTTCCACGAATACCAGGCGAAGCAGTTGTTTGCCGATTACGGCATTGCGGTACCGGCCGGGCGCGTCGCGCGCACGCCGGAAGAGGCGGTCGATGCCGCCAAGGCCATCGGCGGCGACTTCTGGGTCGTCAAGGCGCAGATCCACGCCGGCGGCCGCGGCAAGGCCGGCGGCGTCAAGCTGGCCAAGACCTTCGACGAGGTGCGCGAATACGCCAAGGGCATGCTCGGCACCAGGATGGCGACCTACCAGTCCGCCGGCGTCGCGCTGCCGGTCGACACGGTGCTGGTCACCCAGGCCACCGACATCGCCAAGGAGCTGTACCTGTCGGTGCTGGTCGACCGCAGCAGCCAGTCGGTGACCTTCATCGCCTCCAGCGATGGCGGCGTGGAAATCGAGAAGACCGCCGAGGAGAATCCGGACGCGATCCAGACCCTCAACGTGAATTTCGTGCAGGGCCTGCAGCCGTACCAGACCCGCGACCTCGGCTTCGCTTTGGGCCTGACCGCCAAGCAGGTCAACCAGCTGTCGAAGATCATGCTGGGTCTGTACAAGCTGTTCAACGAGAAGGACCTAGCGCTGGTCGAACTGAATCCACTGGCCATCCTCACCGACGGCAACCTGGCCGTGCTCGACGGCAAGATCAACTCCGACGACAACGCCAGCTTCCGCCACCCCGACCTGGTCGCGATGCGCGACATCCGCCAGGAAGACGAGACCGAAGTCCGTGCCAGCCAGTACGACCTGAACTACGTGACCATGGACGGCAACATCGGCTGCATGGTCAACGGCGCGGGCCTGGCGATGGCGACGATGGACGTGATCAAGCTGGAAGGCGGCGAGCCGGCCAACTTCCTCGACGTAGGCGGCGGCGCCACCAAGGAGCGCGTCACCGAGGCGTTCAAGCTGATCCTGTCGTCCGACGACGTGAAGGCGATCTTCGTCAACATCTTCGGCGGCATCGTCCGCTGCGACATGATCGCCGAGGGCATCATCGCCGCGGTCAAGGAAGTCGACGTCAAGGTGCCGGTGATCGTGCGCCTGGAAGGCACCAATGTCGAAGAGGGCAAGGCGCTGCTGAAGGGCAGCGGCCTGGCGATCACGCCGGCCGACGACATCAACGATGGCGCGAAGAAGGCGGTAGCCGCCGCGAAGAAGGCCGCCTGACCGTCACGTAGGCGGGCCCGAGCCTGCCGCACGCGATTCCGATTTCCGATGGCGGGCCAGGGCCCGCCCTACTGGGACAATTCAATGTCTGTATTGATCAACAAGAACACCAAAGTCATCGTCCAGGGCTTCACCGGCACCCAGGGCAGCTTCCACGCCGAGCAGATGCTCGACTACGGCACCCAGGTGGTCGGCGGCGTCACCCCGGGCAAGGGCGGCAGCGAACATCTCGGCCTGCCGGTGTTCAACACCGTCGCCGACGCGGTCGCCGAAACTGGTGCCGATGCATCGGTGATCTACGTACCGCCGCCGTTCGCGGCCGACGCGATCCTGGAAGCGGCCGATGCCGGCATCAAGGTCATCGTCTGCATCACCGAGGGCATCCCGGTGCTGGACATGCTGCGCGTCAAGAACACGCTGAAGGGCTACGACGACGTCGTGCTGATCGGCCCGAACTGCCCCGGCGTGATCACCCCCGGCGAGTGCAAGATCGGCATCATGCCCGGCCACATCCACATGCCGGGCAAGATCGGGATCGTCTCGCGCTCCGGCACGCTGACCTACGAAGCGGTCAAGCAGACCACCGACGCCGGCCTCGGCCAGTCGACCTGCATCGGCATCGGCGGCGACCCGATCAACGGCACCAACTTCATCGACGCGCTGCGCCTGTTCCAGGATGATCCACAGACCGAAGGCATCATCATGGTCGGCGAGATCGGCGGTTCGGCGGAGGAGGAAGCGGCCGAGTTCATCGCCGCGAACGTGACCAAGCCGGTGGTCGGCTTCATTGCCGGCGCTTCCGCCCCGAAGGGCAAGCGCATGGGCCACGCCGGCGCGATCGCGTCGGGCGGCACCGGCACCGCCGAGGGCAAGTTCGCTGCACTGGAGAAGGCGGGCGTGACCACGGTGAAGTCGCCCGGCGACCTGGGGGCGGCGATCGCGAAGCGGTTGCAGGGCTGAGCCATCCACCATGGGTCATGGCAAAAGGGCCGCCTTTGGCGGCCCTTTTGCTTGGTGGAGGGCGGTCGTAGTGCTGCCGCCGCGCTTTGCCGCGCTTACGCGCGGGCCCTCACCCAACCCTCTCCCGCAAGCGGGAGAGGGCTCAAGCCGCGGCGATTTTGAAGCCCTCTCCCGTTTACGGGAGAGGGTTGGGTGAGGGTGAGTGTCAAGCAATTTCAGATTTTTCCGATAGCAGTCGGAACGCAAACGCGTAATCCTTGAGCCTGATCGAACCTGGAGCGCAAGGATGCGCGAAGGCCAGAAACGCGATGCCGCCCGGCGCCTGCGCAGGGACATGACCGACGCCGAACGCGCCCTGTGGCGTGCGCTGCGCGACCGCACCGCCATGGTCGGCTGCAAATTCTGGCGCCAGCACCCTGTCGGGCCCTACGTCGTCGACTTCGCCTGCCTGGCGAAATCGCTGCTGATCGAAGTCGACGGCGGCCAGCACTGCGACGCGATCTGCGACGCCCGCCGCGACCGGTACCTGCGCAGCCAAGGCTTCATCGTCCTGCGCTTCTGGAATAATGACGTACTGCAAAATCTGGAAGGCGTCTGCGACATGATCCTGCGGCAGCTTTCGGGAGACCGGCGATGACCCTGCGCATTGCCCTGGCCCAGTTCGATTTCCCGGTCGGCGCGGTCGCGCAGAACGCGCAGCGCATCATCACGATGATCGCCGAAGCGCGCGACGAGTACGGCGCCGACGTGGTGCTGTTCCCGGAACTGGCGCTCAGCGGTTATCCGCCCGAGGACCTGCTGCTGCGGCCGTCGTTCCTGGCCGATTGCGATGCGGCATTGCAGGATATTGCTGCCTCCACGCAGGGTATTGTCGCGGTCGTGGGTTGGCCGCAGGCGGCCGGCTCGGTGGTCTACAACGCCGCCAGCGTGCTGCGCGACGGCTGCGTCGCGGCGACCTATCGCAAGCGCGAACTGCCCAATTACGCGGTGTTCGACGAGCGCCGCTATTTCGATGTCGACCCTGACCGCGATACCTGCGTGTTCGAGGTCGACGGCGTCATGCTTGGCCTGGTGATCTGCGAGGATCTCTGGTTTCCGGAACCGCTGGCGCAGACCGCGCAGGCCGGCGCGCAACTGGTGCTGGTACCCAATGCCTCGCCATTCGAACGCGACAAGCATGCCCAGCGCGACGCGTTGCTGGCGCAGCGCGTGCGCGAGACCGGCGTGGCGCTGGCCTATCTCAACGCCGTCGGCGGGCAGGACGCACTGGTGTTCGATGGCGCTTCGGTGCTGGCCGACGGCGATGGCTTCGTGCATCCGGCTGCGCGTGCGTTCGAGGAGCACTGGCTGCTGGCCGACTACGATCCGGCATCGCGCAAGTTCGCGCCGGTGGCGTGGCCGTTCGAGGACGAGGAAAGCCGCGATGCGCTTGCCTGGCGCGCGGTGGTACGCGGCACCCGCGACTACTGTCGCAAGAACGGTTTCGAAAAGGCATGGCTGGGCCTGTCCGGCGGCATCGATTCGGCGGTGGTGCTGGCGATCGCGGTCGACGCGCTTGGTGCCGACAACGTCACTGCGGTGCGCATGCCGTCGCGCTACACCGCCGACCTGAGCAACGATCTTGCCGCCGAACAGTGCCAGGCGCTGGGCGTGCGCCTGCTGGCGGTGCCGATCGAGAAACCGTTCCAGGGCTATCTCGACGCACTCGCCGAAACCTTCGCTGGGCAGCCTGTCGATACCACCGAGGAAAACCTGCAGTCGCGGGCGCGCGGCGCGCTGCTGATGGCGCTGAGCAACAAGTTCGGCGGACTGCTGTTGACCACCGGCAACAAGAGCGAGTACGCGGTCGGCTACGCCACGATCTACGGCGACATGTGCGGCGGCTATGCGCCGATCAAGGATCTCTACAAGACCGAGGTGTTCGTGCTGGCGAACTGGCGCAATACGATCGCCGGCGCGCCTGTGATCCCGCCGGAAGTGATCGCGCGGCCGCCGTCGGCGGAACTGCGCGACAACCAGAAGGACCAGGACTCGCTGCCGCCGTACGATGTGCTCGACGCCATCCTGCTGCGCCACGTCGACCAGGAGCAGTCGCGCGAGGACATCATCCGCGCCGGCTTCGACATCGCCACCGTCGACAAGGTGCTGCGGCTCGTGCGCATCAGCGAATGGAAGCGTCATCAAGCGGCGCCAGGACCGAAGGTGTCGCGCCGCGCGTTCGGACGTGAGCGGCGTTATCCGATCAGCAACGGGTATCGGGAGTGATCGCAGTGGCGGGCTCCCGCGTGCGCGGCAGGCGCGCTCCATGCTGCCGGCCATAGCCCAGTCCCTGCCGCTGGCGATCGGCGTATTGCTGGCAACGATGCCGGTGCTGGTGATTCCGGTGATGCTGCTGACGCGCAGGGACGCGCCGGTGCTGGGCGCGTTCCTGACGGGCTGGTTCGCCGGCTTCTTGTTGGTCGGTGGCGTGTCGATCCTGCTGGTGGACCTGGCCTCGTGGCTCGAGGGCGGCATGCCGGCGTGGATCGAGGCGCTGCGGATTCCGCTGGGACTGCTGCTGCTGGGATTGGCCCTGGTGCAGTGGCACAGGCGTTCAAAAGATGGACAGTCGCCGGCGCCGCCATTCTGGATGGGAATGATCGAGACCTTGACGACCCCCCGTGCTGCGGGCCTGGGCTTCGTGACGATCGCGTTCAATCCGAAGAACGTGCCGCTGATCATGTCCGGCGGGCTGACGATCGCAACGGCAACGCCGCTGCCGCACGCTCAACTGGCGGCGCTGATCGTTTTCACGCTCGTCGCCAGCCTGGGCGTGCTCGCGCCACTGCTGGCCTCGTTGCTGCTGGGCAAGCGCGCGCAGGCGCCCTTGGCGCGATTCAAGGGCTGGGTGGTCCATTACAACAACCACATCGTCGCCTTCGCACTGCTGACGCTGGGCGTGTTGCTGGTGAGCAGCGGCATCGCCCGGCTGTGACGACTGCAGCGGCATGCAGCCGTCGCAACCCCGAAGCGCCGTTGCAATGAAAAAGGGGCCTTTCGGCCCCTTTTTCAATCCAGGTTTGGATCGGTGCTGCTGGACGAAACACCGCGGCGTTCGCGCGCGAACGGATTGAGGCGATGGAAGACCGAAGGATCCTTCGGCCAGCCGCCGGACAGCCACGGGTGGTCGGGGTCGTTCTGCTGCAGCACGCGCTTGGCGTCGTCGGCCAACGCCTGGTTGCCGAGACGGGTGTAGGCCTCGGCCATGATCGCCAGTGCATCGCTCTGATATTCGCTCTGCGGATAGGTTTCCAGCAGGTACTTGCTGCGGTCGGCGGCGGCCACCCAGGCGTCGCGGCGCAGGTAGTACAGGCCGGTGTTGATCTCGTGGCGCGCAAACTGGTTGCGCAGGTAGATCATGCGCTGGCGCGCGTCCTCGGCGTAGCGGCTGTTGGGATAGCGCTCGGCGACGATGCTGAAATCGTTATAGGCCTGCATCGGCGAGGACAGGTCGCGGTTGCTGGTGTCCAGCGAGAACACCTGCTGCAGGAACACGGTATTGCGCGCCGAGTTGGACAGGCCGCGCAGGTAGTACATGTAGACCGTGTTGCGATGGGTCGGGTAGGTGCGGATGAAGCGGTCGATGGTCGAGATGGCATCGTCGTGCTTGCCGGCCTTGAACTGCGCGTAGGCCATCTCGATCTGCGCCTGCTCGGCGTACGGGCCATACGGGTATTGCGCGATCAGCCGCTGGAAGGTCTCCGAGGCGCTGCCAAAGTTCTCGTCCATCAACGACTCGTGGCCCTTGTCGTACAGTTGCTCGACCGGCACGCCCTCGTTCTTGTCGCCTTTCTTGAACATCTTGCCGAACCGCGCGCAGCCCGAACCGGCGGCGATGGCGACGACAAGCACGAGCAACAGCAGGCGCGGCAGGGCAAGGCGTGAGGTCATGGGCGACATAAAAGGGCGCTTGGGGCACGAACCGCGGATAATAACAGTCCGTGCCGGCCGCCCGCGCCCGCCGCCTGAACCGAAGCCTTCCACATGCCCGCCGCCGACGCCGTCCCCAGCCAGGAAACCATTTCGCCCCGCACCGCGCGCGTGCCGGAGGCCGCGGCTGGCCGCCGTTTCGACGCCGTGCTGGCGGAACTGTTCCCCGAATTTTCGCGCTCGCGGCTGGCGGAATGGATCAAGTCCGGCGACGCCCGCCTCGACGGCAACCAGGTGAAACCGCGCGACCCGGTGCGCGGCGGCGAGACCGCCAGCCTGGTCGCGGTGCTCGACATGCAGACCGACGCCGTCGCCGAGGATATTCCGCTCGACGTGCTGTACGAGGACGCCGACGTCATCGTCATCGACAAACCGGCCGGCCTGGTGGTGCACCCCGGTGCCGGCAATCCGACCGGCACGCTGGTCAACGCCCTGCTGTATCGCGACCCCGCGCTGGCCGCGTTGCCGCGTGCCGGCATCGTGCATCGGCTCGACAAGGACACCTCGGGCGTGATGGTGGTGGCGCGCTCGCTGCAGGCGCATGCCGCACTGGTCGCGCAGTTGTCCGCGCGCGACGTGCATCGCCAGTACCTGGCCATCGTGGTCGGCGCGCTGGTATCCGGCGGCACCGCCAACGCGCCGATCGACCGTCACCCGCGCGACAGGCTGAAGATGGCGGTGCGCGAAGACGGCCGCGACGCCGTCACCCATTACCGCCTGCGCGAGCGATTCCGCGGACACACCGCGCTCGAGTGCCGCCTTGAGACCGGGCGCACGCATCAGATCCGCGTGCACATGGCGCACCTGAAACACCCGATCGTCGGCGACCCGCTGTACGGCGGGCCGTTGAAACTACCCAAAGGTGCGACGCAGGAACTGATCGAGGCACTGCGCGGCTTCAGGCGTCAGGCCCTGCATGCCGAAACGCTGGAATTCGTGCATCCGGTCAGCGGCGAGCCGGTGCGCGTCACCGCGCCGGTACCGGGCGACATGCGCGAACTGCTGCGCGTCCTGCACGAGGATGCGAAGCAGGCGCAGGCCGGTCGATGAGCGCTGTCCTGTGGGCCGACTGGCCGGCGCCTCCGGGCGTGGTCGCATTCACCACGTTGCGCCACGGCGCCGGCGTGTCGCAGGCACCGTTCGATACGTTCAATCTGGGCGCGCGCTGCGGCGACGACGCCGATGCCGTCGCCACCAATCGCCATGAACTGACCGCGCATTGCGGCTTGCCTGCCGCGCCGCACTGGTTGCGGCAGGTGCATGGGACGGCGGTCGCGCACGTCGATGATGCGCATGATGCCGGCATGGAGGTCGAAGCCGATGCGTCCGTCACCGCTGCGGAGTCTACGGTGCTGGCGATTCTCACCGCCGACTGCCTGCCGGTGGTGTTCGCCGCCGAGGACGGCAGCGAGATCGCGGCAGCGCACGCCGGTTGGCGCGGATTGGCGGGTGGCGTGCTGGAAGCCACGGCACAGGCGATGTCCGTGTCGCCCGACCGCATCGTCGCCTGGCTCGGCCCGGCCGCGGGGCCGCAGGCGTACGAGATCGGCCAGGAAGTATTCGATGCGTTCGTGTCGCGTGACGCACGCGCGCAGTCGGCCTTCGTTGCCACACGCCCGGGCCACTGGCTTGTGGATCTGTATGCGCTGGCCAGGCAGCGCCTTGCCGATGCCGGCGTGCGGCACGTGCACGGCGGCGGCCTGTGCACGATTTCCGATCCGCAGCGCTTCTACTCGCATCGACGCGACCAGCGCACTGGCCGCCTGGCGACGCTGGTCTACCGGGTGCCTGCGGATGCCAGGTAAGCGATTCCCCGATGCCGTCGCGGCCATCGCATCGATACACTGGCGAGCATGAGTTCGACCCTGTTCCAGCAACTGCTCGGCGCGCCGTTCTTTCGCCTGCCAGCCAGCGTGCGTGCACTGCATTCCGGCCACGGCCGCAGCCGTTATGCCGGTAGCGCGACGATCACCCGTGGCCGCAATCCCATCGGCCGGCTCTGCGCAGCGGTTGCGAGGTTGCCGCCGGCCGGCATCGATGTGCCGATCGTGGTCGAGCTGCAGGCCGATGCCCGCGGCGAAACCTGGCAGCGCCACTTCGGCAAGCATCGCATGCAGTCGCGGCTGCAGGTGCGCGACAAGCTGTTGCATGAGCGCCTTGGCCTGCTGCAGTTCCGCTTCGCGCTGCATGTCCACGACGGTGCGCTGTGGTGGCAGACCGCCGGCGTACGCCTGTTCGGGTTGCTGCCCCTGCCGGCATCATGGTTTGCCGAGGTGCGTTGCCGTGAACGCGAGCATGAAGGTCGCTATGAATTCATGGTCGAGGCCGCGCTGCCACTGGCGGGTCGCCTGATCCGCTACGAGGGCTGGCTTGAACCTGCCTGACGGCCATCCGGTGATCGTGTTCGACGGCGTCTGCGGATTGTGCAACGGCTGGGTCCGGTTCCTGTTGAAACGCGATCGCCGCCAGCGTTACCGCTTTGCGGCGATGCAGACAGGAACCGGTCGCGGATTGCTGCTGGCGAACGGGCTGGATCCGGACGATCCGATGTCGTTCCTGCTGCTGGACGAAATGGGCGCGCGCACAGACAGCGATGCCATCATCGCGGTGCTGATCGGCCTGGGCGGCGCCTGGCGCATGGCAACGCTGTGTCTTCTGCTGCCGCGCGTATTGCGCGACCCGCCGTATCGTTGGCTGGCGCGCAACCGCTATCGCTGGTTCGGCCGCAAACGGACGTGTTTCCTGCCGGATATGACGCAGCGGCATCGCTTCATCGGTCTGTAAACGACCTCCGTTGGCGTCGCGGCCTTGCGGCGCCAACAATCATGTCGACCGCGTTGCCGCCAGCGCGGACAGGAATTCGCGACGCCAGCGATGGATGTCGTAGTGACTGATGCGGTCCATCATCGCGCGCCAGCGCTCGCGGCGCTCCGCCAGCGGCATGGTCGCCGCCGTCGCGATCGCGTCGGCAACGCCGTCGATGTCGTAGGGATTGACCTGCAGTGCGCTGTGGAGCTCGCGCGCGGCGCCGGCAAAACTCGACAGCACCAGTACGCCGGGATCATCCGGATCCTGCGCGGCGACGTATTCCTTGGCCACCAGGTTCATGCCGTCGCGCAACGGCGTGACCAGCGCGATCCTTGCCATGCGGTAGAAGCCGGTCAGCGTGGCGTGCGGGTGATTGCGGTTGACGTAGCGCACGGGCGTCCAGTCAGGCTCGGCATGGCCGCCGTTGATGTGGCCGGCCAGTTGTTCCAGTTCGCGTCGCAGCTCACGGTATTCGCTGACGCCGCCGCGCGACACCGGCGCGATCTGCAGGTAGGTCAACTTGCCGCGCTGGTCCGGATGGCGATCGAGATAGTTCGCGAATGCACGAAAGCGCTCCGGTATGCCCTTGGAATAGTCGAGCCGATCGACGCCGATCGCCAGCGCCCGCCCCGCCAGACTCGCTTGCAGGCGCTTGACGCCCGGCTTGCGCATCGCCGCGACGGCGAGGTTTGCGATGTGGGGGGTATCGATGCCGATCGGGAATGCGGCGGCATGGAATTCGCGCCCGTCGCGATCCAGCAGCACGCCCTTGCGCAGCACCTTGCCGCCGGCATACAGGCGCAGGTAATCCTGGTAGCGCTCCAGGTCGCGCTCGGTCTGGAAACCGAGCAGGTCGTATGCGGACAGCGCACCGAACGGGCGCTCGTGGCTGGGTAGCGCCGCGACCAGGTCGGCCGACGGCAGCGGCACGTGCAGGAAGAAGCCGAGTCGCGATTCGACGCCTCGCGCGCGCAGCTCTTCGGCCAGCGGCATCAGGTGGTAGTCGTGTATCCAGACCAGGTCATCGGGTCGCAACTGCTTGGCCAGGTGGTCGGCGAACTGCGCGTTGACCCGGCGATAGGCCGCCTGCGTCTCGCGGTTGTAGTCGACCAGGTCCGGGCGGAAGTGCAGCAGCGGCCACAGCGTGCGGTTGGCGAAACCGTTGTAGTAGCCATCGAAATCGTCGCGCGACAGGTCGATGGTGAGATAACGGATGTCGCCGTCGCGCTGTTCGTGCACGGTGGCCGAGGCCTCTCGCACCGTGCGCCCGCTCCAGCCGAACCACAACCCGCCGGTTTCCTGCAGTGCAGCGTTCAACGCCACCGCCAGGCCGCCGGCCTGGTCGGCGCCGGGCAGGGCAACGCGGTTGGAAACTACGACCAGGCGGCTCATGTCGGTGGTGCCGAGAATCGGGAATGGGGAATCGGGAATCGCAAAAGCGGGAAGCGAAGAATCGCAAGCTCAACTCCACGAGCAGCAACCGCTCGGTGCTTTTCCGATTCCCGATTCCCCATTCCCAATTCCCGTTGCTTCGTCACGTCGCATCCTGCCAGGGCCGCGACAATCGCATCGCCGCGATGATCAGTCCCACGTGAGAATACGTCTGCGGGAAATTTCCCCAGGCTTCGCCATCGTCGAAGGCCAGGTCCTCGGACAGCATCCCCAGCGGGTTGCGTCGCGCCAGGAGGCGTTCGAACAGGGCCCGCGCTTCTTCCTTGCGGCCGATCGCGGCCAGTGCGTCGATGTACCAGAAGGTGCAGATGGTGAAGCTGGTTTCCGGATCGCCGAAATCATCCGGTGCGATGTAGCGGAACAGCGCATCGCCGCGCTTGAGTTCGCGGCCGATCGCCTCGACCGTGGCGATGAAGCGTGGATCATCGGCCCTGACGAAGCCGATGTCGGCCAGCAGCAGCAAGCTGGCATCGAGGCGATAGCCATCCAGCGACTCGACGAAGTGCCCGCGTTCGGCGTCGAAGGCGTGCTCGATCACGCGTGCGTGAACGGCGTCGGCGCGTTCTCGCCAGTAGCCGGCGCGGTCTTCCAGTCCGAGTTGCACCGCGATCTTGGCCAGACGGTCGCACGCCGCCCAGCACATCACGCTGGAGTAGGTGTGCACGTGCGCGCGGCCGCGGAATTCCCAGAGGCCCGCGTCGGGCTGGTCGTGCAGTGCGAAGGCGCGTTCCCCCAACCGTTCCAGGCGCTGGAACGTGGACAGGTCGCCGGGATTCTCCAGGCGCTTGTCGAAGAACAGCTGCGCCGAGGCCAGCACCACGCTGCCGTAGACGTCGTGCTGCTTTTGCACCCACGCCAGGTTGCCGCGTCGCACCGGTCCCATGCCGCGGTAGCCGGCCAGGCTTTCCACTTCCTCTTCGGCCAGCCGGGTCTCGAAGCCGATGCCGTACAGCGGCTGCAGCGCGCCGTCGGAGGTGGCGATGTTGAACACATAGCGCAGGTAGTCTTCCATGCTGCGCGTGGCGCCGAGCCGGTTGAGGGCGCGCACCACGAAGGTGGCATCGCGCAGCCAGCAATAGCGGTAGTCCCAGTTGCGCGGCGTGTGCGGGGCTTCCGGGATCGAAGTGGTCATCGCGGCGACGATCGCGCCGGTTTCCTCGTACTGGCACAGCTTCAGCGTGATCGCACTGCGGATCACCGCTTCCTGCCATTCCAGCGGAATCGACAGGTAGCGCACCCAGTCGCGCCAGTAGGCGAGGGTGCGTTCCTCGGCGTCGCGCACGAAACCGGATACGGACCGGGTCAGCGTTTCGTCCGGCCCCAGCACCAGATGCAGCTCGCGATCGAGCATGAAGGGCAGCGCGTCGCGCAACAGTCGCACCGGTACGTCGCTGGTCAGGCGCAGCGTGAAATCGGGCACCAGGTAGCGGATGTGGTTGCTGCCCCAGGTGGTGTCCGGTTGCGATGCGCCGTAGTCGGCCAGTGGGCGCAGGCGGATGCGAATGCGCGGATGTCCAACCAGGGGCCGCACACGCCGCACCAGCATGACCGGGCGATAGAGGCGGCCATGGCGATGCCAGCGCGGCGCGAAGTCGGTGATCTCGACCGCATTGCCCTGCGTGTCGCGCAGGATCGTGCGCAGCACCGCGGTGTTGGGCAGGTAGTGCTGCTCGGATTCGCTGAAATCGTCCAGTTCCACGGCATAGTCGCCGCCTTCGCGCTTCGGTGACAGCAAGGCGCAAAAAGTGGGATCGCCATCGAACGCAGGTACGCAGCCCCACACCACGCGGCCACGCGCATCCAGCAGCGCCGCGAAGCTGCCATTGCCGACCAGGCCGAGGTCGAGGTTGGCTTCGCTCATCGTGCGGCTCCGGATTCCACGCCGAGCCATGCATGCACGGCGGCGATGTCGTCGAGGTGGTAGCCGGCGGCACTGGGTTCGCGCGCGCCGACCAGCACGGTGATGCCGCCGCGCGCGTTGACGACCTCGAAGCCATGCTCGTCGGTCAGGTCGTCGCCGGCGAACACCGGCATACGCCCGCGGAACGGCGGTTCTTCGAGGAAGGCGGCGATCGCATCGCCCTTGTCCGCCTGCGCGGGGCGCAATTCGATGACGTGGTCGCCGTGCTGCAGCCGATAGCCTTCCAGCTGCGGCAGCGCTGCCATGGCGAAGGCCTCGAAGTCGGAAGCGGCCAGCGGCTCCGCGCGCCAGTGCAGGGCGATCGCGGCGCGCTTGTCCTCGACCAGGGTGCCCGGGTACTTCGCGGCAAGCTGGCGTGCGGCGTCAGCGATGCCGGCCAGTGCCGGCGGCGCGGTCGGCGGCCCGCTGCGCGACTCGACGTGGCGACGTTCGAGTCCGTGCAGGCCTGCGGCAGGTAGTTGCAGCGGTGCGAACAGGCGGTCGAGGCTGGCGAGAGTGCGTCCACTCACCAGCGCCAGCGCCCCATCGAGGCGACGCGACAAGGCATCGAGGCGTACCGGCAATGCCGGCGGTACGAACACGCCGTCGGGCGTATCGGCGAAATCGAGCAGGCAGCCGTCCACGTCGAGGAACAACGCCCAGTCGTCTGCGGGCAGAGGTGGACGCTGCCGTTGCGGGGAGCGTTGGGCAGCCATCGCCGTGCATTGTGACCAATCGGGCGTTAGCAGAAAGTTCACATCGCCACGTCCGTGGCTTCAGAGCAAAGCTTTCTTCGCTACAGCCTTTCTCGTTTCATCCAGAGCGATGCGGAGATCATCGACTTGCCAGCGTCGCGTCAATTCGCCGCCGGCGTCGTGGACCAAGGCAATTGCACGCCGCCGAGCGATTGCCCTTGCTGCCAGTAGAACCAGCCGCCTGCCGCCAGCACCAGCAGGATCAGCAACCACAGCAGCCAGCCGAATCCGCGCCTGCGACGTGCGGCCATTGGCCTGCGGAATTCGAAGTCGCCCAGTTCGGAGGCAAAGCCCGGTTCCGTCGGAGGCGCGTTGGCGACGGCTGCGGCAATCGCCGCTACATGGGGATCGATCGGTGCCGGGGTGGACAAGGGCTCCACGCGCCCACCATGGCGCGGCAGGGGAGTCTCTTCGACAGGTCTCTGAAAACGCATTGCGAGGTTGTCGTCAGCGGCCCCTGTCATGGGTGCATGCGCTTCACGACGCAGGCCTGCGGCTACTTCGCGCGCGACCGGTCGCGGCGTAATCCCGCCAGCATCGCCAACAGGGGGAGCATCGAAACCGTCATCGTCACGCTCGCCGATCGGTGCCGCGACACTGCCGAAGGCCTCAGGCAAACGGCCGCCCGGGGTGAGTTCGCCGATCAGGCGCGGCAGGATGCCGGCGATCGCCGTGGCCACCGTCGCGCGGCTGGCGCCGATGCGGTTGCCCCATTCGCTGAGCAGACCCTGGCCGAACACCATGCCGACTTCGCTGATCGACAGCGGCCTTTGCCTTCGCGGCTCGCCGCCCAGCCACGATGCGAACAGGTCGCCATGGCCCTGCTGGCGGAAACTTTCGGCGAAACCGCCGAAGCCGCCGCGGCGATCGTTGTAGATGTAACCCATCAAAAGGCCGAACAGGTCGCGGCTGCGATCTCCCAGGCCGTATCGGTCGGACAGCTCGCGCACCAGGTCATCGAACATCGCATCCTCCATCGCACGCAGGCCGGATGCACCGCGTCTGCACTGGATGCTAACGGTGCGGCAGGCGCGAAACCTTAACTCCGGATTATCGCGGCTTCACGCCGGCGCGATGTCGGCCCTTGAACACTCGCGTTCTGACTCCCACATGAATGCCATCGGCGCGCAAGCGTCCCGCCACATACACGATGGAGCTGTCCGATGCGGATGGACAAACTGACTTCGCGCTTCCAGCAGGCCCTGGCCGATGCACAATCGCTGGCGGTGGGACGCGACCACAACCTGATCGAGCCTGCCCACCTGCTGGTCGCGCTGCTCGACCAGCAGGGTGGTAGCACACGGCCGCTGCTGGCGCAGGCCGGCGTCAACGTACCGCTGCTGCGTGAGCGGCTCGGCGAGGCACTGGAAAAGCTTCCGAAGGTGTCCGGCCAAGCCGGCAACGTGTCGCTGGGCAACGATCTGGCGCGGCTGCTCAATGTCGCCGACAAATCCGCGCAGCAGCGTGGCGATGCCTACATCGCCAGCGAATGGTTCGTGCTGGCCGCGCTCGACGACAGCGGCGATGCCGGACGTGCGCTGAAGGCTGCAGGTGCCGACAAGCAGAAGATCGAAGCGGCCATCGAGAAGATGCGCGGCGGCGACACGGTGCAGAGCGAGAATGCCGAAGACCAGCGCCAGGCGCTGGAGAAGTACACGATCGACCTGACCGCGCGCTCGGAGAAAGGCAAGCTCGATCCGGTGATCGGCCGCGACGAGGAGATCCGCCGCACCATCCAGGTGCTGCAACGGCGCACCAAGAACAACCCGGTGCTGATCGGCGAACCCGGCGTCGGCAAGACCGCGATCGTCGAAGGCCTGGCGCAGCGCATCGTCAACGGCGAGGTGCCCGAGGGGCTGCGCGGCAAGCGCGTGCTGTCGCTGGACATGGGTGCACTGATCGCCGGCGCGAAGTATCGCGGCGAATTCGAGGAGCGGCTGAAAGCTGTGTTGAACGATCTGGCCAAGAACGAAGGCCAGATCATCCTGTTCATCGACGAACTGCACACCATGGTCGGTGCCGGCAAGGCAGAAGGCGCGATGGATGCCGGCAACATGCTGAAGCCGGCGCTGGCGCGCGGCGAGCTGCACTGCATCGGCGCGACCACGCTCGACGAATACCGCAAGTATGTCGAGAAGGACGCGGCGCTGGAGCGCCGCTTCCAGAAGGTGTTCGTCGGCGAGCCCAGTGTCGAGGACACCATCGCCATCCTGCGCGGCCTGAAGGAACGGTACGCGGTCCATCACGGCGTCGAGATCACCGATCCGGCGATCGTCGCCGCGGCGACGTTGTCGCATCGCTACATCGCCGATCGCCAGTTGCCGGACAAGGCCATCGACCTGATGGACGAGGCCGCGTCGCGCATCCGCATGGAGATCGACTCCAAGCCCGAGGAGCTCGACCGCAAGGAGCGCCGACTGATCCAGCTCAAGATCCAGCGCGAGGCGCTGAAGAAGGAGAAGGACGCCGAGAGCAGGAAGCGCCTGGCCGATCTTGAAGCGGAGATCGAGCAACTGCAGCGCGAATACAACGACCTCGAGGAAGTCTGGAAAGCCGAGAAGGCCACCTTGCAGGGTGCGACGAAGATCAAGGAACAGATCGAGGCCGCGCGCCTGGACCTGGAAGCGGCGCAGCGTCGCCAGGATTACGCACGCATGAGCGAGATCCAGTACGGGCAACTGCCGGAGCTGGAAAAGCAGCTCAAGGCCGCGCAGGAAGCGGAGAACCAGGGCTTCAGGCTGCTGCAGGATCGCGTCACCGCGGAGGAAATCGCCGAGGTCGTGTCGCGCTGGACCGGCATCCCGGTGTCGAAGATGCTGGAAGGCGAGCGCGAGAAGCTGCTCAAGATGGAAGACGCGCTGCATACGCGCGTGGTCGGCCAGGACGAAGCGATCAAGGCGGTATCCGATTCCGTGCGCCGTTCGCGCGCCGGCCTGAGCGATCCGGATCGTCCGAGCGGTTCGTTCCTGTTCCTCGGCCCGACTGGCGTCGGCAAGACCGAACTGTGCAAGGCGTTGGCCGAGTTCCTGTTCGATTCGAGTGACGCGATGGTGCGCATCGACATGAGCGAATTCATGGAAAAGCACGCGGTCAGCCGCCTGGTCGGCGCGCCGCCTGGCTATGTCGGCTACGAGGAAGGCGGCTACCTGACCGAAGCGGTGCGGCGTCGTCCGTACAGCGTGATCCTGCTCGACGAAGTCGAGAAGGCGCATCCGGATGTGTTCAACATACTGCTGCAGGTACTCGATGATGGCCGCCTGACCGACGGCCAGGGCCGCACGGTCGATTTCCGCAACACCGTGATCGTGATGACGTCCAATCTCGGCTCGCACCAGATCCAGGAACTGGCTGGCGACGATTCCGCCGAGGCCTATACGCAGATGAAGGCCGCGGTGATGGGCGTGGTGCAGGCGCACTTCCGCCCGGAGTTCATCAATCGCCTCGACGACATCGTCGTGTTCCATCCGCTGGACAAGGCGCAGATCAGGCAGATCGCGCGGATCCAGATGCGCGGGCTGGAAAAGCGGCTGGGCGAACGCGGCATCCGCCTCGATGTGACCGACAAGGCCTTCGACCTGCTCGGCAATGTCGGCTTCGATCCGGTCTATGGTGCGCGCCCGCTCAAGCGCGCGATCCAGCAGCAGCTGGAGAATCCGCTGGCGCAGAAGATCCTGTCCGGCGAATTCGGCAATGGCGATACCGTGCGTGTCGACGCGGAGGCGGGACGGCTGGTGTTCGAAAAGCCGTGATGATGGGGCCGGGCGCGCTGCTGCCCGGCCAGCCCGAAGCGTGCATTGGCACATGAGCGCAAGATCCGGACCGCGGGCGGTGCTTGCAACGGCGACACTGGGCTACGTTCCGAGCCGGAGTGAACATGAAGCCCGCTACCCGCAATACCTATGCCGAACGCATCGACCGCGTGGTCGCACGCCTGCAGCAGGCCGTCGTGGCCGGTGGCGAACTGCCCGACCTGCCTGAACTGGCCGCGATCGCGCACCTGTCTTCCTTCCATTTCCACCGCGTCTACCGCGCGCTGACCGGAGAAACCATCGGCCGCACGGTGGCGCGCCTGCGGCTGTTGCGTGCCTTGCATCTGCTGGGCGATGCGCAGGCCAGCATCACCGGCATCGCGATGACGGTCGGCTATGAAACGCCGCAGGCGTTCGCACGCGCCTTCAGGGATGCGTTCGCGGCCAGCCCGAGCGAACTGCGCGCGCAGCCCGCGCGCATGGCCGATGAGCTGCAACGGCTTAGCCGGCCGCCAGAGCGGGCCGGGAGAGACGACGCGCCACTGCGCGTGGATGTGGTGTCGGTGGAGCCGTTCGAAGTCGTCGCATTGCGCAACCGCGGCGCTTACGAGGATCTCGACCAGGCGTACTGGCAGTTGATGAACTGGGCCATCGCCGTCGGCATCGCCGACACGCTGAGTGGCCTGTACGGTATTCCGCTGCAGGATCATCGCGACGTACCGGCAGGCGAAGTGGAGTTCGATTGTGCAATGGCTTTCTCGACCGAGGCGCAACCGCCTGCTCCGATGCGGCGACTGCAGGTGGGCGGCGGCGGATATGCACGCGCGCGGCATGTCGGCAGTTTCGGATTGCTGGAAGACGCCACCGATCGCCTACTCGCCGAGTGGCTGCCCGGCAGCGGCCATGCACTGCGCGATGTGCCGATCCATTACGGCTATCTGGACGATCCCGAAGAGGTGCCGGAAGCGATGCTGCGCACGGATATCTTCATCCCCGTGCAGTGATCGCTTCGCGCTGCCGCGCCTTGTTGACGCATTTTCGCGAGCCTCATCCACGGAAGCGAGTCAATCGCGCGCCCGATGACCGGACTCGCCGCCGTCGGGTTGGCGAACGCGCGATTGCTGCTAAGATGCGCCGGCCTGAGGTGACCGCTGGTTCAGTCAGCGGTTGAAACGGGAATCCGGTGCGCCGGGTCGTGCATGCCACGGCCGGCAATTCCGGAGCTGCCCCCGCAACGGTAGGCGAGACAAACGATCCGCATCACCGCCACTGTGCATTACGCATGGGAAGGCGCGGACCGGAAGGCCCCTTGAGGTCGCCTTCGCTCGCAAGCCCGGAGACCGGCCTTTGTGCGACCCGACACGCGGTGGGCGATGTCATGGGGCGCATGCCTGTCGCGTGTCGCATCCAGACCTCCTTTGCCGCCTGTCCCTTGCCACCGATTCCGCGCGGGCAGGCGCGGTTCCCAGGAGTGTTTGTTCGTGCATCCATATGGTTTGTCTTGCCGCCAATCCGCATTGGCGGTTGCCTTGTCGTTCGTCACCACATTCCCGGCCGCGGCCGCTGACAGCGCCACCGACCTCGACCGGATCGTCGTCACCGCCACGCGCACCGCGCAGACCCAGGACCAGACCCTGGCCGCGATCACCGTGATCGACCGCGGCGAAATCGAACGGCTGCAGCCGAATTCGCTGCCCGACCTGTTGCGCGGTCGCGCCGGCATTTCGCTGGCCAACAACGGCGGTGCCGGCAAGTCGACGTCGCTGTTCCTGCGCGGCACCGAGTCCGACCACGTGCTGGTGCTGGTCGACGGCATCAGGATCGGCTCGGCCACCAGCGGCGGCGCATCGTTGCAGGACATTCCGGTCGAGCAGATCGAACGCATCGAGATCGTGCGCGGGCCGTTCTCGAGCCTGTACGGTTCGGAGGCGCTCGGCGGCGTGATCCAGATCTTCACCCGCCAGCCGCAGGGCGCATTCGTGCCGATGTTCAGTGCCGGCATCGGCAGTCAATCCACCGCGCGCCTGTCCGCAGGCGTCGCCGGTCGCAGCGAAGGCGGCGATGACGTGCGCGGCGGCTGGTACTCGATCAACCTGGCGCACGAGAAGACCGACGGCATCGACGCCTATCGCGGCACGCGCAATGCCGATCCGGACCGCGACGGCTACCGCAACAACTCCGCGACCGTGCAGGGTGGCTATCGCTTCAGCCCGCAATGGGATGCGGAAGCGCGCGCTTTCCGCGCCGAGGGCTACAACGAATACGACGGCAGCCTCAACAACCAGGCCGACACCGTGCAGCAGGTTCTCGGCAGCCGCGTGCGCTACACGCCGGGCGAGCGGCTGAAACTGACCGCAAGCGTGGGCAGCAGCGCCGACCTCAGCGAGAATTTCCAGGATGGCGTGTACTCGTCCAACTTCGACACGCGCCGGCAGGTGGTTTCGCTGCAGGCCGACGTCGGTGTCGCGGCGGGACTGCTCAGCGTCGGCTACGACTGGCTACGCGACGAGGTCGGCAGCGACACGCTCTATGCGCGCGACCATCGCATCAACCGCGGCCTGTTCGGCCAGTGGCAGCAGGACTTTGGCGCGCAGTCGCTGCAGGCGAGCCTGCGTCGCGACGACAACAGCCAGTTCGGCGGCAAAACCACCGGTAGCGCGTTGTGGGGCTGGGACTTCACCGACGCATTGCGCATTGGTGCCAGCTACGGCACCGCGTTCAAGGCGCCGACCTTCAACGAACTGTTCTTCCCCGGCTACGGCAATCCGCTGCTGCAGCCGGAAACCTCGGAAAGCATCGAGCTGAGCCTGCGCGGCGAACACGGCTGGGGCGGCTGGTCGCTCAATGCGTTCGACACGAGGATCGACGACATGATCGCCTACGACGCCAACCTCGGCGATTTCGGCGGTCCCAACAACATTGACCGCGCCCGCATCCAGGGGCTCGAGGCGGTGGCCGACACGATGCTCGCCGGCTGGAACCTGCGCGCCAGTGCGACCTGGCTGGATCCGCGCAGCGACGGCGATGACCGCAACCGTGGCCATGTCCTGCCGCGACGTGCGCGGCGCAGCGGACGTTTTGATGCCGATCGTGATTTCGGCGCTTTCAGTCTTGGCGCGAGCGTCACCGGCGCTGGCGCGCGCTACGACAACCTGGCCAACACCACGCGGTTGAGTGGCTATGGCCTCACCGATCTGCGCATCGGCTATGCGCTGAACATCGACTGGAGCCTGCAGCTGGCCGCCAGCAACGTGTTCGACAAACGCCACGAAACCGCCGCGCTCTACAACCAGCCCGGGCGAAATTACCTGTTGACACTGCGTTACCGGCCCACCCGCTGAGCGGGCATCCACTCACCATCCACCACGCGAGGCCACCGATGAAACCGTTGATCCGTTCCGCCAACCTCGGTCTGTTCGTCGCGTTTGCGGCGCTGATGATCGCCACTCGTTTCCACCACTTCGGCACCGCGATCCATCTGCCGGATGCGTCGATGGCGGTGTTCTTCCTCGGCGGTCTGTACCTGCGAAAACACTGGCAATTCGCCAGCTTCCTGGGATTGGCGGTGGCGATCGACTGGGTCGCGATCGAGCATGCCGGCGTCAGCGATTTCTGCGTGACGCCGGCGTATTCGTTCCTGCTGCCGGCCTATGCGTCGCTCTGGTATGGCGGCCGTCTCTACGCCAGCCGGCTGCAGGCGGGCTGGATGCCGATGCTGGGTGCAGCCGCTGCCGGCCTGGTCGCGGCATCGCTGTCGTTCGGGATCTCCAACGGCGCGTTCTACTGGCTCGGCGGGCGCTATGCCGAGCCGAATTTCGCCGAATACGCCGCACGTGTATGGCAGTGGGGGCCGTTGTTCGTGCGCACGACCATGACCTACATCGTCGTGGCCCTGCTCCTGCATGCGCTGGCGGCATGGACCCTGCGCGCGCGCAGCGGTCAGCCTGCAGCCGGCGCCTGATTCCTTTTCCGGGAGAGCGACATGTCCTCGATCCAATCCCTGTCATCGACAGCACCTTCGCTGCCGCTGCAATCGGTGCGCGGCCAGATCCTGGTCGGCCTCGCTTTGGCCGCGCTGATGATCTGCACGCGCGGCCAGCACTTCGCCAGCGTCAATGCCTTGCCCAGCGCATCGTGGGCGGTGTTTTTCCTCGCCGGGGCGCTGCTGCGGCCAGCATGGGTGTTGCCGGCGTTCTTCGTGTTGTCGTCGATGCTCGATTTCGGCAGCCTCGCGGCTGGCACGATCACCGACTGGTGCGTGTCGCCGGCGTACTGGGCGCTGGCGTTCGCCTACGCCGCACTATGGCTGGGCGGTCGCGTGTACGCACGCCGCGTCCACGCCGACCGGTGGGCGACGGTGCCGCGGCTGGCGCTGGTACTGCTGGCAACCACGGTCGTGGCCTACCTGTTGTCCAAGGGCGGCTTCTACTTCTTTTCGGGGCGCTATCCGCAGGCCGATCTCGCAGGCTTCGTCGCACGCATTCCGCGCTACTTCCCGCGCGCGCTGGGCACGCTGGCAGGCTACGTCGCCGTGGCTTTCGTGTTGCATGCGCTACTGCGCGGCCTGTTCGCGCGCGATAGCGTGCGCAGTGGAGCACGCACATGAGCCGCGGTTCCGGGCGGCGTGGAGTCGACGAGGACGCGCATTACCGCGAGCGCGCGCAACGCAAGAAGGAACTGGTCGACCGACGCATCGCCCGTGCCACCATCGACCGCGGCGTGGTGGTGGTCAACACCGGCAACGGCAAGGGCAAGAGTTCGTCCGGCTTCGGCATGCTGGCGCGCTCGCTGGGCCACGGCTTCCGTTGCGGGGTGGTGCAGTTCATCAAGGGCAGCTTCTCCACCGGCGAGGAGGCGTTCTTCCGCAGGTTCCCGGACGAATGCGACTACCGGGTGATGGGCGAGGGCTTCACCTGGGAGACCCAGGACCGCACGCGCGACATCGCCGCCGCGGAGGCCGCCTGGGGCGTGGCCGCGCGGATGCTGGCCGATCCGGATTACGATTTCGTCCTGCTCGACGAACTCAACATCGCGCTGACCAAGGACTACATTGCACTGGACCAGGTGCTGGCTGCCCTGGCCGCGCGGCCCGAGTTCCAGCACGTGGTGGTCACCGGGCGCGGCGCGCCGGAGGGATTGATCGAAGCGGCCGACACGGTCACCGAAATGCGCGTGGTCAAGCACGCGTTCAAGGCGGGGATCAAGGCCCAGCACGGCATCGAGTTGTAGACCATGGATACGACACGCCAATGTCCTGCATTGCTGGTTTCCGCGCCCGCGTCGGGGCAGGGCAAGACCAGCGTGACCGCGGCGCTCGCGCGCTGGCATGCGCGCCAGGGTCGGCGCGTGCGTGTGTTCAAGACCGGGCCGGACTTCCTCGATCCGATGATGCTGGAGCGCGCCAGCGGTCATCCCGCCTATCAGCTCGACCTGTGGATGACCGGCGAAGACGATGCACGCACGCGCCTGCATGCCGCCGCCGGCGAGGCCGACCTGATCCTGGTCGAAGGCGTGATGGGATTGTTCGACGGTGCGCCGTCCAGCGCCGACCTCGCGCAGCGCTTCGGCCTGCCGGTGCTGGCGGTGATCGACGGCTCGGCGATGGCGCAGACCTTCGGCGCGCTGGCGACCGGATTGGCGCATTATCGCGACGGCCTGCAGGTGCACGGCGTCGCGGCCAACCGCATCGGCAGCGCACACCACGCACAGCTGCTGCGCAACAGCCTGCCGGCGGAGCTGCATTGGCTTGGCGCCTTGCCGCGCGATCCCGCGCTGGCATTGCCAGAACGTCACCTTGGCCTGGTCGCGGCGGGCGAACTCGGCGATATCGACGCGCGCCTGGATGCGCTGGCCGATTCCTGGGCACAGCACGCGACTACCGAATTGCCGCCGCCAGTGCAGTTCACCATCGCAGTCGAGGCGGCAGCGATGGAACGCAATCTAGAAGGCGTGCGCATCGCCGTCGCGCGCGACGGCGCGTTCTGCTTCCTGTACCAGGCCAACCTCGATCTACTGCGCGCGGCCGGTGCGCAGCTGGTCTTCTTCTCGCCACTGGCAGGCGACGCGTTGCCGGAATGTGATGCGGTATGGCTGCCCGGCGGCTATCCGGAACTGCATCTTCAAGCGTTGTCGCAACGCACCGACCTGCATGCGGCCCTGCACGCGCACCGTGATGCCGGCAAGCCGTTGCTGGCCGAGTGCGGCGGCATGCTCTATGCGCTGGATGCGCTGGCCGATCGCGACGGCAACGAAGCGCCGATGGCCGGACTGCTGTCGGGCCGCGCCTGCCTGCAACCACGCCTGGCGGCGTTGGGACTGCAGGGCATCGAATTGCCGGAAGGCGCCTTGCGCGGACATACCTTCCATTACGCGCATGCCCAGATCGATGCATCACCATTGGCGCGGGCGAGCAATCCCAACGGCGGACCGAGTGCCGAAGCGGTCTATCGCGACCGTCGCTTCACCGCGAGCTTCGTGCATTTCTATTTTCCGTCGAATCCGCACGCGGCGACGCGGTTGTTCCTGCCTTGAGCATTGCCGCCGCCAGTGCTGCATTCATCGCCGTCGCCGCGGTGGCGCTGGATGCTCTCCTCGGCGAGCCGCGGCGCGCTCATCCTTTGGTCGCGTTCGGCCGCATGGCACGAGCGATCGAGTCGCGCACGCATGCCGATCGCCGTATCGCCGGTGCGCTGGCGTGGTCGGTCGCGGTGCTGCCGGCGTGCGCCTTGACCTGGCTGGCGATGCATTGGGTGCATGCGGCGTCGCCATGGCTCGCGGCGGCATTGGCGACCGGCGTGCTGTACCTGGCGCTGGGCCATCGCAGCCTCGCCGAGCATGCGCGACCAGTCGCGCATGCCTTGCACGCGGGTGAACTGGATTCGGCGCGCGCGGCTGTCTCGCGGATGGTCAGCCGCGACACGGCCGCGCTGGACGAATCGCAGGTCGCAGCGGCGGCAACCGAATCGGTGCTCGAAAACGGCTGCGATGCCGTGTTCGGCACCTTGTTCTGGTTCGCAGTGCTCGGTGCGCCCGGTGCGGTGCTGTACCGGCTGGCGAACACGCTCGATGCGATGTGGGGCTATCGCACGCCGCGCTACGAAAACTTCGGCTGGGCCGCCGCACGCGTCGACGATGTCCTCAACTTCATCCCGGCGCGACTGACCGCGCTCACCTACGCCGTGCTCGGCGATACCGCTGGCGCGTTGCGTTGCTGGCGCCGGCAGGCACCGCTGTGGGACAGCCCCAATGCGGGCCCGGTGATGGCGGCCGGTGCCGGCGCGCTGCGCGTGCAGCTTGGCGGTGCGGCGCCCTACCACGGCCTCTGGGAACAACGACCGCAGTTGGGCGAAGGCGGGTCGCCGGACGCGGATTCGATCGCGCGCGCGCTGTGGCTGGTGCGCAACGGCGTGTTGTCGTGGCTGCTGGCCTGGGCCGGAGTCGTCTTGCTGATCGATGGAGTACGACATGCTTGAACACGGTGGCCGCCTGTTGCGTGCCGCGCGGCAGTACGGCATCGCGCCGCACGATTGGCTCGACCTGTCGACCGGCGTCAGCCCGTTCGCATGGCCGGTGCCTGCGATCCCGGGTTCGGCCTGGCAGCGCCTGCCGGAGGACGATGATGGCCTGGTCGAGGCCGCACGCGACTACTACGGTGCCGAGCATGTGTTGCCGGTGGCAGGTTCACAGGCGGCGATACAGACATTGCCTGAACTGCGGCAGGCGTCGCGCGTCGGCATGCTCGCGCCCGGTTATGCGGAACATGCGCACGCCTGGCAGCGCGCCGGCCATGTAGTCGAATCGCTGCCGGCGGCTGAATTGCTCGTGCGGGTCGCGCGCTTCGACGTGGTCGTACTGATCCATCCGAACAATCCCGGCGGCGAACGCTTCGATCGGGAGGAGTTGCTTGTCGTGCATGCTGCGCTGGCCGCATGCGGCGGCTGGCTGGTGGTCGACGAAGCTTTCATCGACGCCACGCCCGCGCACAGCCTGTGCGCCGACAGCTGGCGCGACGGGCTGGTCGTGCTGCGTTCGGCCGGCAAGTTCTTCGGTCTGGCCGGCGCGCGTGCCGGTTTCGTCTGCGCGGCGCCGGCACTATTGGACGCGCTGCGCGAGCGGCTCGGCCCGTGGACGCTGACCGGTCCGTCGCGTTTCGTGCTGCGGCAGGCGCTGGCCGATCGCGACTGGCAGCGGCAGGCTTGCGTGCGCCTGCGCGAAGCCAGCGAGCGACTCGGTGAGATGCTGGCTGCGCAGGGATTGATGCCGAGCGCCGGCACCGCGTTCTTTCAGTGGTGCCGACGCGACGATGCGCTCGCGCTGCACGACGCGCTGGCGCGACGCGGCATCCTCACCCGGCTGTTCGAAACGCCTGCGAGCCTGCGTTTCGGTCTGCCGGGCGACGAGGCGGCATTCGCACGACTGCAGATGGCCTTGGCCGAGGTGATGCGATGAGTGCGCGTGTACTGATGGTGCAGGGTTGCACCTCCGATGCCGGCAAGAGCGCGCTGGTCACCGCGCTGTGCCGATGGCTGCGGCGGCAGGGCGTCGCGGTGGCGCCGTTCAAGCCGCAGAACATGGCGTTGAACTCGGCGGTGACCGTCGACGGCGGCGAGATTGGTCGTGCCCAAGCGGTGCAGGCGCAGGCCGCGGGCATCGCACCGCATACCGACTTCAATCCGGTGCTGCTCAAGCCCAACAGCGATACCGGCGCGCAGGTGATCGTGCATGGCCATCCGATCGGCAACATGGACGCGGTGCGCTACCACAACTACAAGCGCATCGCCTTCGACGCGGTGCTGGCGTCGCACGCGCGCCTCGCCGCGCAGTACGACGCGGTGATCGTCGAAGGCGCTGGCAGCCCGGCCGAGATCAACCTGCGCGATCGCGACATCGCCAATATGGGCTACGCCGAAGCGGTCGATTGCCCGGTGATCCTGATCGCCGACATCGATCGCGGCGGCGTGTTCGCGCATCTGGTCGGCACGTTGGCGTTGCTGTCGGACAGCGAACGCGCGCGCGTCGTCGGCTTCGTCATCAACCGTTTCCGCGGCGACATCGCGTTGCTGCAGCCGGGCCTGGACTGGCTCGAACGCGAAACCGGCAAGCCGGTGCTCGGCGTGCTGCCGTACCTGCACGGCCTGCACCTGGAAGCCGAGGACGCGTTGCCGCGACAGGCCGAGGCCAAGGCGGACGCGTGGCTGCGGGTAGTGGTGCCGGCCGTGCCGCGGATCAGCAACCACACCGATTTCGATGCGCTGCGCGCGCATCCGCAGGTCGAATTCCGGTTCGCAGGTCCAGGCGAAACGCCACCGGCGTGCGACCTGATCGTGCTGCCGGGCAGCAAGTCGACCCGCGCCGACCTGGCCTGGCTGCGCGAGCACGGCTGGGAGCAGGCGATCGCGCGGCACCTGCGCTACGGCGGCAGGCTCATCGGCATCTGCGGCGGACTGCAGATGCTCGGCCGCGCCGTGCACGATCCCGAAGGCATCGAAGGCGACGCCGGATCCAGCGACGGCCTCGGCTGGCTCGACATGGAAACCACACTGCAGCCGGGCAAGCAGTTGCACAACACCAGCGGCCGGCTCGCGTTCGCCGACGCCAGCGTGCGCGGTTACGAAATCCATTGCGGCATCAGCCGCGGCCCGGCACTGGCGCGGCCGGCGCTGCATCTCGACGACGGCCGCAGCGACGGCGCGCGCAGCGACGACGACCGCGTGCTCGGCAGCTACCTGCATGGCCTGTTCGATGCACCCGATGCGCTGGCCGCGCTGCTGCGCTGGGCCGGATTGCGCGATGCCGCGGTGCTCGACCTGCAAGTGCTGCGCGAAGCCAGCATCGAACGCCTTGCCGACGCGGTCGCGGCGCACCTGGACACCACGACGCTTTCACGATTGCTTGGACTGGAGCAGCCATGCGCAGCCTGATCCTCGGGGGTGCGCGCTCGGGCAAGAGCACGCTGGCCGAACGCCTTGCCGCGCAGTCCGGACGCGAGGTCGTGTACATCGCCACCGCCGGACGCGGCGATGGCGAGATGGACGCGCGCATCGCGCACCATCGCGCGCGACGGCCGTCGCACTGGGTCTGCATCGAGGAGCCGCTGGCGCTGGCCGATGTCCTGTGCGCGCAGGCGCACGACGATCGTTGCCTGCTGGTCGATTGCCTGACGCTGTGGCTCAGCAACCTGCTCGGCGCACACGACGACACGCGCTCCCAGTGCGAACGCGACCGCCTGCTCGACGTGCTGTCGGCAGCGCCGGGCGAGATCATCCTGGTCAGCAACGAAGTCGGCCTCGGCATCGTGCCGATGGGCGAACTCAGCCGCCGTTTCATCGACGAGGCCGGCCGGCTGCACCAGGCACTGGCCACGCGCTGCGAGCGCGTGATGTTCGTTGCGGCGGGCCTGCCGCTGGTCCTCAAGGGAACCCTGCCATGAACCACGATTGGCTGTTCGCGGCCTGCGCGACGCCCGATCCGGACTGCCGGGCGCAGGCGCTGGCGCGGCAGGCACAACTCACCAAGCCGCCCGGTTCACTGGGTGCGCTGGAAGCGCTGGCGGTGCGGCTGGCGACGTTGCAGCGCAGCGCGCGACCAAACGTGGACCGGGTCTGGATCAGCGTGTTCGCTGCCGACCACGGCGTCGCCGACGAGGGCGTGTCGGCGTTCCCGCAGGCGGTCACCGGCGAAATGCTGCGCAACTTCGCCGATGGCGGCGCGGCGATCAGCGTGCTGGCGCGTGCGCTGGGCGCGACCCTGGAGGTGGTCAACCTCGGCACGGTCAACGATCCCGGCGAGATCAAGTCGGTGCGACGCGCGGTCATCGCCACGGCCTCCGCCAACATCTGCATGCACGCCGCGATGACGCCATCGCAGTTGCAACAGGCGATGGCCGCCGGTGCCGACAGCATTGCCGCCGCGCGCGCCGCCCAGGCGCAGCTGTTCGTCGGTGGCGAGATGGGCATTGCCAACACCACGTCGGCCACGGCGCTGGCCTGCGCGCTGCTCGGCACGCCTGCGATCGAACTGGCCGGGGCAGGCACCGGCCTGGACGATGCCGGCATCGCACGCAAGGCGGCAGTGGTCGAGCGCGCGCTGCAGCGGCACGTCGCCGCGACGACACCGCTGGAACAACTGCGTTGCCTCGGCGGCTTCGAGATCGCCGCGCTCACCGGCGCATACATCGCCGCGGCGCAGGCGGGACTGCCGGTGCTGGTCGACGGCTTCATCACCACGGCCGCGGCGCTGGCCGCGGTGCGGATCAATCCCGGCGTGCGCGACTGGCTGCTGTTCGCGCATCGCTCGCACGAGCGCGGTCATGCCTGTCTGCTGCATGCGTTGCATGCCGATCCGCTGCTGCAACTCGGCCTGCGATTGGGCGAGGCCAGCGGCGCGGCCGCGGCGGTACCGCTGCTGCGGCTGGCGTGTGCGCTGCACGCCGGAATGGCGACGTTCGCGCAAGCGGGAGTGTCGACCGCATGAGCCGCACCGCGATCATCGACCTGCTGCGCCACGGCGACACCGGCCAGCGCAGCTATCGCGGCCAGCTCGACGATGCGTTGACCGACACGGGTTGGGCGCAACTGCGCGCCGCCGTCGCCGGGCACGAATGGGGCGCGATCGTGGCGTCGCCGCTGCAGCGTTGCGCCGCGTTCGCGCGTGAACTGGCCGCACAGCGTGACCTGCCGTTGCGGCTGGACGCCCGCCTGGCCGAGTACCACTTCGGCGACTGGCAGGGCGTGCCGATCGAACGGCTGGCCGAACGCGACGGCGACGCGCTGGCGCGGTTCTGGGCCGATCCGGTGGCGCATCCGCCGCCGGGCGCGGAAACGTTCGCGGCCTTCCGCAGCCGCCTCTGCGATGCACTCGACGACATCGTTCACGACGACGTCATCGCGAGCAACGGACGCGCGCGACACACGCTGGTGATCAGCCACGGCGGTGCGATCCGTCTGCTGCGTTGCATCGAGGCAGGACGCAGCTTCGGCGACATGGCCGGGATCGACGTGCCACATGCGGCGTTGCATCGACTGCGCTGGCCCGGCCGCAATTCCGGTGACGCCACACGCGCGGATGAAACACGCGTACGGCGGGCGCCGGCATGATCGATGGCCTGCTCGCCGCGATCGGCTTCCTGACGCGCATCCCGGTGCCGTCGCGCGTGTTCGCGGTCGAAGGCGTGCAGGCGCGTTCGCTGGCCTGGTATCCGCTGGTGGGCGCGCTGCTCGGTGCAGCGTTGTGTGCGCTCGCCTGGGCAGTGCAGGACTGGCCGCCAATGCTGGCCGCCGCCACGGTACTGGTGGCGTGGGTGGCAGTGACCGGTGCGTTGCACCTCGATGGACTGGCCGACAGTGCCGACGCCTGGGTTGGCGGACTCGGCGGCGGAAACCACGAGGAAATCCGCCAGCGCACCCTGGCGATCATGAAGGATCCACGCAGCGGTCCGATCGGCGTGGTCGCATTGGTGTTGCTGCTGCTGCTGAAATTCGCGGCGCTGGCGAGTCTGTCCGCACTGCCATGGTGGATCCTGCTGCTTGCGCCGGTGCTCGCGCGTGCGGCGCTGGTCGCTGCCTTTCTCTGCACGCCCTATGTGCGCAGCAACGGCCTGGGCAGTGGGCTGGTGTCGGCGTCGCGCGTGGCGTGCACGATCGCATTGCTGGCCACGCTGGCGCTGTGCGTGGTCGCTGGCACCAGCGGTGTCGTCGCAGTGGCGGTCACGGTCGTGGTGTTCTGGCTGTGGCGGCGCGCCTGCCTGAGACGGCTGGGCGGCATCACCGGCGATACCTGTGGCGCGCTGACCGAGCTGGTCGAAGTGGCGGTGCTGGTAACGATCGCGGCCGCCGGATAGCGCGGCAGGCGATCCCCGGCTAGGTCGTCGCCAGCGGCAGGCTGTTGCCGCGGTACGGTGGCGTCGCCATCACCATTTCGGCCAGCGAATAGGCCAGTTCGCGTTCGGCCAGTACCGCGCCGTCGGCGCCGTTGTCGAGCAGGTGGCGCACTTCCGCTTCGCTGTGCGCGCGCGCCAGCACGGTGATGCCGGGATTAAGCGCCTTCAGCCGTTCGATCGCCTCACCTGCTTCCAACACCTGCGGGATCGCGAACACCGCCAGCTTGGCGCGCTGCGGCGCCGCTTCCAGCATCACCCGTTCTGCGGCGACGTTGCCGCGTACCGCCAGCATGCCCCTGGCGCGCGCCTGCGCGACCAGGTCGGCATCGTCCTCCACGATCACCAGTGGCACGCCGCGTTCGCGCAGCAGTTCGGCCAGCTGGCTGCCGACACGGCCGAAGCCGACCACGATCGCGTGGTCGTGCAGGTCGTCGGGCACGCGATGCCGATGGTCTTCCTCGGCCAGCGTGGCCGCGGTATCGCGCGCATCCTGTGCGTCCTGCCTGGCTTGCCACTTGTCCAGCACGCCGAAGATCAGCGGATTGAGCATGATCGAGATCAGCGCGCCGGCCAGCACCAGGTCCTGTGCTTCGGAGGGCATGAGTTCCAGCGTCACGCCGAGACCGGCGATGATGAAGGCGAACTCGCCGATCTGCGCCAGGCTGGCGGAAATGGTCAACGCCGTCGAATTCGGATGCCCGAAGGCGCGCACGATCAGGTACGACGCGGCCGACTTGCCGAAGATGATGATGAAGGCGGTCGCGAGTACCAGCAGCGGCTGTTCGACCAGGATGTGCGGATCGAACAGCATGCCCACCGAGACGAAGAACAGCACCGCGAACGCGTCGCGCAGCGGCAGCGAATCGTTGGCGGCCTTGTGGCTGAGTTCGGATTCGTTGAGCAGCATGCCGGCGAAGAACGCGCCGAGCGCGAACGACACGCCGAACAGTTCGGCCGAGCCGAACGCCACGCCGAGCGCGATCGCCAGCACCGCCAGGGTGAACAGTTCGCGCGAGCCGGTGCCGGCGGTGCGTTCCAGCACCCACGGAATGGCGCGGCGGCCGACGATCAGCATGACCGCCACGAATCCGGCCACCTTGAGCAGGGTGAATCCGACCTTGGCCACGATCTGGCCGAAGCCGATCGAATCGCCGGCCGGATCGTTGACGATGCTGGCCAGCACCGGCATCAGCACCAGCGCCAGCACGCAGGCCAGGTCCTCGACGATGAGCCAGCCGACCGCGATGCGGCCGCGCTTGGTCTCGATCAGCCGGCGCTCCTCCATCGCGCGCAGCAGTACCACGGTGCTGGCGGTGGCCAGCGAGAAACCGAAGATCACGCCGTGCAGGTTCGGCCAGCCGAGCAGGGTGGCCAGTCCCCAGCCCAGCAAGGTTGCCACCAGGATCTGCACGACCGCGCCGGGGATGGCGATCGACTTGACCGACATCAGGTCCTTCATCGAGAAGTGCAGGCCGACGCCGAACATCAGCAGGATCACGCCGATCTCGGCCAGCTGCGGCGCCAGCGCCTGGTCGGCGACATAGCCCGGGGTGAAGGGGCCGGCGATGATGCCGGCGACCAGGTACCCCACCAGCGGCGACAGCCGCAGCCGTTGCGCGAGCATGCCCAGCACGAAGGCCAGCACGAAGCCCAGGCACAGGATGGCGATCAGCGAGGTGTGATGCGGCATTGTCCGTCCGTCGATATCCGGAGGAAGATAGTGAACGCCGCGCGCAATCGACGCAAACCGCTCAGGTTGGCGCAGTCAGCTTCGCCTCGAGCGCGGCCACGCGCGTCTCCAGCGCATCGATGCGTTCCTGCAGTGCGTGATCCGCAGAACTGGTGCGCGGCGGTGCGGAAGCCGCGTCCGACGGTCCGGCGACCGTCACGGCGCCGCACAGCAGGTGCGCGTAGCGGTCTTCGCGCTGGCCACTGCCGCGCGGCAGGCGTACCGCGAATGCGGGCTCGCGCGCCGCCAGGCGATCGAGTGCGTGCTGCACGTCCTCGACGCCTTCGAACCGGACCCAGCGTTCGCTGCGTCCGAGCAGTTCGTGCAGCGTCTGCGGGCCGCGCAGCATCAGCAGCGCGAGCAGCACGGCCTGCTGGCGGGTGAGGTCGAACACTGCTTCCATGCGATGCGCGAAGCGGCCGGCGCGCGCGGTGTACTGCGACTTGACCAGGCCGCGCACCTCCATCTGCCGCAGCGCGTGTTCGATCTCGCCGGGATTCAAGTTCATGACCGGATCGCGCGAGGTCTTCTGGTTGCACGCCACTACCAGGCTGTTGAGCGTCAGCGGATAGGCATCGGGCGTGGTGGCTTCCTTCTCGGCCAGGCAGCCGAGGATGCGCGCCTCGATGGCGCTGAGCAGGGCCGGGATGGGCGCGGCGGGAATGTGGTCAGAGAGCGTTTCCATGGCCGTAGATTATGCGCGCTGCGCGGGTGGCGACGACGATTTCCGCTATCGCGCATCGGCATTCGCCGCTAGACTGCCGGCGCCTGAGGTGACCGCGCGCGTTGATCCGCCAGCGGTTGAAACGGGAATCCGGTGCGTCGCCATGCCATGGCGGTAATCCCGGAGCTGCCCCCGCAACGGTAGGCGAGCAATCGACCGGCACGCGAGTTTCGCGCCCGGCCTGGACCGGCATACAGCCACTGTGCGCACGCATGGGAAGGCGCCGTTCCGAAGACTTCGCGTCTTCGCTCGCGAGCCCGGAGACCGGCCCCAGGCATGCCTGACACGCGGTGGGCGATGTCATGGAACCGTGCCGCGCGCACGGCGCCATGCGCTCCGCCGCCTGTCCTTTCCAGCCATTCCGCGCGGGCAGGCGCGGCCCAGGAGCTCTTCATGCAATTCCGTCGTTCGTATTCCCGGCATGCTTCGCGTGCTGCATTGGCACTGGCCGTTTCGTTTGCCTGCGCGCAGGCGCAGGCCGAAGCCGGCACTCCTGTCGACCTGGACCAGGTCGTGGTCACCGCCACGCGTACGCCACAGTCATTGGCGGACACGCTCGCGTCGATCACCGTGATCGCTCGCGAGCGCATCGAACGCCTGCAGCCGGCATCGTTGCCGATGCTGCTGCGCGGCACGCCGGGCCTCACCTTCGCCAACAACGGCGGCCCCGGCAAACAGACCACGATCTCCCTGCGCGGCGCCAGCGGTTCGCAGGTACTGGTGATGGTCGACGGCGTGCGCATCGGCTCGGCCAGCGCCGGCCTGGCGGCGATACAGGACATCCCGGTCGACCAGATCGAACGCATCGAGATCGTGCGCGGGCCGTTCTCCAGCCTGTACGGTTCGGAAGCGCTCGGCGGCGTGATCCAGATATTCACCCGTCGTCCGGAAGGCGCGTTCGCGCCGCACGTCAGCGTCGGCCTCGGCAGTTTCGACACGCGTCGCGCCAGCGCCGGCGTCGCCGGCAAGGTTGGCAACGGCTGGTATTCGGTCAACGCCGCGCATGAACGCACCGACGGCATCGACGCCTGCCGCGGCAGCGGCACGCTGTTCGTCGGCTGCTTCACCGATGAGCCGGACAAGGACGGCTACGAGAACAATTCGTTGTCGTTGCAGGGCGGCTACCGCTTCAACAAGGCCTGGGACGCCGAAGCGCGCATCCTGCGTGCGCAGGGCCACAACGAGTACGACGGCAGCTTCGCCAACGAGTCCGATGTAGTGCAGCAGGTTGCCGGCGCGCGGCTGCGCTACGCGCCGGGCGAGACGTTGTCGTTCACGCTCAACGCCGGGCGCAGCGTCGACGAGAGCGACGACTACAAGGACGACACTTTCAGCAGTCGCTTCGAAACGCACCGCGATCTGGGATCGCTGCAGGCCGACATCGGCGCCGGCACCGGCCTGGTCAGCCTCGGCTTCGACTGGCAGCGTGATACGGTCGACAGCAGCACACCGTTCGACCAGCAGCAGCGCATCAACCGCGGCCTGTTCGGCCAGTGGCAGGGCGATTTCGGCAAGCAGAGCTTCCAGGCCAGCGCGCGCCGCGACGACGACAGCCAGTTCGGCGGCGAAACCACCGGCAGCCTGCGCTATGGCTATGCGTTCAACGACGCACTGAAGGTGATCGCCAGCTATGGCAGCGCCTACCGTGCACCGACCTTCAACGACCTGTACTACCCAGGTTTCAGCAATCCCGATTTGCAGCCGGAAACCTCGCGCAGCGCCGAACTCGGATTGCGCGGCACGCATGCACGCGGCGGTTGGTCGGCCACCGTCTACCAGACCCGCGCCGAAGACCTGATCACCTTCGATGCGACGACATCGCTGCCGGCCAACGTCGACCGCGCACGCATTCGCGGCGCCGAGGCGACGGTGGATTTCGAACTGGCCGGCTGGACCGTGCTCGGCACGGCGACGTGGATGGATCCGCGCAACGACAGCGAAGGTTTCAACGACGACAATCTGCTGCCACGTCGCGCGCGGCGCAGCGGGCGCATCGACCTGGATCGAAGCGTTGGCGATTTCAGCTTCGGCGGCAGCCTGTATGGCGAAGGCCGGCGCTACGACGACCTCGCCAACCGCACCTCGCTGGCTGGATATTCGACGGTCGATCTGCGTGCCGGCTATGCGCTGGACGAGGACTGGTCGCTGCAGTTCAACATTGCCAATGTGTTCGATCGCGATTACGAGACGGCGGCGTATTACAACCAGCCCGGGCGTGGGTACATGCTGAGTGTGCGCTTCCAGCCGAAGCGCTGAGCTTTGCTGTTTCTCTCCCTGTTTACGGGAAGAGGGTGCCTACAGGGAAGATGAGGGCGCGAGCACAGCGATCGTGCTGTTGCTCCTGTTGCTGTTGCTGTTGCTGATATGCCGTCATCCCCGCGTCCTTCGACAGGCTCAGAATGAGCGAGGCGGGGGTCCAGCGACTTTGCTTCCTGCTTCGCGAGTGAACTTGCTCCACTGCTCTTGCTGCAAACCCAGAGCTTCCGCCCGCTACGCGTGCGGGTCACTTTCTCTTGATGGGGCCAAGAGAAAGTAACCAAAGAGAAGGCCCTTCCCCGATCAGAGCTCACGTTGCGGTGGATAGTCCTCGGAGATTTTCCGACTCGCCCTCCTGGCTCGGTCGGAAAACGGCGGCCGTCCATGGCCGCCGCCCTCCGGGTCTATGGAGTGGCTTGGATCGCTGGTGTTCGTGCCAAGGGCAACAGCCAACAGCCAATAACCAACAGCCAATAACCAATAGCAAACACCAATTGCCGTAGCCGCAGCCGCACCTAAAGCCAAAGCAATCGACAGACTGCGAAGGACTACCAAGCACAGAAATCAAATTTCAGGCGAGAACAAGCCTGGCAGCGACGAAAGCGGCCCGCACCAGCACCCAACGAGTGCAACGTCCGCCAAGCCGGCTTCGGGCCCTTTCTTTGGTTACTTTCTTTGGGCCAGCAAAGAAAGTGACCCGCACGCGGTAGCGGGCGGAAGCGCTTTACAACAGCCGCAGGCTGGTCAAAGCCGACCCGGAGGGTCGGGAACTTGCGTCGTTGCCACCAACTGCCGTGCTTCATCTTTCCATCGTTGATCTTGGCCGTTACCCCCGCCAAAGCGGGGTCCCTTGATCGACATCGCGGTGCAAGCCGGATCCAGAGATTCGCGCTCGCCATTGGAGGTCATGACTCCTGCCATGGGATTCGCGCCGCGTGCCATGCTTGACTGCATCCATTCCGATCTGGCCAGGAGCCGTCATGCATCCGCTACCACGCGTACTGTTCGTCGGCCTGTTGCTGCTCGTCCTGTCGGCCTGCCGCCGTGATGAGGCGGTGCAGGCGCAGCCGTTGCGCGTGCAGCTCGATCCTGCGGCCGCCACGCAACCAGTGTCCGGTCGCCTGCTGATGTTCGCGATGCCGGCCGCCGAGGCCATGGCACAGGCGAAGGACGGCAGGATCGAAGCGGTCGACACCAGTCCGTTCAATCCCACCCAGGTCAGCGTGGCGGCGACCGAACTGACGCACCTGGTGCCCGGCGCAAAAGTCATCGTCGATACCGAGACGGCTGCATTCCCTGCGGGGTTTTCGCAGTTGCTGCCGGGCGAATACGCGGTGCAGGCGGTGCTCGACGTCAATCACGACTACAACTATCACGGTCGTGGCGCGGGCGATCTGGTCAGCGATGTGGCCACGATCAGGCTTGGCGACGGCGGCGCGCCGGTGCTGCCGCTGGTGAAGACCTTGCCCGCGCGTGGGCCCTGGCAACTTTCCGAACGCGCACCACAGGCGATGCGCGACGCGTTGCCGCTGGCGCGCGAGCAGGCGAAGCCGATCGACTTCACCAGTCCGGTGCTGAGCGCGTTCCACGGTCGCCCGATCGCGATGCGCGGCTGGGTACTGCCGCCGCCGGATTACGATGCCGATCCACAACGTCGTTACCCGACGGTCTATTACACCCACGGCTTCGGCGGCGATGCCAACAGCCTGACCAACGCCGTGGTCAGCGTCGACATGGCCATGCGCAGCGGACAGATGCCGCCGATGATCTGGGTGTTCCTCGACGAATCCGGCGCCAGCGGCACCCACGAGTTCGCCGACTCCGTCAACAACGGCCCCTGGGGCACGGCACTGACCAGCGAACTGATCCCGGCGCTGGAGCAGCGCTATCGCATGGACGCCAGCGCATCGGGCCGCTTCCTGGTCGGCCATTCCTCCGGCGGCTGGGCGACGCTATGGCTGCAGGTGGCGTATCCGAAGCTGTTCGGCGGCACCTGGTCGACATCGCCGGACCCCAGTGATTTCCACGACTTCACCGGTGTCGACCTGTACGCGGCCGATGCCAATTTCTACCACACGCCCGACGGCGCGGCGCGGCCGCTGATGCGCGACAAGGGCAAGGTGCTGGCCACGGTCGAGCAGTTTGCCCGGCTGGAGCGCGCGCTCGGTGCCTATGGCGGGCAGATGGCCTCGTTCGAGTGGGTGTTCTCGCCGCGCGGCGAGGATGGGCGTCCGATGCCGATGTTCGACCGCGACACCGGCAAGGTCGACGCCGATGTCGTCGCCTATTGGCGCGAGCATTACGACATCGCCCACAAGCTGCGCACGCAATGGCCGCAGCTCAAGGCCGACCTCGACGGCAAGATCCACGTCATCGTCGGCGATGCCGACACCTTCTATCTCGACGGCGCCGCGCGCCGCCTGCAGGCCACGCTGCAGGCACTGGGCGCGAAGACCGACGTGCGCTTCCTGCCGGGGCGCACCCATTTCGACCTGTACCGCGAAGGCGACGATGACAGCGCGCTGCTGAAGAAGATCGCCTGGGAGATGCATGCCCTGGCGCGGCCGGAGGTGCCCGTTCCGCAGGCGGCCAGTTCCGCGCGTTGACGGCCGCACCCTCGGCGATCGCCGCCTGCGCTGCCGCCCCACGCCATGAATCCGTCGCGCGCGAACGCATGCGGAACTGTGGCGTATTCCCCAATCCTCGATGCCGGATTCAAGAATCCGCTGCGACGGCCGAAAAGCTGAATAGGGTTTTTTGCGTCGACGGCATCGGCACTCCCGATGCGCCATCCATCCGGTCATCGAAACGAGGGGAAGTGTCTTGCGGATCCTGTATGTGGGCGATAGCGCCTGTTTGCCTGCCGATCTTTCCGAATACATCAGTTATCTGGGCGACGAATGGCGGGTCGAGACGGTGGCCGATGGCAATGCCGCCATCCATGCCGTGGCCAGCGAGCCGGTGGACGTGTTGATGGTGGGTCCGAACCTGCCGGACATCCCGCCGCCGACGCTGCTCGGACAGGTGCGCACACTGCGCCCGGAGACGATCCGCATCGCACTGCTGGAAGTCGAAGGCGGCAACGTCTCGCCATCGGTGCGGCTGATCGGCGTGGCGCATCGCTTCCTGCCGTTGCCGCTGGCTTCGGAAACCGTGCTCGAGGCGATCCACAGCCTGGAGGAACTGCGCGACCTGCTCGACAGTCCGCGCCTGCGCCGTGCCATCGGCCGCATCGAGCACCTGCCGTCGCCGCCGCACCTGTACTTCTCGCTGACCCGTGCGCTGGAGGAAGACGAAGGCAGCAGTGGCGACATCGCCAGGATCGTCGCCGGCGATCCGGCGATCGCGGCCAAGGTGCTGCAGTTGTGCAACTCCGCGTACTTCTCCAATGGCCGCGCGATCACCGACCTGCGACTGGCGGTGACGCGTCTGGGTCTTGCGACCTTGCGCGATCTGGTACTGGCCAGCGAGGTGTTCTCGATCAAGACCGGTGCCAATGTCGACCGCACCGCGTTGCAGCAGCGCGCGCTGCTGGCGTCGCGGCTGGCGGCGAAAATCCTGCCGCAGTCCAGTGCCGAACTCGGTGCGACCGCCGCGCTGCTGGCCGACATCGGACTGCTGCTGCCGGGCGTGCGCGACGAGCGCGATCCGCCGGGCGACGGCGAACCCGACGAACGCCCGGGCCATGCCGAGGCCGGCGCGTACCTGCTGGGCCTGTGGGGATTGCCGATGCCGATCGTCGAGGCGGTGGCGTTCCATCGCCAGCCGCAGCGGTCGAGTCTGCGCAGTTTCTGGGTGCCCGGCGCGGTGCACGTCGCCGGAGCGCTGGCGGGCAACGAGCCGGTCGACGAGCACTATCTGTCGTCGCTGGGGGTGCTGCATCAGTTGCCGGGGTGGCGCGAAATGGCGGAGACGATGTCGGATCGGATGGCGGCCGCTGCGGCTTGATGTGGCGGTGAGTTGGCGAGCTCATTGGCGGCCCACGTGCCAAGTGGACGTTGCCTTGTCTTTGCCGGAACAGTTCCCGTTTTGTTTCTAAGCCGTCATTCCCGCGTCCTTCGAGAGGCTCAGGATGAGCGAGGCGGGAATCCAGTGACGTGCTTCTTGCCCTTGTGCAGCAGAGCTTGCTCTGCTGCTCTTTGCTGCAAAGAGCAAAGCTTCCGCCCGCTACGCGTGCGGGTCACTTTCTTTTGCTGACCCAAAAGAAAGTAACCAAAGAAAAGGGTCTTCCCCGATCAGAGCTAACGTTTCTGTTGGTAGTGTCCGGAGATTTTCCGACTCGCCCTCCATGGCTCGGTCGGAAAACGGCGGCCATCCATGGCCGCCGCCCTCCGGGTCTATGGAGTGGCTCGGATTGCTGGTAGTTCGTGCCAACAAATAACAGATAACAGCTAAAGCCAGCAATCGTCAGGCTGCGACGAACAACCAAACGCTGCAATCAGATTTCAGGCGAGAACAAGAACTCCGGCAACGACGAAAGCGGCACCGAACCAGTGCCCATCGGGTGCAACGTCAGCCAAGCCGGCTTCGGGCCCTTTCTTTGGTTACTTTCTTTGGGCCAGCAAAGAAAGTGACCCGGGCGCTTCAGCGCACGGAAGCACTTGATTTTGCTCTCATCGGCAGGTGATCTGGCTCGCAAGCCGGCGAACGACCGCGCCGCGAACGTGGCGGGCTTCATGCGGAAACCCGACCTGAAAGGTCGGCAAACGCTGAGCTATCTCGAGCAAAGTCGCTGGATTCTCGCCTCGCTCATCCTGAGCCTGTCGAAGGATGCGGGGATGGCGGCTTCAAGGCGAGGGGCAGGGGAGCAAGATCCGCTCCACAGCAGCAGGAAGAACAGCAGCAGGGTCATTCCAGCGCCATCACCCCATCATCTTGAACAACGACAACTGCTGCATCTGCATGAACACCATCTGCGCCGCCTGCAGCGCGGTGTTTTCCATTTCGAAGCGGCCGATGGCCTCGGCCCAGTTGAGGTCGCGCAGGGTCGACAGGGTGTCCTTGAAGGTGATCGCGTTGGCTTCGCGCAGGCTGGCGGCGCTGTCGAGCGCCGACAATTGCGCACCGCCGCTGGCGCGGGCGTCGATCATCCTGTTCTGCGCGGTGGCCACGTCGCGCATCGAAGCCTGCAGGGCATTCTGCATTTCGGCCCTCTGCACGTCGGTGGTCGGGTTGCTATCCAGCGCGCCGATCAGGTTCTGCACCGTGGCGAAGATGTCGCGGTTGCCGGAAGCGCCGATCTCGAATGCGTCGCCGGCGGCCGGGTTGCCGTCGATCTTCATCTGCACGCCGGCAAAGGCGATGCTTTCACCCTTGGCGTAGGTGCCGGTGCCGATCACGGCGTTGCCGGCGTCGCGGATCTCGTAGGTGGTGGCGCTGGTGAAGGCGACCTGGTAACTGCCGCCATTCCATGCCGCTGAATCGATGACGCTGAAATCCATCAGCAGGCCCGTGCCGATGTTGCCAGCCAGCGCGCGTCCATCGATGCGGCCATCGCCGGTGCGCAGGCGCATGAAAATCTCGCTGCCAGGCAGGGTGTCGGAGACGAAGGTGTCCGGCGCCACTTCGATTTCGCGCTGGGTCTGGTTGCCGCTGTACACGGCATTGCTGCCGGCGATCGCGAACGGCGCGCTGCCGTCGTCGGTGCCGCCGAACAGATAGCGCCCGGTGCCATCGGTGCTGTTGGCCAGGTCCAGCAGGCCGGCGTGGATCGCCTTCAGTTCCGTGCTGATCGCCTTGCGGCTGTCGTCGCCGAGCGCGGGATTGTTGGCCTGTACGGTGAGTTCGTGGATGCGCGCCATCACTTCGCCGACGCGGGTCAGCGCGCTTTCCTGCAGGCCGAGCCGGTTCTCGACGGCATTGGCATTGAGTGCGTAACGTTCGAGTTCGGCCAGCGCGCGATCCAGCCCGACGGCGGTGCCGGCGGCGACCGGATCGTCCTTGGCGGTGACCAGGCGCTGGCCGGTGGCGAGCTGCTGCTGCGTGTGCGCCATCTTCGCCTGCTTGGCCAGCAGCGAATTGATCGACTGCTGGTACAGCATGCCGGTGGAGATGCGGGTGTTCATCGACGCACCGCGCCAAGCAGAGACTGGAACAGGGTGTCGGCCGTGGAAATGATCTGCGAAGCGGCTTGGTAGGCCTGCTGCAGGCGCATCAGGTCGGCGGCTTCCTCGTCGAGATTGACGCCGGAAATGCTGTCGCGCGCGGCCAGCGCCTGGTCGTGGATGACCTGCTGCGCCTCAGCCGAATAATCCGCCTGTCGCGCCGCCGAACCGACCGAGGTGGTGAGACCGCCGATCGCGCCGTTGAGCGTCAGCGTGCCGCCGTTGAGCGCGCTGGCATCGTCGAGGTTGGCCAGCAGTTTGGCGTTGCCGTTGTCGCTGGAACCGGTGCCGCTGGCGCCGATGGTGAAATTGTCGCCAGCGGCGGGTGCGCCATCGAGCGTCACGCTCCAGCCGTTGTGGCTGATGACCTGGCCCGCTGCGTAGGCGAACGGGCCGGCGCCATCGATCGTGTACTGGTTGGCGCCGATGAAGTCGATCGCGACCGTGTCGAGCAGGTTGGCATTGCCGGCGTCGGTCACCTTCAGCCCGCTGAGCTTGCCGTTGCCGCTGTTGGCCAGGTCGGCGCTGCCCTTGACCGGAGTGGCGGCGGCGACGCGGCCCGGATCGGTGATCGCGACCGAGATCGCGCCGGCAGCACCGGCAGTCGGCTGCAGCAGGAAGCGATCGTTGACCGCGGGCGCGCCGCCGCCGAGCACCAGTTCGATACCGCCGACAAGCAATGGATCGGCAGCGGTGCCGGTACCGGTGAGCGGCACGCTGGCGCCGGTGTCGGCGCGGGTCGCTCTCCATGCGGTGCCATCGAATTGCAGAATCACGTTCTGGCCATCGAGCTGGCTGGTGTCACCCAGCGTCGCCTGCAAGGTTGCGGTGCCGGTGTTGCCGGCATGGCCGGATGCGGTCGGCGGCGGCAGATTGAAGAAATCGCCACCCATCTGTCCGTACAGATCCATGCCCGCGGCATGGCCCTGGTTGAAGGTGTCGGCCAGTGCCATCGAGATCCGTCCCAGCTCGGCCAGTGCCGGATCCAGCACGGTGCTGCGGAATTCGATCAGGCCGCCCATCTGGCCGCCCATGCCGTTCCTGCCGAAGGTGATGCGCTGGCCGTTGGTTTCCAGCGCCACCTGCAGCCGTTCCGGCCGGTAGGGATCGGCGGTGGTGACCAGCGTGCTGGCGCTGGCGCCGACGACCAGCGGCTGACCACCGGCGCTGAATACGTTGATCTGGCCGCCGTCCTGGCTGATCGCGTTGCCGCCGGTGTAGCCGACGAGTTGTGCGATCAGCTGGTCGCGGCGATCGAGCAGGTCGCCGGACGCCTGGCTGGCGTTGCTGCCGATCCTGCCGTTGAGGTTGGCGATCTCGGCGCTGAGCCGGTTCACCTCGTCGACCCCGGCGATCAGGCCGTTGTTGACCTCGGCATCGAGCGAATCGAGATGACCGTCGATCTGGTTGAAGCGGGTGACCAGCGATTTCGCCTGCGCCAGCAGGTTCTCGCGTTCCGCCGACGAAGCGGCATTCGACGACAACGCGCTGACCGAATCGAAGAAGCCCGACCACGGTCCGCTGATCCCGGTCGCCTTGTCCGACAGCAGGCTGTCGATGCGGCTGGACAGCACCGACAACTGCTGCAGGCGATTCAGCTCGCCGCCGCTGTCGAGCAGGCGCGAGGTCGCCAGCGAATCGGCCATGCGCCGCACGTCGACGATCTGCACGCCGTTGCCCTGGTAGCCGTAGCCGTGGGCGCTGGCATCGCGCGCCGCGAATTCGGTGCGCTGGCGCGAATAGCCCTCGGTGTTGATGTTGGCGACGTTGTGGCCGACGGTGGACAGTGCGCGCTGGAAGGCGAGCAGGGCACCACTGCCGATGTTGAGAAGATTGGACATGGCGTTCCTCGGTCAGCGTGGCAGCGGCAGGTGGCGCAGGGCCGTACTCGCCACCGTGGTGGCCGCCGAACCGATCGCCGACAGCACCTTGTCCAGCGTCGGGCCGGTGGCGATCGAAGCGATCTTCGATGCGTACGATGGATCGGTGGCATAGCCGGCCCGTTGCAGGCCCTTGGCGAAACCATGGATGTCGGTGCCGGCGGCCAGCGCCTGCTGGTAGCGCGGGCTGTTCTTCAGCAGGCGCACGTAGTCGGCGAAACTTTCCGCAGGCGAGCCGTAGGCGCGGAAGTCGGCACTTTCGTTCTGCCTGACGCCATCGCGATATTCGTGGGTGCCGGTGCGCACGCGTTCGCCGCTCCAGCCGGTGGCCTTGATGCCGAACAGGTTGTGCGAACTGCCGCCGTCGTCGCGCTGGATGCCGCGTCGACCCCAGCCGGTTTCCAGTGCCGCCTGCGCGACCAGCGCGCGCGGGTCCACGCCGAGTTCCTTCGCCGCATCCTGCGCGTGCGGCCAGATCTGCGCGACGAAATTTTCCCGCGATCCGGGCGCGTAATCGTCCGGGTCGACCGCGGCCATGGCTTCGACCTGCGCGCAGGCTTCGGACGGCGTTGCCGCTGCGTGCAGTTGCCGCAGCAGCGGCGACATCAGGCTCGCGGAAAGGTCGGAGTCACCTGCGCTGGCAGTACCGGCAGCGTCGCGTCCGGAAATGGCATCAAGCATCTGCGCCGTTTCGCCACCGGGCATCAGCCGGCGATACTCCGACAGGCCCATCGCCGCGGTGGCTTTCGATGGCGTGGGCGTGGCGCCGCCGAGCTGGCGCGCGATCATCGGCGCCAGGCCCAGTCCGTCGCCCTGGGTCATTGCCTTGGCGAGCTGCTGGTCGTACATGTCGCGGAACATCTGGTTTTCGCCAGGAAACAGCGAGTCGCCGAAACTGGCGTCGCGCATGCACTTGATCAGCATCTGCGCGAACTGGCCTTCCAGCTGGCGCGAGACTTCCTGGATGCGCGCCGCATCGGGCGCCTGCGTGCCGCCCAGCGATAACGTCGGCTGCAGCGCCTTGTTCAACGCCAGGTCGGGCAACGGGCTGTGCAACGACAGGCTCATCAGATCACCTCGAGCTCCGCGCGCAGCGCACCGGCCTGCTTGAGCGCTTCCAGGATCGCGATCAGGTCGCCGGGCGCAGCGCCGACTTCGTTCACGGCGCGCACGATCTCGTCCAGCGTCGCGCCGCCTTCGAACTTGAACATGCGGCTGCCCTCGGCATCGATCGCCACCGACGACTGCGGCGTCACGACCGTCTGGCCGCGCGAGAATGCATCGGGCTGGCTGACGTTGGCCGATTCGGTGATGGTCACGGTCAGCGAGCCGTGGGTGATCGCCGCCGGCATCACCCGCACCTGCGCGCCGATGATGACGGTGCCGGTGCGGGCGTTGACGATCACCTTGGCCGGTGCGGTGCCCGGCGTCAGTTCGAGATTTTCAACCTGCGCCAGGAAGCCGATGCGCGCACCCGGATCGACCGGCGCGCGCACCGCGACGGTGACGCCGTCGACGGCATGGGCACTGCCGGCGCCGAAGCGCTGGTCCAGCGCCGCGACCATGCGCGAGATGGTGGTGAAGTCGCCACGATGCAGATTGAGCGTGACCGCGTCGCCGGTGTTGAGCGCGTCGGGCAGGGCGCGTTCGACGATCGCGCCGTTGGGAATGCGGCCGACGCTGGGTACGTTGACCGACACGCGCGAACCGTCCTTGCCGTTGGCGCCGAAGCCGCCGACCACCAGGTTGCCCTGCGCGATCGCGTAGACCTCGCCATCGGCGCCGCGCAGCGGCGCCATCAGCAGGCTGCCGCCGCGCAGCGAGACCGCGTTGCCGATCGACGACACGGTGATGTCGATCGGCTGGCCGGGTTTGGCGAACGGCGGCAGATCGGCGTGGATCGCGACCGCGGCGACGTTCTTCAATTGCGGATTGACGTTGGGCGGAATGTTGACGCCCAGTTCGCCCAGCATGTTCTTCAGGCTCTGCACGGTGAACGGCGCCTGGCTGGTGCGGTCGCCGGAGTTGTCCAGTCCCACCACCAGGCCGTAGCCGACCAGCGGATTGCTGCGCACGCCGCCGACCTGGGCCAGGTCCTTGATGCGCTCGGCCGGCGCCGCGCCGGCGAACAGCACGGCGAACGAGAGCAGGAGGCAGCGGACAGGCAGCGTCGGTTTCATGGCGGGCTCAGTTCGGGAAGATCGGCGAGTTGAAGAAGCGGCCCAGCCAGCCCATCGAATTGGACTGCGCGATGCTGCCGCGGCCACCGTAGGCGATGCGCGCGTCGGCGACCTTGCTGGAAGGCACGGTGTTGTCGGGACCGATGTCGGCGGCGCGCACGACGCCCTGGATCTGCACCAGTTCGTCGCCCTGGTTCAGGCGCATGTTCTTCTGGCCCTGCACCACCAGGTTGCCGTTGGGAAGGCGCTGGATCACGGTTACAGTCAGGCTGCCCTGCAGGCGGTTGCTCTGCGCGCTCTTGCCGTTGCCGGCGAAACCGCGCTCGCCATTGATCGAGGCGCTGAGCAGGTTGCGGCCGTTCCAGGTCACCGGCGCGCCGGCGATGTTGGGCGCGGCCAGTTCGATCTCGGTCTGCTTGTCGACCGAAGTGGTGGCGCTGGTCTGCGCGGTGGTGTTCTCGACCAGTGCGATCGTCAGCAGGTCGCCGACATCGCGCGCGCGCCGGTCGGAATACAGGCTCAGGCCGGGGCCGGCGCGATAGATCGCACCGGGCGTGGCCGCCAGTTGCGGCGCCATCACCGGCTGGATCGGCTGCATCGGTGCGTACGGCCGTACATCGCCAAACGAACGCGCGCAGCCGCCGAGCAGCAGCGTGGCGACGATGACGGCAAGCAGCGGGACGGATCGGTTCATGGCCGGCCTCAGACGTTGTTGTTGAGATAACCGAGCATGGAGTCGGTGGTGGAGATCGCCTTGGCGTTCATTTCGTAGGCGCGCTGGGTCTCGATCATGCTGACCAGCTCCTCGACCACGTTGACGTTGGAACCTTCCAGCGAACCCTGCACCACGGAGCCGAGTCCATTGAGGCCGGGGGTGCCGTTCTGCGCGGGGCCGGACGCGGTGGTTTCCACGTACAGGTTCTCGCCCTTGGCCTGCAGACCCGAGGGATTGACGAAGTCGGTCAGGGTCAGCGCGCCGATCTCCAGCGCCTGCGCCTCGCCGGCCATGGTCACGCTGATGGTGCCGTCGTTGCCGATGGTCATCGACTGCGCGCCCTCGGGAATCTGGATGCCCGGCTGCACCGGGTAGCCGCTGTTGGTGACCAGCTCGCCCTGCGCGTTGATCTGGAACGAGCCGTCGCGCGTGTACGCGGACGAGCCGTCCGGCAGCAGCACCTCGAAGAAGCCTCGGCCATTGACCATCACGTCCAGCGAGCGCCCGGTCTGCTGCGGATTGCCCTGCTGGAAATCCTTCGACGTCGAAACCACGCGTACGCCGGTACCCAGCTGCAGGCCCGACGGCAACTGCGTCTGCTGCGAAGTCGAACCGCCCGGCTGGCGCACCTGCTGGTACAGCAGGTCCTCGAAGCTGGCGCGATCGCGCTTGAAGCCGGTGGTATTGGTGTTGGCCAGGTTGTTGGAAACCACCGACATGCGCGTCTGCTGCGCGTCCAGTCCGGTCTTGGCGACCCATAGGGCTTGGTTCATGGTGGGAGTCCTTTGACGGCGGTTATTCGTTATTGGTGATTGGTGATTGGTGATTCGTAAAAGCGGGTTGCGATGGAGGTCAGGCAAGTCCTGTGCCGAAGACGGTGACGTCGATCCGTCGCGGTCGTCGCGAATACGCCTGCAACCGCCGAATTCATGACTTCTTGAAAGTCAGGAAGCCGACGCAAGGCGCTTTTACGAATCACGAATCACCAATCACCAATCACCAATCACCAATCACCAATCACCAATCACGGCCCTTCATCCCCCCAGCCGCAACAGCTGGTTCGACGACTGCGCCATCTCGTCACCGCTGCGGATCACTTTCACCTGCATCTCGAACTGGCGTTGCAGCTGGATCATCTGCACCAGTGCGGTGGCGGCGTTGACGTTGCTGCCTTCCAGTGCGCCGGTGGTGAGGCTGTTGCCATTGGCCTGCGGCAACGCGGCCTGCGGATCGGTGCTGCGCATCAGGCCGTCGCCGCCGCGTCGCAGCTGCTCCGGCGTCGCATCGACGATGCGCATCCGGCCCACCATCGCCATGGTCTGCGGGCCTTCGCCCTGGGCAATGATCGAAATGGTGCCGTCGTTGCCGACGTCGATCGACTGATGCGGCGGGATCGCGATCGGCGCGCCGTTCTCGCCCAGTACCGGACGGCCGCCGGCGGTGACCAGCAGGCCGTTCGGCGTCACGCTCATTTCGCCACCGCGCGTATAGGCCTGGCTACCGTCTTCGGCCTGCACCGCCAGCCAGCGATCCTGGCGCAGCGAAATGTCGAGTGCATTGCCGGTGACGATCTGCGCGCCTGGACGCGCGTCGAAACCCGGCTCGACCAGCACCGCGTTCACCCGCGAAGGAAAGCCCTCGCCCTGGATGCGGAACGCTTCGGTGGCCGCCAGCGCTGCCTTGAAACCCTTGGTGTCGGCGTTGGCGAGGTTGTGCGACACCGCGCCCTGCGCCTGCAGCGAGGCACGCGCACCGGTCATCGCGACGTAGAGGGCTTTGTCCATTGGGGGCCGTGATTGGTTATTGGTGATTGGTGATTCGTTATTCGTGATTCGGTAGAGCTTCGGAACGGGAGGGATTCGGCTGTTGCGAATCACCAATTACCAATCACCAATCCCGAATCACGCGCGTCAGCGGATGTTGATGACCGTCTGCGTGATCTGGTCCTGCGTCGACAACATCTGCGAGTTCGCCTGGAAGTTGCGCTGCGCGACGATCATGTTGACCAGCTGCTCGGTCAGGTCGACGGTGGACGCTTCCAGTGCGCCCGAGGCGACCTGTCCGAAGTCCGACGTGCCCGGCGCGCCGGTGCGCGGTTCGCCCGAGGCGAAACTGTGCGTCCAGGTGTTGTTGCCCTGCGACACCAGGCCTTGCGGATTGGTGAAGTTGGTCAGCGCCACCTGGCCGACGGCGCGGTCGACGCCGTTGGAATAGCGTGCGTACACCACGCCTTCCGGCGACACGCTGAATTCGTTGAGCTTGCCGCTGGCGTAACCGTCCTGGCGCTGGTCCTTCTTGGCGAAGTTCTCGCCGTACTGGCTGGTGCCGGTGATGTCCAGCGTCATGTTGAGCACGCCGGCACCGGTGGTGGGCGTGAACGGCGCCAGGGTGATGCGGCCGTTGGCCGGCAGCGTCAGCGCGCCGTTGTTGTCGAACTGCGCGGTGGTCGGCGCACCCATCGAGGTGCCGTCCACGTACACGTGTACCTGCCATTCGTTCGGGGTGGCGGTCTTCACGTAGAACACCGATTGCGAATGCGCCACGCCCAGCGAGTCGTACACCGTCACCGACGTGGTCTCGTTGTAGCTGTTGCCGTCGAGCGGATCGAACGGCGCGATGGTGGGCTGCGCGGCGTTGCCCGGCAATGTCACGCCCAGGTTGACCATCGTGGTCGGGCTGGGCGGACTGTCGCTGGTCAGCAGCTGCAGGTCGACCAGGTTGCCGGTGTCGAAGCCGGTGCCGTCGGCGCGCGGCGGGAATGCCTGCAGCCGATAGCCTTCGGGCGTGGTGACGAAGCCGTTCGGATCGCGCTGGAAGTTTCCGGCGCGCGTGTAGACGTTGCTGCCGTTGTTGCTGACGGTGAAAAAGCCTTCCTGGTCCACCGCCAGGTCCAGGTAGCGCCCGGTCTGGTTGATGTCGCCCTGCGAGAACTGCTGGGCGACGTTGGTCAGGCGCACGCCGGCGCCGATGCCGGTGCGCAGCAGGCCATAACCGGTGGTGGAGAACACCTCGGCGAATTCGGCGCGCGACTCCTTGAAGCCGGTGGTGCCGACGTTGGCGATGTTGTGCGAGGTGACATTGAGGTCGGCGTTGGCCGCCTTCATGCCGGAGAGCGAACTGTTGAAAGCCATGGTGGACTCCTTGGGTGTACGACCTTGGATGACTCAGGCGTGGACGGGAAATCGATGTGGTTCGACGTGCGGATCGACGTGGCGTATCAGCCGGCCCTGGCGCCGCCGACGCGCAGCACGTAGTCCAGCGGCGCGGTGCCCAGCCCGGGAAGATTGAGATAAAGCCCGTCGGAACCGATCGTCACGCTTTCCACGATCGAGTCGACATAGGTGTTGAGCGTGGTGGCGGTGCCGGAACTGCCGAGGTGCGTCGCCTTGATCGCATAGTTGCCGGCCGCCATCGCTTCGCCCTGCGCGTTCTTGCCGTCCCAGCCGAACCTGACCTCGCCTTTGGCGTCGGCGGCGACCTCGATCTGTCGCACCACCGCGCCGCTGGCGTCGGTGATCTCGACCGTCACGGTGCCCGCGCCCGGCGCCATCACCACGCCGCTGGCGACGCCACCTGCCGCGAGCGCGACCTGTTCCGAGGGCACCAGTACTTCATGCCCGACCAGCGCCGCGCCCTTGAGCACCTGGTCGCCAGTGAGCGCGTTGCCGAACCCCTGCACCGCGGTGTTGAGATCGCTGATGCCCTGCACGGTGGAGAACTGCGCGAGCTGGCCGATGAATTCGCTGTTGGACAACGGCTTCAGCGGATCCTGGTGCTTGAGCTGCTCGGTCATCAGGCGCATGAATTCGGCTTGGCCGAGCGCGTCGTTCTTCTTGCCGGCCGCGGTGCCGGGATTGGCATTGAGTGCGGCGAAAGGATCGCCATTGACGGCGGTGGTCATGCGGGTGCTCCCGGGGAATTCTGTCAGCGGCCCATCGACAGGGTGGCCAGCGCCAGTTCCTTGGCGGTGTTGAGGACTTCCACGCCGGCCTGGTAGCCGCGCGAAGCGGAAATGAGGTTGACCATCTGCGCCACCGGATCGACATCCGGCGCGTATACGTAGCCGTCGGCGTCGGCCATCGGATGGCCGGGCTCGTAGCGCTTGATCGGTGGCGCGTCGCTCTGGGTGATTTCCTTGACCCGAACGGCGGTCAGCGTGCCGTCGTCGGACAGCGGCTGCGCCTGGAAGATCGGTTCGAGCGGGCGATAGACCGTGTCGGCCGAGGACGCGATCGAATCGGCGTTGGAAAGATTGCTGGCGATGGTGTTGAGACGCACCGACTGCGCCTGCAACGCGGAGCCGGCGACGTCGAAGATCGGCAGGTTGCTCATGGCTTATTGCCCCGTGATCGCGGTCAGCATTCCGCGCACTTTCGATTCGAGGAAGCTGAGCGAGGCGCGGTATTCGAGTGCGGCACGGCCATAGGCGGCGCGCTCGGTATCGGCATCGACGGTGTTGCCGTCGAGGCTGGGCTGCACGCCCTTGCGCTCGAAGGTATGCACACCGACGTCCAGCCCGTCGATATGACGCGCATCGGTGCTGCGCATCGGCGCGCCTGCCTGCGCAGCGTTCTGCAGCACAGCGTCGAAGCTGATGTCCTTGGCCTTGTAATTGGGCGTGTCGGCATTGCCCAGGTTGCTGGCGATCACCTGCATGCGCTGCTCGCGCAGCGGCAGCGCCGCGGCGTGGACGCCGAAGTAGGACGAGATGGGATCGTTGGCCATTGGTGCGCTCCGGCAAAACCGTTGCCAGCAGCGAGGCAAGACGTGTGCCAGAACGGGGGTGCCGGATATCTGGCGCCGGTTACTTCTGGCGCCGTGCCGCGCATTGCTGTTGCTCTGGCTACTGCCGTTGATCTTGGCACGAGCACCAGCGATCCGAGCCACTCCATAGACCCGGAGGGCGGCGGCCATGGATGGCCGCCGTTTTCCGATGGAGGCAGGATGCCGACTCGGAAAATCTACGAGGGCTACCAACCACAACGTGAGCTCTGATCGGGGAAGGGCCTTCTCTTTGGTTACTTTCTCTTGGCCCCATCAAGAGAAAGTGACCCGCACGCGGAAGCGGGCGGAAAGGCCGACCCGCAAGGGTTGGGGAGTTGCGTCGCTGCCATCGGTCCTCTGCTCTACCGCAGCGGCAAAAGCTTCCGCCCGCTGCGCGTGCGGGTCACTTTCTTTTGATGACCCAAAAGAAAGTAACCAAAGAAAAGGGTCTTCCCCGACGGAGCTCCCGTTGCACCTCGTAGTCGTCGGGGATTTTCCGACTCGCCATCCATGGCTCGGTCGGAAAACGGCGGCCATCCATGGCCGCCGCCCTCCGGGTCTATGGAGTTGCGATGCGGGTGCTCGCGTCGTCCAAAAGCAAACCCTTGGTGCAGCCACCAGGCCTTAGCTAGCCAACCCCGCCACCACCCGCAACCTCGCCAACACATACTCCGCCAACTCATGCGGGCTGTACTTGGCGACGAACGCATTGGCGCCGACACGCTCGACCATGGCGTTGTTGAATACGCCCGACAGCGAGGTGTGCAGCAGCACGTACAGGCCGGCCAGGCCTGGATGGCGACGGATTTCCGTCGTCAGCGTGTAGCCGTCCATCGCCGGCATCTCGATGTCGGAGATCACCATCGCATAGCGTTCGGCCGGGTTCTCGCCGCCTGCATGGATCTGCAGCAGGTGGTCCAGCGCCTGGCGGCCGTCGGACAGCAGGGTGGCGCCGACGCCGAGCTGGTCGAGCACGCTGCGGATCTGCGAGCGGGCGACGCGCGAGTCGTCGACCACCAGCACCTGCAGAGTGTTGCCGGCCGGGAGGGCCATTTCCGGCGCCAGTGGCGCGTCCATGCGCGCCTGCAGGATGTCGGCCAGCACGCTTTCCACGTCGATCACCTGGATCAGCTCGCCCTGGAAACGCGTCACCGCGGTCAGGTAGCTGGCGGCGGCGGTGCCCAGGTCCGGCGGCGGATGGATGTCCTCGACGGCGATGTTGACGATGCGCTCCACGCCGCTGACCAGGAAACCCTGGATCGAGCGGTTGAACTCGGTCACCACCAGGTAATCGGGCAGGTCGTCGGTTGCCGGGTCGCGCTCGGGATGGGAAATGCTCAGGCCCAGGTCCAGAACCGGTACCGAGCGCCCACGCACGTCGGCCACGCCGGCGAACTGCGAAGGCAGCCCGGGTAACTGGAACATCGGCGGCCGCCGCAGCACTTCCTGCACCTTGAAGACGTTGACGCCAAAAAGCTGGCGGCCGCCGAGCCGGAACAGCAGCAGGGCCAGCCGGTTGTGTCCGGCCAGGCGCGTGCGCTGGTCGATGCGGTTGAGCAGGTCCTGGGTCATGCAGGCTTATCGACACGGCCCGGCGAAGACTTGAGGACGCCGTGCGCTGCAAATGCGTGGGTGCGGCGCGACGTTGCGTGATTGCACGACACGCCCCCGCAACGGCACGTCGCTTGCATCCGCTGCTGCGAGGAATCGTCGGAGCCACCGGATGTTGCGAATCGCCATGCTGTTGACCGGGTTGCTGGCGATGCCGGCTGCCGCGGCAACCGATTTCCAGCCGGTCGAATCGATCCGCAGCGCCGCGCTTGCCGCGCTTGCGCTGGCGCCTGGCGCGGATGCGGAGGCGACGCTGGACCCCGCACTGCGCCTGCCGCGCTGCGCGGGCGATCTCGTCGCCCGCGCCAGCAGCGCCCATTCGGTGGAGGTCAGCTGCCCGCAGGACGCCGGCTGGCGCCTGTTCGTGCCGGTGCGGGTGCGGCGCAGCCAGACCGTGCTGGTGCTCAGTCGTGGCGTCGGCGCCGGCCAGGTGATCACCGCCGATGATTTCGTTGCCGGGACGCGCGATGCCAGCCGCATCGTCGGGGCCGCCATTGGCGATCCGGCCCAGGCGCTGGGCCAGGTCGCACGGCGCAGCCTGTCGGCTGGCAACGTGCTGTCGATGCAGGACCTGGTCGCGCCGCGGCTGGTGCGTCGCGGCGACCAGGTGATGCTGGTATCGCGGCGGGGCGGTGTCGAGGTGCGCATGGCCGGCAAGGCGCTGGCCGATGCCGGCGAGAACGAGCGCGTCACCGTGGAAAGCCTGTCGTCGCGAAGGGCCATCCAGGGCGTGGTCGGGCCGGACGGCGATGTCTGGGTCAACCGATGAGGCCTCGCATGGACCCGGACACCCTAAAGTTGCCCGGATCGCGGCCGCTACCGGACAGGAGCGAGTACGCGATCGCGCGATTCCGCCGGAAACCGTAATGTGTGGACGACGTCACTCAACTTTGTGCCGGCGTGGCCGATAGCCCCAATGAACCCCGCAACAGGTAGACCGAGATGAACCAGAAGATCGAAGGCACACCGCCGCCGGCCATACGCAGCACCACCGCGGCGACCAGCCGCGTGGCCAGCGCGGGCGCCGAGAACGCGCGTCCGGTCGAAGCCAGCGGCGGCGGCGACAGCCTGCGCCTGACCGGCGAGGCAGCCAGCCTGCAGGTGATGCAGCGCGAACTGTCATCGGCATCGGCGGTGGATACCGCACGCGTCGAATCCATCCGCGCAGCGCTGCAGGCCGGTACCTACCAGATCAACGCCGAGGCGATCGCCGACGGCATGCTGGGCCTGGAACGCCAGCTTGGCGCATGAGCGCGGTGATGGCTCCTTTGCTCGACCGGCTCGCCGAAGCGCTCGACGAGGAGCGTCATGCGATCCTCGAACACGACGTGGAAGCGCTGATCCGTTCCACGCAGAAGAAGCTGGAATCGCTGCGCGCGCTGGAAGCGGGCGTACCCGGGTTCCAGCCCGATGCCGCGCTGGTGGCAATCGGCAGCGCCGATGTCGAATCGCGCCTGCAGCAGCTGTCGCAGCTCAACCACGCCAACGGCGCGCTGCTCGCACGCCGCCGTCGCGAAGTGAACTGGGCGCTGCGCCACCTGGGCCGCAGCGAAAGCGCGGTCGCCTACGACGCGCACGGCCAGACCGACAACGTGAAAGCCACGCGCCCGATCGCCGTCGCCTGAATCGTCGTCACGCGCTGCTGCTTGCCGCGCCGCTGGCTCTTGCCGATACTTTCGATGCCGCCCGCGCGCCGCGGGCGAACGGACATCGACTTGTCAGATCCAGTGTCGAACCGGCCGGACGACCGTCTGCCGAGCATCGAGGACGTGCAGGCATTGCACGAGCTGATGGATGTCGGCGTGCTGATGTGCATGGGCGACGGCACGCCCTATCACGCCAACAGCGCCGCCTGCGCGCTGGTGGTCGGGCAGGCGGCGGGCGATTACCTGTCGGCGCTGCTGGCGCTACTGCCCGCCGAGGCGCTGGCGTCGGCGCGGCGCACCGGACGCTGGTACGGCGAAGTGACGCTGGACGATGCACGCGTCGTGCAGGTGCATGCCTACCATCACGGCAGCAACGGCCGCGGCCAGTTCATGGTGGTGTTCATCGACGTCACCGAGACGCATGCGCGCGAACAGGAGCAGCAGCGCCGCCACGAGGAATCGCAGCAGACGCTGGCGCGGCTGGCCGGCGCGCAGGAGCAGTTGCTGCAGGCCGAGAAGATGGCCTCGATCGGCCAGCTCGCCGCCGGCGTCGCCCACGAAATCAACAATCCGATCGGCTACGTGCACTCCAACCTGGGCACGCTGCAGGAGTACCTGCATGGCCTGTTCGCCGTCATCGAGGCCTATGAGCGCGCGCTGCGCGCGCCGGATCCGCGCGCGCTGCAGGCGGAGATCGACGACATGCGCTCGCGCTTCGACCTCGATTTCATCCGCAGCGATCTGCCGCAACTGATGGCCGAATCGCGCGAAGGCATCGAGCGCGTCACCGAGATCGTGCGCAACCTGAAGGATTTCTCCTATTCCGACCGCGACGAATCGTGGCGCCTGGCCGATCTGCATGCCGGCCTGGATTCGACGATCAGCATCATCTGGAACGAACTCAAGTACAAGGTGACGCTGGAGAAGGACTACGGCGCGTTGCCGCTGGTGCAGTGCCTGCCATCGGAGCTCAACCAGGTGTTCATGAACATCCTGCTCAACGCCAGCCATGCGATCGCAGAGCGCGGCCGGGTCACGGTCGCCACCGGCGTGCGCGACGACCAGGTCTGGATCAGCATCGAGGACACCGGCGTCGGCATTCCCGAGGACGTGCAGCAGCGCATCTTCGATCCGTTCTACACCACCAAGCCGGTCGGCAAGGGCACCGGGCTGGGCCTGTCGATCTCCTATCGCATCGTGCGCAAGCATGGCGGCAACATCGAGGTGAGCAGCAGCCCGGGCAACGGCGCCTGCTTCAGGATCACGCTGCCGATACGGCAGCCGGACAAGTCGCTGGCCTGACGACCGGTAGTGATTCCTGTCATCCCGAGCGCAGCGAGGGATCTGTTTTTTTTCGGAAGTAGAGCAGATCTCTCGCTGCGTTCGGGAAGAAATCAGTATTGCTCGGAGGCTCTTCTGCAGCCCTGGAACACTTTTGGCTCAAGTGTTGCTCCTGCTGCAATCTCCAAGAGCTTCCGCCCGCTACGCGTGCGGGTCACTTTCTCTTTCCAGAGCCAAAGAGAAAGTAACCAAAGAGAAGGGCTCTTCCCCGACAGAGCTCACGTTGCAGTTTGTAGTCCTCGGGGATTTTCCGACTCGCCCTCCTGGCTCGGTCGGAAAACGGCGGCCATCCATGGCCGCCGCCCACCACGTATGGGAGGCAGACTTTCTGTAAACAATTTGAGATGCCCTAGCCGGCGATCCGGCTGTGCTGTTCGGCGTAGGTATGGAACGCCTGCCGGATGTGTTCGCGCAGGTCGTTGTCGTCCCATGGCTTGGTCAGGAAGCGATAGATCGCGCCGCGGTTGATCGCGTCGGTCACCGTCGCAAGATCGGTGTAGCCGGACAGCACCAGCCGCATCGTGTCCGGATACAGCACCTTCACCCGGCCCAGGAATTCGGTGCCGCTCATGTCGGACATGCGCTGGTCCGACAGGATCACCTGCACGTCGTTGGTTGCCAGCAGGTCGAAGGCGTCGGCGACCGTGCTCGCCGCCAGCACGCGATAGCCGTCGCGGCGGAACAGGCGCACCAGCGAGCGCAGGATGTTCTCCTCGTCGTCGACCAGCAGCAGTGTGCGGTCCGGCTGCGTCGCGATGAAGGCATCGGAGCGCACGAAACGGCGTCGCAGCACTTCTCCGGCCTCGTCGGCCGCCATCGGATGCCCGAACAGGTGGCCCTGGAAGATGTCGCACTGGTTGCGGCGCAGGAAGCCCAGCTGCGTTTCCGTTTCCACGCCGTGCGCCACGACTTTCATGCCCAGCTGGTGGCCCATCGCGATGATCGCGCAGGTGATCGCCACCTCGCGGCTGCCCGCCGGCAGGCCCTTGACGAAGTTGCGGTCGATCTTGATCTTGTCGACCGAGAAACGGATCAGCGAATCGAGGCTGGAATCGCCCATGCCGAAGTCGTCCAGGGTCAGGCGGATGCCTTCGCGGTGCAGGTTGGCGAGCGTCTGGTGGACGAAGTTCATGTCCATGGCCAGTGCGCTCTGCCGGATTTCCAGCACGATCATCCCGGAAGGAATGCCGGCGGCCTGGATCGCCTCGACCACTTCCATGGCGAAGGTCGGACGCTGCAGTTGCAGGGTCGAGATGTTGACCGCGATTTCCAGGTCTGGATAACCCCAGTCGCGCCAGATCCGCGCCTGCTGGCAGACGTTGCGCAGCACCCAGTCGCCGATCTGGGTGATCACGCCGAGTTTCTCGGCGGTGCGCATGAAGCGTTCCGGGATCAGCGTGCCCAGCGTCGGCGATTGCCAGCGCAGCAGCGCTTCCATGCCGATCACGCGACCATCGCCGGCGCTGACCTGGGGCTGGTAGCACAGGCGCAGTTCGCCGTTGTCGACCGCGCTGACGATCTCGCGCGCGATGATGCCGTCGTTGCGCAGGCTGATCGCCGCGCCGCGTGTGTAGCGGCGTACCAGGTTCAGGCCTTCGAGCTTGGCCTGTGCGACGGCGTATTCGGCGCAATGCAGCAGTGCCGAGGCGGTGCGCGCATGTTCAGGGCACAGCGCGATGCCGACGGTGCCGGTGAGGAACAGCGTGAACGGCAGGATCAGCATCGGCAGCTCGACCTGGCTGCGCGCCAGTTCACCGTACTGCTCCGGCGATGGATTGCCGGGCAGGAGCGGCAGCGCCACCAGGAACTCGTCGCTGCCGCTGGCCCAGATATGCGCATCGGGGCCGAACTTCGCGGCCAGCCGCTCGCCGAGCATGATCAGCGCCTGGTCGCCGATCTCCGCGCCCATGTTCTCGTTGACCGAGCGGAAATGGTCGATGTCGATGTGCAGCAGCATCAACGGCGGCCCATCGCTGTTGGCGGCATCGATCAGCCGTGCCAGTTCGGGTTCGCTGGCGCCGAGCCGGGTGATCGCATGCGAGGGCGGGGCGGCGTTCATGCGCCCCCGGCGCTTGTCTGTCGCGGCAGGCGCAGGCACAGGCGCATGCCAGCGTCATCGTCGAACTGCAGGTGGCCGCCTGCGCCGCGCGCGCGTTCGTGCATCAGTCCCAGCGCTGCGCCGTCGTCCGCGAGGCCGCGACTGTCGGCTTCGATGCGCAGCAACAGGTCGTCGCCATCTTCGCGTAGCGACAATTCGATATGGCGCGCACCGGCCGCGCAGGCCTGGAGCAGGGCGTCCTGCGCGATGCGGAAACAGGCCAGCTCGATATCGCCATCGGCACGCCGTGCCAGCGGCGCGATCTGCAGCCGCAACTGCGTGGCCGAAGCCTGCGCCAGCTGATCCACCTGCCAGCGCAGCGCCGCTTCCAGGCCCAGCGCATCCAGCTGCGGCGGTCGCAGGCGCGCGGACAGGTCGCGCAGTCTTTCGATGGTGTCGTCGGCGATGCGGACGATCTCGTGCAGGTCGTCGCGGCGCTGCGCGGCGTCGTCCTCGTCCATGGCCAGGTGCGCGGACAGTTTCATCGCAGTGACTGCCTGGCCGATCTGGTCGTGCAACTCGCGCGCGATCCAGTGGCGGTCGCCTTCCAGCAGCGACAGCAGGCGCGCGCTCACCGCCTGCAGTTCGCGGGGGTCGCGGCTTGCGGCGGGCGTGGGAGGATCGGGCGTGGCCATCGGCGCAGTACGTCTTCAAACAACTACCGGCCGGCAGTATGCCAGTTCGCCACTTCAACGATGCGTGCAAGCGCATCGCACGCGTGGCGTGCGGTCGCACCCGCTCAGAACAGTTCGACGGTGCCGACGCCCATGTTCTGCTGCGCGACGGGCTTGTGCGGCGGCTTTTCCCATTCGCTGCAGCGATCGCGCAGGCGCGTGCCGATCTGCTTGAGCGAGGACACCAGGTCGGCATCGGGCATGCCATCGTTGCGATGCAGCAGCTCCTGCAGCGCCAGCGCCTCGTGGTTGATCGCGGTGAGCCGGTCCAGATGGGTGTGGGCGCTGCCCAGCGACTGCGTGGCGATGTCCTCGAACTGCAGCGCACGCACCGCCTCGGCGACGCTGGCGTCGATCGCGCCGCCGCATTGCGCGATCTCGCGCATGCCTTCGCTGAGCGAGCTGTTGATGGCCGATACCTGGTTGAGCATGCTGGCGGCCTCGCCGCGCGCTTCACGGGAACGGTCGAGATCGCGCGACGCCATCTGCGAAACCGTGTCGCGGACCTTGGCGATGGCGTCCTTGGAGCTGTGCGCCAGCTTGCGGATCTGCTCGTTGAACGCGGTCGAGCGTTCCGACAGGTTGCGTACCTCGTCGGCGACCACGGCGAAGCCGCGCCCGGCCTCGCCGGCGCGGGCCGCTTCGATGGCGGCGTTCAGTGCCAGCAGGTTGGTCTGGTCGGCGATCGACTTGACGTCCTCCAGCAGCGAGAAGATGCCGTCCAGGTGCGCGGCCATCTGGTCGATGTGCAGTACCGTGGTGGTGCTCTGGCCGCTGACCTGCTCCAGCGCCTCGACCAACTGCTCCATCTGCTGGCTGGCGTGGTGCGCGAAGCGGGCGACATCCATGCCGGAGCGGTCGCCGTCGCCGGTGCGGTCGATGATGCGCGCCACGGCCATGCCCTGTTCGCGCGACTTGCGGCTCATCGCGTCGAAGCTTTCGCCGAGTCCGCCGACGGCTTCGCGGATCAGTTCGCGCGCGCGGCTGATCTCGTGGCGCGAGCCGTCGATTTCCGTGGCCACATAGCGACGCAGTTCGGCCAGCAGCGTGTCCTGCTGGCGGATGATGGTCGACTGCTCCCGGCTCGGACGCGAACGCACCATTGCGAACGCGGCGAAGATCAGCCACGACAGGGTGAGCATCGTCAGCAGGGTCCAGCGCAGCGGTGCGGACCATTCCAGCACCACCGATGCCGGGAACATCAGGGTCAGGAGCAGGGGCGGAGCCAGTCGAACCATAATGCGCGAATACATGTGCGGTCTCTGCGGAAATACCTTCTTGGTATCGGCCACGACAGGGGGGTCTTTAGTGCTCGCGGCGTGCGCGACGCCACACTCTCGACTGCGCAGTGTTCAGTGCGCGCTGTTGGTGAGTTCCAGCAATCGCGTGGCGATGCGTTCCAGCGGCACGATTTCCCGCGCGGCACCGAGCCGCACCGCGCTGCCGGGCATGCCCCAGACCACGCTGCTGGCTTCGTCCTGCACCAGCGTCGGAGCACCGGCCTGCGCGATCTCCAGCAGACCGCGCGCGCCGTCGTCGCCCATGCCGGTGAGGATCGCTCCGATCGCGTTGGCGCCGGCGTTGGCGGCGACCGAGCGGAACAGCACGTCCACCGCCGGCTTGTGGCGGTTGACGGCGGGGCCGTCGTCGATGCGGCAACGCCAGCGCGCACCGTCGCGGATCACGCGCAGATGCTTGCCGCCCGGCGGCAGGTAGGCGTGGCCGGGTAGGATCGCTTCGCCATCGCCGGCTTCGCGCACGGCCATGGCCGAATGCCGGTCGAGGCGTTCGGCGAAGGCGTGGCTGAAACCGGCCGGAATGTGCTGGGTCATGACGATCGCCGGCGCATCGGCCGGCATCTGTTCGAGCACCACGCGCAAGGCCTCGGTGCCGCCGGCCGATGCGCCGATCGCGATCAACCGATCGGTGGTGCGGAAGCGCAATGCCGGCGCCGGTGCGGATGAGGACAACGCCACGGCCGGCGCCGACGTGCGCGCCAGCGGACGCACGCGCGCATGCGCGGCGGCCTTGACCTTGGCGATGATTTCCTCGGCGTAGTCCTGCAGGCCGCGGGCGACGTCGAGCCTGGGCTTGGAGACGAAATCGACCGCGCCCAGCGACAACGCCTGCAGCGTGGCATCGGCACCGCGTTCGGTCAGCGAGGAGATCATCACCACCGGCAGCGGATGCAGGCGCATCAGGTTTTCCAGGAATGCCAGCCCGTCCATGCGCGGCATTTCCACATCCAGCGTGATCACGTCCGGATTCAGGCGCTTGATCTTTTCCCGTGCCAGCAACGGATCGGCGGCCGCGCCGACCACTTCGATCGCCGGATCGCCGGACAGGATCTCGGTCAGCATCTGCCGCACCACGGCCGAGTCGTCGACGATCAGCACCCTGCAACGCGATGCATTCATCAGAACAGTTCCACGCCGCCGGTGACCGGCGTCTTCGACAGGCGCGCGCGCACCGCGGATTCGGCGGCGACGACCTCGGCCTCGTGCGCATGCGGAAGGCGCTGCACGACCACGCGTCCGCTGTGCGGGAAGAACCATACCTTGCGCGGATGGATGCCGCGCAGATCCTCGGCCACCACCGGGATGCCTTCGGCATCCAGGTAATGGCGCACGAATTCGGCATTGCGCGTGCCGACCGGATTACTGGTGAAGCCCTTGAGCACGTTGGCGCCGCCGAACACCTTGGCCTGCAGACGGCCGCGACTGGCGCCACGCTTGAGCAGGTCGTTGATCAGCAGTTCCATCGCGAAGCTGCCGTAGCGTGCCGGTGCGCCGTCGCCGACCTGTCCGTCCGGCAGCAGGAAATGGTTCATGCCGCCGAGCTTGAGCAATGGATCGCGCACGCAGGCGGCCACGCACGAGCCCAGCACCGTCACCAGCGCCATGTCGCGGTCCACGACCAGGTACTGGGTGGGCAGCAACTTGGCGGCGGCGGTCTGGAAGCGCGCATCGTGGTAGCGCAGGACGCCGTCGTCCTGCGCCGCGACCGCGACGGCCGCCAGCCGGTTCATGCGCGCGGACCCGGATTGCGGCGATACAGCGTGCGCCCGCATGGCTGGATCAGGTCGGCCGCGTGCAGGTAGTTTTCGGAATGGCCGGTGTACAGCAAGCCGTCGTCGGCCAGGTGCGGCACCAGCCGCGACAGGATCGCGTGCTGCGTCGGCTTGTCGAAATAGATCATCACGTTGCGGCAGAACACCGACACGAATGGGCCGCCAACCTCGTAACGCGGCGCCAGCAGGTTGAGCGGGCGGAAATCGATCAGTTCGCGCAACGCGGGCGAGACGCGGCAGAAGCCTTCGTTGGGGCCGGTGCCGCGCTGGAAGTAGCGGCGGCGCAGGTCTTCGTCGAGACCGGCGATGCGTTCGAGCGGATAGACGCCGCGTTCGCCGGTGGCCAGCACCTGCGTGTCCACATCGGTGGCAAGGATGCGCACCGGCGGGGTCATGCTGCCGAACGCCTCGCAGGCGCTGATCGCCATCGAATAGGGTTCCTCGCCGGTGGACGACGCGCATGACCACAGCCGCAACAGGCCGCGACCGGCGCGCGACTGCAGCTCGCCGCGCAACGTGTCGAAGTGATGCGGCTCGCGGAAGAAAGCGGTGAGGTTGGTGGTCAGGGCATTGGTGAAGGCCTGCCATTCCTCGCCGTCCTCGCGTTCCAGCTGGTCGAGGTAGTCCTTGAAGCTGTGCAGGCCCAATGCACGCAGGCGTCGCGACAGGCGGCCATAGACCATGTCGCGCTTGCCGGGGGTCAAGGCGATGCCGGCGCGCTGGCGGATCAATTCGCAGACGCGGCGGAAATCACGGTCGTTGAATTCGAAATCGCGACGCGCGCCTTCGCTGTTGTCGCCGATGTCCGCCTGCGGCGGCGGACGGTGCGCCGGCTGCGAAGCCCGGATGGCGGTGATGGTGCGGGGAACGGCGGACATGAAGGTTCTCGACTGCAGGCTTCAAACGTGGGGGTGCGATCCCGGTCGCGATGGCGACCGGGATCCTGTTGCCGGCAGCGGCGTTGCTGCTAGAACTCCTGCCAGTCGCCGGCTTCCGCCAGATCGGACGCGGTTTTTGCGGCCGGTGCCGAGTTGATGGTCTTGCCCATCGCCGGCGCCATCGCACGCGCGCGCTTGATGACGGCAGCCACGGGCGCGGCGGCCGCCTGCTGCGGATCGAGCTTGAACACGTCGACGGTTTCCGACAGCGCGGCCGCCTGTTCCTCCATGGCCCGTGCGGCGGCGGAGGCTTCCTCGACCAGTGCGGCGTTCTGCTGGGTGACCTCGTCCATCTGGGTGATGGTCTGGTTGACCTGTTCGATGCCGGCGGACTGCTCCTGCGAGGCGGCGGAGATCTCGGCCATGATGTCGGTGACCCGCTGCACCGAGGCGACGATCTCGCCCATGGTGGTGCCGGCCTGGTGGACCAGGCGCGAGCCGTCGGCGACCTTGTCCACCGAGGTCTCGATCAGGCCCTTGATCTCCTTGGCCGCCCCGGCGGAACGTTGCGCCAGGGTGCGCACTTCACTGGCCACCACGGCGAAGCCGCGGCCCTGCTCACCGGCCCGGGCCGCTTCCACGGCGGCGTTGAGCGCCAGGATGTTGGTCTGGAAGGCGATGCCGTCGATGACCGAGATGATCTCGGCGATCTTGCGCGAGGACGATTCGATGTCCTGCATGGTGGTGACGACCTGGCCGACGACGTCGCCGCCCTTGGAGGCCACGCCGGCGGCGCCGATGGCCAGCTGGTTGGCCTGGCGGGCGGACTCGGCGTTCTGGCGCACGGTGGAGGTCAGTTCCTCCATGGAGGCGGCGGTTTCCTCGAGGTTGGCGGCTTGTTGTTCGGTGCGGCTGGACAGGTCGGCGTTGCCCGAGGCGATCTCGGAGGCGGCGGTGTTGATGTGGACCGAGGCGTCCTGGATGTGGCCGACGATGTCGGTGAGCTGGGCGACGGTGGCGTTGGCATCGTCGCGCATGCGGGCGAACACGCCGTGGAAGTCGCCGTCCATGCGCACGGTCAGGTCGCCGCGGGCGATCGCCTGCAGCAGTTCCGACAGCTGGCCCAGGTTGCGGTCGTTGACCGACATCATGCTGTTGAGGCCTTCGATCATGATGCGGAAGTCGAACTGGAAGCGTTCGGCATCGCCGCGCACGCTGAAGTCGCCGGCGGCCGCGGCGATCGACAGTCGTTTGATCTCGGCGTTGATCGCCGACAGGCTGGCCTTGGCCTGATCCATCGATTCGTGCAGGTTGGCGCGCTGGCCGGGCAGGCGGCGTGCGTCCTGCGTCAGATCGCCGATGGCGTAGCGGTTGAGGATCGCCACGGCGTCGTTGAAGGCATCCAGGTGCTCGAACATCATCGTGTTGATGCCCTTGGCCAGCTCGCCGTAGATGCCGGGGAAATCTTCGGGGATGCGCTGCGAGATGTTCTCACCAGCGTGCATCTGCGCCATGTGCTGCGCATCCTGCGAGAAGCGGCGCAGCATCTTCATCATGTCCTCGGTGGCGTGCAGCATCTGGCCAAGCTCGTCTTCGCCTGCCTGACCGATCCGCGCCGACAGGTCGCCGTGCGACACCGAGCGCACCGCATGCAGCACGCGGCCGAGTGGTCCGGTGATGGCGCGTGTGATGACCCAGCCCAGGAAGATGGCGAGCAGCGCCAGTGCGACGACGCCGGCGATGATCGCGCGCACGCTGCTGGCGTGGGTGGCATTGGCTTCTGCGATCTGGGCGTTCATCGTGCCGATGTTGTGTTCGTCCAGCGCCTTGAGCGCAGCGAACAACGCGCGCCGCCGCGGGCGCGACTTCTCGTCGGCCACGGTTTGTGCGGCGGCGACGTCGCCTGCGTCCAGTGCCTTGTCGATTTCCTGCCTGGCCGCGAAATAGGCATCGACCCCCTGTTTCACCTTGGCGTACAACGCATCTTCCTTGGGATCGGAAGGCAGGGCTTCGTAAAGCTTCTGCTGCTCGTCGACGATGCGCTTGCTGTCGGCCATCCGCTTGTTGTAGTCGGCGACCGCTTCCGGTTCGTCGATTCGGGTCAGCTGCGCCAGTTCGAAAGTGCGGAACTCTCCGAGCTGCGAGCGAACCTCGCCCATGTACTGCACCGACGGCATGTCGACCGTGCTGACCAGCTGCAACTGGTCGTTGGAAGCCTCCAGCCGCAGCAGCGCGAAGCAGCCCAGGCCGATGGTCATCAGCGTGGTCAGGGCGAAAGCCATGGCCAGCTTCCTGGCGATGGCAAGGTTGTGGAACCATTTCATGATCAGGAGTCTCCAGGTGCGGCAATGAGTGCGATGACGACCGCCGGGTTACATTTGCGATGGCCGGAAAAGCCGGCTCGATTCCGGGTTCACGTGCGGGTCCGGCAATCGGCTCCGCGACGCAATTCCCACCCCGGAAATAGCGGCGCCGCGCATCAAAACTTGATGCGCGGCGCCGTGTCGGATTCAGGTGTTTGCCAGGTGCGATGTGTTCGCCTTAGGCAACGTTGAAGAGTCGTCACCCCGGATGACGATCCTGACTCGTTCAGCTTCCTCAGAAATAGAACTGCACGCGCAGCTGCATGATTTCCGGGTCGGCGGAGCTCGCGCCGCGCTTCGCATCGGCGCGCACGTAGTTCGCCTGCAACTTGACGTGACGCGTCAGGTACCAGTTCGCGCCGAGCGTCCAGTTGCGCTCGCGGCCGCCGGTGATGCCGTCGTTGTCCAGGTCGATTTGGCTGTAGCGGGCCAGCAGTTCGACCGCGCCCCAGGCATGGGTGGGCTTGGGATTGCCGACATTGCCGCCGCTGTAGTTGCGCGATTCGCCGGTCAGCACCCAGCTGCCGAAGACGTAGTAGCCGTCGGCGGCGTAACCCGGCAGGCCGTGGTCGCGCGCGGTGCGCTGATGCAGGTATTCGGCCTGCAGCGACCAGGGGCCATCGATCCATAGTGCTTCCACGCCGCTGCGACGGATCGAATCGACGAAGCTGAGCGTGCCCGAATCCACCAGACGCACGCTGGTCAGCGATGCTTCCGGTTTGGCGCGCCAGCGTGCGGCGGGAAACACCTCGACGCCGAGGCCGTTGATTTCGCTGTCGGGACGTTCGATCGATCCGCTCACGCCCAGGTGCAGCACCCGGCCTGCCTGCTTCAACGGCGTCCATGCCGCGCGTGCGCCGAGCGTCGTGCCATCGTTGTTGCCCTGCAGGTCGGAGCCGAACAGGTAGCCCACGTTCAGCAGGGTGGTGTCGCGTTCCAGCGTCCAGTCGATGCCGGTGCGGCGACCTGCGTAGAAGGCCTGCGTCGGCAACGAACTTTCCATGAAAGCGGAGTTGCGCGTGGAGGTATTGCCTTCGAAACCCACCGGCGTCTTGAACTGGCCGGCGCGCAGCTTGCCCAGGTCACGGCCGAACAGGGCCTGGGTTTCGACGCGCAGCGCCACGTCCATCCAGGTCTCGGCGTGGAAATCGAACGAGGCGGCGAAGTCGTAGACGCCCTTGCGCTTGAGCGAGAACCCGAGCTCCTGGCGGCGCCAGTCGTGGTCGTCTTCCAGCGTCGTTGCGGCGTTGTAGCCGTCGCCGGATGCGTCGTTGAAATCGTAGGCGATGTTGCCGGTGGCGGACAGTTCGGTACCGTTGCCGAAGACGTATCTGGGCGGCCAGGCCTGGCCGCCGGCGTCCGTCTGCTGGGCGTGTGCGGTGGCCTGGGTGCCGAGCAGGGCGAGGGCGAGGAGGGAAACATTCTTCATGATGGCTTCGATGATTCTCGACTAAACGTGTCCCGGCGGCCAGCCGCGAAGCTGCCGATGCGAGGACGGGAAGGTTGGGAAGGTTGGGAAGGTTGGGAAAGCCGCCCGGATTGCCCGGACGGCGGCGCTCAGGCGGCCTGCGGCATCCTGAGCGAGCGGATCAGGCCGCCGATGTCGACGATCAGCGCGACGCGTCCATCGCCCAGGATCGTGGCGCCGGAAATGCCGTCGATGCGGCGGTAGTTGTTTTCGATGTTCTTGACCACGACCTGCTGCTGGCCGATCAGTTCGTCCACTTCCAGCGCCAGTTTGCGGCCTTCGACTTCGACCACCACCACAAGCGGATCACCGTCGCCGCGCGCACCGTAGCGATAGTGCTCGCTGAGCGAGATCACCGGCAGGTACTCGCCGCGCACGCGCAGCACGCGACTGTCGCCGGCCATGACGTGGGTGTCGCCGGGCTGCGGCTGCAGCGCTTCCAGCACGTACGACAGCGGCAGGATCAGGGTTTCGTCGCCGACCGACACTGCCATTCCGTCGAGGATGGCCAGCGTCAGCGGCAGCCGGATCACCACGCGCGTGCCGCTGCCGGCGGCGCTTTCCAGCTGCACTTCGCCGCCGAGGACCTGGATGTTGCGACGGACCACGTCCATGCCGACGCCGCGTCCGGAGACGTCGGTGACGGTTTCGGCGGTGGAGAATCCGGGCTGGAAGATCAGGTCCCAGACCTGGTGGTCGCTGGGATTGTCGGGAATGGCGAGACCGCGTTCGGCGGCCTTGGCCAGGATGCGCGCGCGATCCAGGCCGCGGCCGTCGTCGCTGACTTCGATCACGATGTGGCCGCCCTGGTGCGAGGCCGCCAGCGTGATCGTGCCGGTCTCGTCCTTGCCGGCCTGGCGCCGTGCTTCCGGCGTTTCCAGCCCGTGGTCGATCGAGTTACGCACCAGGTGCACCAGCGGATCGGCGATGCGTTCGATCAGGCCCTTGTCCAGTTCGGTGCCTTCGCCGATGGTGCGCAGCCGCACCTGCTTGCCCAGTCGCGTCGACAGGTCGCGCACCAGCCGCGGGAAGCGGCGGAACACGGCGTCGACCGGCAGCATGCGCACGCCGATCACCGCTTCCTGCAGGTCACGGGTATTGCGTTCGAGCAGATCCAGGCCGGCGAACAGGCGTTCGCACTGGGCCGGATCGAGCACGCCGGACACCTGCTTGAGCATGGCCTGCGTGATCACCAGTTCGCCGACCAGGTTGATCAGGCCGTCGATCTTGTCGACGCCGACGCGGATCGAAGTTTCGGCCACATCATGTGCGTTGCCGGGATTGCCTGCAGGCGCGGTTGCCGCTGGCGTGACCGATGCCACGGCAGTCGTCGCTGCCACGACCGGGGCAATGTCCAACTCGCAATCGTCGACCACCCAGGCGAAGGCATCGTCGATGGCGCCGCGCGGCACGCTGCCGTGCAGGCCCAGATCCCACGCCAGATAGGCTTCCAGCGGGTCGAGTTGCGCGAATCCGGGGAGGCGCTCGAGCCGGCACGCGACCTGCAGCGGTGCCAGGCGTTCGAGTTCGCGCAGGATGCGCAGCGGATCGTTGCCGCTCATGAACAGCGAAGGCGAGGGCGTGAAACCGATGCGCCAGCCTTCCGGCGCCGCGTTGTCCGTCGTTGCCGCAGGGCCCGATGTCGTTGCGGCCGCGCCGATGGCATCGTCGACCAGCGCCGCAGTGAGTCGCGCATGCACGGCCTGCACGGCGACCGGATCCGCCGCCTGGCCGTGCTCGGCTTCCGCCAGCAGGCTGCGCAGTGCGTCCACCGCGGCAAGGATCGCATCGATGGCCACTGCGGTGATCGCGCGCTGGCCGGCGCGCCATTCGTCGAGCAGGGTTTCCAGCACGTGGGTCAGGCCGGCGATCGACTCGAAGCCGAACGTCGCCGCGCCGCCCTTGATCGAATGCGCGGCGCGGAAGATCGAATTGATCAGCTCGGCGTCGCGGTCGCCCTGTTCCAGCGACAACAGCCCGGCCTCCATGGCTTCGAGGCCTTCGTGGCTTTCCTCGAAGAAGACGGCGTGGAAACGCTGCATGTCCATGGACATCGGTGGTACCTGTCGGCGATGGCGCGGGCGATCAGCCCAGCACCTTGTGGATGGTGGCGACGAGCTGTTCCGGGTTGAACGGCTTGACCAGCCAGCCGGTGGCGCCGGCGGCCTTGCCTTCGGATTTCTTGTCGGCGGCCGATTCGGTGGTGAGCATCAGCATCGGCGTGAACTTGTATTCGGGCAGCTGGCGCAGTTCGCGGATCAGGGTGATGCCGTCCATGTTGGGCATGTTGACGTCGGTGACCACCGCGTTGAAACGCTGGCCGCGGGCGCGTGCCAGCGCCACTTGTCCGTCTTCGGCTTCCTCCACGGCGAAGCCGGAGGAGGTGAGGGCGAACGCGACCATCTGTCGCATCGAGGCCGAATCGTCCACTACCAGAATGCGTGCGCTCATGCCGCGTGTGCTCCCGCTGATTGATGATCGGTATGGGCCAGGCCCAGGGGTTCGGTCACGCCCAGCAGGCGTGCGGCGTCGCGCAGGGATGTGCTGGCGGCGGCGAATCCGGTGTCGCGACCGGCCTGCCGGCGTTCGCGGAAGAACGTGCACAGCACCTGCACGCAGGCGGTATGCACGCGCTGCACGGCGCCGGCGTCGAGCGCCAGCGGCTGCGGCTGCGCCAGGTGGGCGGCCAGTTGTTGTTTCAGTTCCGCGGCGGCCTCGATGCCGAGGTCGTCGCCCAGAAGCACAGCGCTCATCGTCTCTCCGACTGGACAGCTTGTTGTGGGGTATCGGCAGCGGGGGTGGAGTCTTGAGGCTGTCGTCGGATTGGCGAGATGGCATCTTGCGGCGACGCTTCATCTGCTGCCTCTTGCCCTTGCCCTTGATGTTGCCATTGCTTCTTAGCCGTCATCCTCGCGAAGGCGGGGATCCAGTGACTTTGCTTGTTTTAGAAGCTGGGCTCGCTCCACCGCTCTTTGCCGCAAGTGCAGAGCTTCCGCCCGCAGCGCGTGCGGGTCACTTTCTTTTGATGACCCAAAAGAAAGTAACCAAAGAAAAGGGTCTTCCCCGATCACAGCTCACGTTGCACGTTGTAGTCCTCGTAGATTTTCCGACTCGCCCTCCTGGCTCGGTCGGAAAACGGCGCACATCCATGTGCGCCGCCCTCCGGGTCCATGGAGTGGCTCGGATCGGTGGTAGTTCGTGCCAAGGTCAACAGCTAATAGCCGCAGCTAAAGCCAACGCGATCGGCAGAGTGCAAAGGGCGACCATGCGCAGCAATCAAATTTCAGGCAGGAACAAGAACTCCGGCAACGACGAAAGCGGCATCGACCAGCGCCCGTCGAGTGCAACGGCTGCCAAGCCGGCTTCGGGCCCTTTCTTTGGTTACTTTCTTTGGGCCATCAAAGAAAGTGACCCGGGCGCTTTAGCGCACGGAAGCACTTGATTTTGCCCTTATCGGCAGTGCTGGCGCGTCTTGCAAGCCATTGGCTCAACGTCCCTCGGAAGACGGTCCCCAAGTCGAACTTTCGGCACATTCCGGAACAGACCTTGCATCCCCCCGCCTGACCCCGCCCAACCCCAGTACCCATGTCCGAGCAGGACGAAAGCGGCGAACGCACCGAACAACCCAGCGAAAAGCGCCTGCGCGAGGCGCGCGAGCAGGGCAACATCCCGCGCTCGCGTGAGCTGGCGACGGCGGCGGTGTTCGGTGCCGGCGTGATCGCCATCGCCGCGACGATGCCTTCGCTGGCGCGGCAGTCGCTGGGCTGGATGCAGCACGCGCTGACGCCCGATCCGGCATTGCGCCAGCATCCCGACGCGCTGTTCGGACACGTCGGAGAACTGCTGCTGGAACTGCTGTGGGTGGTCGCCCCGATCGCCGGCATCTGCGTGCTGGCCGGGCTGGTCGGACCGCTGCTGCTGGGCAGCATCTCGTTCTCGTCGAAGTCGCTGATGCCCGATTTCAAGCGGCTCAATCCGGCGTCCGGCCTGAAGCGCCTGTACGGCCAGGAAAGCGTGGCTGAACTGTTCAAGTCGCTGCTGCGCGTGGCGCTGGTCGGCGGTGCCGCCGCGTTGTGCCTGAAGCTGGGCCTGGACCAGCTGACCGCGTTGCTGGACATGCCGCTGGAGCAGGCCGCGCGTTCGGGTCTGGGCTTCACCGGCACGCTGCTGTTCGCCACTGCCGGCGCGCTGGTGCTGCTGGCGGTGATCGACGCGCCGTACCAGAAGTGGAACCACCGCCGCAAATTGATGATGACGCGCCAGGAACTGCGCGAGGAGATGAAGGAAAGCGAAGGCCGCCCGGAAGTGAAGGGCCGCATCCGCCAGCTGCAGCACCAGATGTCGCAGCGCCGGATGATGGAGGACGTGCCGTCCGCCGACGTGATCGTGGTCAATCCCACCCACTATGCGGTGGCGCTGAAATACGAGAACGGAAAGATGGGCGCACCCAGGGTGGTCGCCAAGGGCGTCGACGAACTGGCGCACCGCATCCGCGAAATCGCCGAGCAGCACCGGGTCGCCATCGTTTCGTCGCCGCCTTTGGCACGCGCCTTGTATCGGGAAGGCGAAATAGGCCGCGAGATCCCCGTGAGACTGTATTCCGCCGTCGCCCAGATCCTGTCCTACGTCTACCAGCTGCGCGCCTGGCGCAATGGTGCGGCGCCGTCGCCGGAACTGCCGACGATCGAGGTCGATGAAGGCGCGAACGGCGCCGGCAGGCTGCGCCCGTGAGCAGTCCGGCCACGCCGACCGCGCGCGTGATGGACATGCTCAGGCATGGCCTGGGTGCGCCGATCATCGTGATGGCGATGCTGGCGATGGTGGTGGTGCCGCTGGCGCCGGTGGTGCTGGACATCCTCTTCAGTTTCAACATCGCGATCTCGCTGGTGGTGCTGCTGGCGGTGGTGTACGTGCGCAGGCCACTGGACTTCACGATCTTCCCGATCGTGCTGCTGATGACCACGATGCTGCGCCTGGCGCTGAACGTGGCCTCCACCCGCGTGGTGCTGCTGCACGGCCAGGACGGCCCCGGCGCGGCCGGCAAGGTGATCGAATCGTTCGGCGAATTCGTGGTCGGCGGCAATTTCGCGGTCGGCATCGTGGTGTTCGCGATCCTGACCATCATCAACTTCGTGGTGATCACCAAGGGCGCCGGGCGCATCTCGGAAGTGTCGGCGCGCTTCATCCTCGACGCGATGCCCGGCAAGCAGATGGCGATCGACGCCGACCTCAACGCCGGCCTGCTGACGCGCGAGGAGGCCAAGGCGCGGCGCGAGGAGGTACGCGAGGAAGCCGATTTCTACGGCGCGATGGACGGCGCCAGCAAGTTCATCCGCGGCGACGCCATCGCCGGCATCCTGATCCTGTTCATCAACATGGTCGGCGGCCTCGCCATCGGCGTGCTGCAGCACGGCCTGCCGTTCGGCGAGGCGGCGAAGATCTACACGCTGCTGTCGATCGGCGACGGCCTGGTCGCGCAGCTGCCGGCGCTGCTGGTGTCGTCGTCGGTGGCGATGCTGGTCACGCGCGCCTCGCGTGCGCAGGACATGGGCGGCGCGATGGTTGGCCAGGTATTCGGCCAGCACAAGGCGCTGGCGATCGCCGCGACGCTGCTGGGCGTGGTCGGCCTGGTGCCGGGCATGCCGAACGTCGCCTTTTTGACGCTGGCGGCGGTCCTCGGCTACATCGCCTTCAAGCTGTGGAAGAAAAGCCAGGCGGTTGAAACCGGCCCGCTGCAGGCGCTGCCGGCACCCGGCAACACTTCGGCCGAACTGGGCTGGGACGAAGTACGCCCGACCGATCCGCTTGGCCTGGAAGTGGGCTATCGCCTGATCCCGCTGGTGGACAAGGCGCAGGGCGGCGAACTGATGTCGCGGATCAAGGCCGTGCGCCGCAAGCTGACCCAGGACTTGGGTTTCCTGATCCCGGCCGTGCACATCCGCGACAACCTCGAACTGCCGGCCAGCGGCTATCGGTTATTGGTGCACGGCGTGCCGGTGGCGGCGGCGGAAGTGCATCCGGATCGCGAACTGGCGCTGGATCCCGGCGGCGCGTTCGGTCCGCTCGACGGCATTCCCGGCAAGGATCCGGCGTTCGGCCTGGACGCGGTGTGGATCCACGCGCACCAGCGCGCGCACGCCGAATCGCTGGGCTACACCGTGGTGGACGCATCTACCGTGGTGGCCACGCATCTTTCCCATCTGGTGCGCGAACACGCGCCGGAACTGCTCGGTCACGACGAAGTGCAGCAACTGCTCGCCACGCTCGGCCGCAACGCGCCGAAGCTGGTCGAGGACCTGACCCCGAAGCTGCTGCCACTGGCGACGGTGGTACGCGTGCTGCAGAACCTGCTGATCGAACGCGTGCCGCTGCGGCAACTGCGTCGCATCGTCGAGGCGCTGGTGGAATTCGCGCCGCAGAACCCCGACCACGCCGCGCTGACCGCAGCGGTGCGCAACGCGCTGGGCCGCTTCATCGTGCAGGAAATCTCCGGCATGGCGCCGGAGCTGCCCGTCTATACCTTGGCGCCACCACTGGAACGCGTCTTGCAGGACTCCACGCAAGGCACCGGCGCCGCGTTGGAACCGGGCCTGGCAGAACGCCTGCACCAGAGCCTGTCCGATTGCGTCACCCGGCAGGAAGCGCGCAGCGAACCGGCCGTGGTGCTGGTGCCCGGCTCGGTACGCGCCGCGCTGGCGCGACTGGTGCGGCACAGCGTGCCTTCGTTGTCGGTGCTCGCCTACAGCGAAGTGCCGGAGGACAAGCGGCTGAAGCTGGTGGGGACGATCACGTGAGGCCGAGATTGGTGATTGGTTGGTGGTGATTCGTTATTGGTGGTTGGTGATTAGCAAGAGCTGATCACCGCAAGTGGAGATACAGGAATGAACGCGGCTACTGAACCTACCGGGTACCAACAAGCAGAACGCTTACGAATGGATGTGGTGCTGCTTCAAATTGCGAAAAACCGGTCACGAGCAACGAATCACCACCAACCAATCACCAATCACGAATCACCAATCACCCCATGAAAATCAAACGCTTCATAGCTCCCGACATGCGTACCGCGTTCGCGATGGTGCGCCAGGAGCAGGGTCCGGATGCGGTAATCCTGTCCAACCGCGTGACCGACGACGGCATCGAGATCGTCGCCGCCACCAACTACGACGAGGCGCTGGTGCAGCGCACGCTGGAAGCGATGCGCCCGTCGACGCCGGTCGCGCCTGCAACTGCGTCGACGCTTGCAGAAATCGCGCCGCCATTACGCCAGGCCACGCCCGCAGTCTCGGCAGCGCAGGCCGCCACCGTGCGCGCGCCGTCGCCTGCCGAAGCGGCCGCCGCCTACTTCCATCCGCATGCCGCATCGGCCACGCCGACAGCCGCGGCGATGACGCCAGCCACCGAAACGCCGCCGTCGCCATCCTTTGCCGCACAACTCGCCGCCACGCTGGCGCCGGTGTCGGCGCCGGCGCAGCGGGAGATGGAAGGCGACGAGCTGCCGCTGCTGGCCCTGCCCAGGATCGTGCCGCCGCAGCCCTTGCCGCCGCTGGAAAGCGCCGCCATCGAACCGGCCTTGACCGTGGTCGCCGACAACACCGTTCAGGCGCGCGAGGACGACCAGCAGCTTGTGCAGATGCGCAGCGAGCTGGCTTCGATGCGCGAGATGATCGAACGCGAGATGCATCGCCTCACCGACGAACGCCTGCGCGGTTCGCCGGTGCGCATGCAGGCGATGGACCTGATGGAGGAATACGGCTTCGACCCTTGCATCACCCGCGAGGTCGCGCTGCAGATTCCCGCCGACACCGAACTGCACCGCGGCCGTGGCCTGATGCTGGGCCTGCTGTCGCGCAAGCTGCCGATCATCCCGGTCGATCCGCTGCAGCAGGGCGGCGTGATCGCGCTGGTCGGCCCGACCGGCGCCGGCAAGACCACGACCATCGCCAAGCTCGCCGCGTCGTTCGCCGCCACGCACAACGCCCGCGACGTGGCCCTGGTCACTACCGACACCGTCCGCGTCGGCGGCCGCGAGCAACTGCACAGCTACGGCCGCCAGCTCGGAATCGCCGTGCACGAAGCCGACAGCGATGCCGGCCTCGCGCAGACATTGCAGCGCCTGCGCGACTACAAGCTGGTGCTGATCGATACCGCCGGCCTCGGCCAGCGCGACCGCAACCTGGTCGGCCAGCTCAACTGGCTGCGCACTTCCGGTCAGGTGCACACCCTGCTGGTGCTGCCGGCCAATTCGCATTTCTGCGACCTGGACGAAGTCGTGCGCCGCTTCGGCAACGCCAATCCGCAGGGCGTGGTGCTGACCAAGCTGGACGAGACCGGACGCCTCGGCAGTGCGCTGTCGGTGGTGGTGAACCATCAGCTGCCGATCGCCTGGATCACCGACGGCCAGCACGTGCCACGTGACCTGCATCGCGCGAACAGCGCGCACCTGGTGCTGCGCCTGGACCAGCTGCGGCGCCAGTCGGAAGAACCCTGCCACGCGGAGGCCAGCCATGTCGCCTGACCTGTTGCACACCAGTCCGCGCAGCACGCCAGCGGCCGTGGGTGACTTCCATCCGGTGCGCGTGATCGCGATCACCGGCGGCAAGGGCGGCGTCGGCAAGACCAACCTGTCGGTCAACCTCGCCGTGTCGCTGGCCGAGCAGGGCAAGCGCACCCTGTTGATGGACGCCGACCTCGGGCTTGCGAACGTCGACGTGCTGCTGGGCCTGTCGCCGCGCCACACGCTGGCCGACCTGGTCGCCGGCCGCTGCACGCTGGACGAGGTGCTGGTCGAAGGCCCGGACGGGCTGCTGATCGTGCCCGCGTCGTCGGGTTTCCGGCACATGGCCGAACTGCAACCGGCCGAGCACGTCGGCCTGGTCCACGTGTTCTCCGAATTGCAGCGCGCGCTGGATGTGATGGTCGTGGATACCGCCGCCGGCATCACCGACAGCGTGCTGACCTTCTGCCAGGCCGCGCAGGACACCGTGGTGGTGGTCTGCGACGAGCCGGCCTCGATCACCGATGCCTACGCGCTGGTCAAGGTGCTGTCGCGCGAGCGCGGCGTCGATCGCGTGCATGTGGTCGCCAACATGGTCCGCGATCCCAACGAGGGTCGCAGGCTGTACGAAAAACTCGCACGCGTCTGCGAACGCTTCCTTGGCGACGTCGCCCTGCATTACCTGGGCGCAGTGCCGCAGGACGACTGGCTGCGGCGCGCGGTGCAACGCCAGCAGGCGGTGGTGAAGGCGTATCCGGGCAGCCCTTCGGCCCGCGCCATCAACGACATCGCGCGGCTGGCCGCACGCTGGCAGCCGCCGGCCGCGGCGCGCGGCAACGTCGAATTCTTCGTCGAACGCATGATCAGCGGGAGTGTCGCCGCATGAGTTCCGCCGCAGCCCAATACAAGGCGGTCGCGCGCGCCGCGGCCACCGACTGCGTCACCACGCACGCCGACCTGGTGCGCCGGATCGCCCACCACCTGGTCGCGCGCCTGCCGGCCAGCGTCGAGGTCGACGACCTGATCCAGGCCGGCATGATCGGCCTGATCGAGGCTTCGCGCAGCTACGACGCCGACCAGGGCGCCTCGTTCGAGACCTACGCCTCGATCCGCATCCGCGGCTCGATGATCGACGAGATCCGCCGTGGCGACTGGGTGCCGCGCTCGGTGCACCGGCGTGCGCGACAGGCCGCGTCTACCGTGCGCGAGATCGAACAGCGCACCGGCCGCGCCGCGATCGCCACCGAAGTGGCCGCGGCGATGGACATGCCGCTGCCCGAATACCTGCGCCTGCTCGAGGATGCTTCGCGCGGCCAGGTGCTGAGCCTGGAGTCGCACGTCGACGACCACGGCGAGCCCAACACCACCCGTACCGGCGGGCCGTCGCCACAGCACCTGCTGGAACGCAGCGAGTTCCGCCAGTCGCTGGTCAAGGCCATCGGCCAGTTGCCCGAGCGCGAACAGCTGGTGCTGTCGATGTACTACGAGCAGGAATTGAACCTCAAGGAAATCGGCGCGGTGCTCGGCGTCAGCGAATCGCGCGTCTGCCAGATCCACGGCCAGGCCATGGTCCGCCTGCGCGGCCGTCTGGACGTGTTCGAAAGCGCCGATGCCGGCCTCGCCGACGACTGAAGAATTCCCGGCGCGGGCCGATATGGCATCGGATGCGGGCCTTACGCGCATCCAGGCAGGACGAATTGACGGAGTTCCACGTGATCGCCAACAAGAACATGCGCATCCTGATCGTCGACGATTTCTCGACGATGCGCCGCATCATCAAGAACCTGCTCAACGACCTGGGCTACACCAACACCGCCGAGGCCGAAGACGGCAACAGCGCGCTGGCCACGCTGGCGCAGGGGCCGTTCGACTTCGTGGTGACCGACTGGAACATGCCCGGCATGACCGGCATCGAACTGCTGAAGGCGATCCGCGCCGACGAGCGCTTCAAGGCGCTGCCGGTGCTGATGGTCACCGCCGAGGCCAAGCGCGAGCAGATCATCGAGGCCGCGCAGTGCGGCGTGAACGGTTACATCATCAAGCCGTTCACCGCGCAGACGCTGGAAGAGAAGCTCGGCAAGATCTTCGAGCGGCTCGGAGTCGCGGCCTGATGCAGATCGCGACCGAAACCGCCGGCCGAGCCGTGCTGGTGGAGAAACTGCAGCATGCGCTGGATGCTTTGCAACAGGGCGACGAAGCCGGCTGGCGCCGCGAACTGGATGCCATCGCCGCATGGCGCACGCAGCCGATGATGCAGGGCCTCGGCCGGCTGGCGCGCGAACTGGCGCAGACCCTCGGCGAACTGCCGCCCGCGCATGGTGGCGATCTCGACGATGCCTGCGCGCGCCTGGACCACGTCGTTGCCATGACCGAACAGGCCAGCCACAAGACCCTGGACCTGGCCGAACAATGCCGCGGCATCGCCGATCAGCTGAAGGCGACGGCACTGGCGCCGGAGCAGACGGTACTGATCGATCGCATCCGCAGCCATCTTTCCGAACTGGCGCTTGCCCAGAGCTACCAGGACCTCACCGGCCAGATCATCCGCCGCGTCGCCGGCATCGTCCGTCGCGTGCACGAAGGTTTCGGCGCACTCGGCCTGCCGCCACCGGAAAAAAAACAGAACTCAGACCTCGCCGGTCCTGCGATCGCGGGGATCGACCGCAATGCGTTTTCGCAGGATGACGCCGACGATCTGTTGTCGGGGTTGGGGCTTTAGGGGCCCGGATTAGGGATTGGTGATTGGTGATTTGCAAAAAGAGGCAGGTATTGCCCGCCGATTCCACTTTCCTGTCATCCCTAGCGTAGCGAGGAACCTTTTTGGGTTCGGCGAAGCATGAAGCAGGTCCCTCGCTGCGCTCGGGATGATGACGGATAAAAAAGAAGAACGGCGCAGCATGCAGAGCAAAGGCCGTCATGTCTTCACTGCATTCCACGCTCCCCTGCATCTGAAAATCAATTCATCACCGTAGCCACCGAGCCCGCGAAACCTCCCATGTCCGCCGTCACCGCCGAAATCGCCGCCGACTTCCTGATCGAGGCGCAGGAGATTCTCGACCGGCTCGGCGAGCAACTGGTCACGCTGGAACACGACCCCGGCGACAGCGAGCAGCTCAATGCCGTGTTCCGCGGTTTCCACACGTTGAAGGGCGGCGCCGGATTCCTGGCCATCCATGCGATGGTGAACCTGTGTCACGCCGCCGAGGAGGCGCTGGGCGCGGTGCGCGCCGGCCAGACGACGCTGGAATCGCAGCACTTCGACGCCGCGCAGCAGTCGCTGGACTACCTGCAGCGCATGCTCGACGCGGTCGCCAACAGCGAGGAGCCGCCGCACGCGCCGGACGAACTGATCGCGCGGTTCGATGTGCATGGCGTGCCTGCAGCGCCGGCCGCGGCGCCGATGATCGCCGGTGGCGGTAGCAACCTGATCGACGACGATGAGTTCGAAGCGCTGCTCGACCAGTTGCAGGGCGCCGTGGCGCCGATCGCCGCCAAGCCGAAATCGGCGAGCGATCTGATCGACGACGACGAATTCGAGGCGTTGCTGGACCAGTTGCATGGCAGCGCTGCGCCGGGCATCACTGCCGCTGCCCCGGTCGCGGCCCCACGTCCTGCGCCTGCGACAATACCGCCGCCGTCAGGCGTTGCTCCGGCAAAACCTGCGGCGACACGCAGTGCCGAACCCGAACAGACCATCCGCGTCGATACCAAGCGGCTCGATGCCATCGTCAATCTGGTCGGTGAACTGGTGCTGTCGCGCAACCGCCTGAAGACGCTGCGCGCGCGCATCCGCGACGAGGAACTGGATCGCGCGGTCAGCAGCCTGGACATCGCCACCGCGCGTCTGCAGAACGCGGTGATGCGCACGCGCATGCAGCCGGTCGGCAAGGTGTTTTCGCGTTTCCCGAAGGTGGCGCGCGATGTCGCCCGCACCCTGCGCAAGGAAGTCGAGCTGGAACTGGTCGGCGCCGAGACCGAGCTGGACCGCAACCTGGTCGATGCGCTCGCCGATCCGCTGGTGCACCTGGTGCGCAATGCCATCGACCATGGCATCGAGCAGCCCGACGTGCGCGAGGCCTCCGGCAAGCCCCGCGCGGGCCGCGTCTGCCTGTCCGCACAGCAGGAAGGCGACTACGTCAGCATCGAGATCCGCGACGACGGTGCCGGCATCGATCCCGAGCGGCTGCGCGCCAAGGCGCGCGAAAAGGGCCTGATCGACGCGGAAGCCGCCGCACGCCTCGGCCATGACGACTGCCTGCAACTGGTGTTCATGGCCGGCTTCTCGACCAAGGCGGAAGTCACCGACATTTCCGGGCGCGGCGTCGGCATGGACGTGGTGCAGTCGCGCATCCGCGAACTGAGCGGGCAGATCCAGATCCATTCCGAACTCGGTCGCGGCAGCCGCTTCGTGATCCGCGTGCCGCTGACCCTGGCGATCCTGCCGACGCTGCTGGTGCAGGCCGGCGAACCGGTCTACGCACTGCCGCTGGCGCGGGTGATGGAAGTGCTGCACGCGCCGCCGTCGTCGGTGCGCTGGTTCGACGGACGCCCGGTACTGGACCGGCAGGGCAACACGATGCCGCTGGTCGACCTGCGCCGCTGGCTTGGGATGGAACCGATGCAGCCACCGCTGCTGACGATCGTGGTGCTGCAGATGGGGGAGCAGCGTTTCGGCCTGGTCGTCGACCAGGTACGCGGCCGCGAGGAGGTGGTGATCAAGCCGCTGCCGCGCGCGGTGCGCGGGCTGCCGGGTTATGCCGGTGCGACGCTGATCGGCGATGGCCGCATGGCGTTGATCTTGGATGTCGATGGCCTGCGCGAGAGCGCGAACTGACGCGACGGTTCGAAGCGCCGTGATGCAAGGGTGGTGCGATGCCGACATCGGCGTCGGCAAGGAAGAAAAACTGCGGGTGGCGTCATCGCCGCCGACTCAAGTCTGAACGATCACGGTCGATATCAGGATCATATGGACATCTTCAGCGTCATCGGCATCATCCTGGCACTGCTGGCCCTGGTCGGCGGCAGTATCCTCAAGGGTGCGGGCGTGTCGTCGCTGTGGTCCTCGGCCGCGTTCGTGATCGTGATCCTCGGCACGGTCGCCGCGATCATGGTGCATACGCCGCCGGCGGTGTTCAAACGCGCTGCGGCGATCGTCGCCTGGGTGTTCCGCCCGCCATCCAGCGACCGCGCCACGCTGGTCGCGCAAATAGTGGAATGGAGCAACATCGCGCGCAAGCAGGGACTGCTCGGACTGGAGCCGCTGGTCAACGAGCAGCCCGACGCGTTCATGAAGAAGGGGCTGCAGATGCTGGTCGACGGACTGGAGCCGGAGGCGATCCGGCACATGCTGGAGATCGACCTCAGCGGGCAGGAGCACGAGGACCTCGCCGCCGCCAAGGTGTTCGAGGCGATGGGCGTGTATGCGCCGACGCTGGGCATCATAGGCGCAGTGTTCGGCCTGATCGCGGTGATGAAGAATCTCGCCGATCCCAGCAAGCTCGGCCATGGCATCGCCGCCGCGTTCACCGCCACCATCTACGGCATCGCCTCGGCCAACCTGTTCTTCCTGCCGATGGCCAGCAAGCTCAAGAGCGTCATCAACCATCGCAGCCGCGAGCGCGAGATGATCATCGAAGGCCTGATCGCGATCGCGCAGGGCGAGAACCCGCGCAACATCGAGTCCAAGCTCGCCGGCTTCCTGCACTGACGCGCGCGGGAATGGCGAAACCACGATGGCACGCAAGCGCAAGCAGGAAGAACACGTCAACCATGAGGCCTGGGCGATCCCCTATGCCGACCTGATGACGCTGCTGCTGGCCTTCTTCGTGGTGATGTACGCGATCTCCACGCTCAACGAGGGCAAGTACCGGGTCATGGCCGATGCGCTGACCGCCGCGTTCGGCGGCGCGCCGCGCACGATCAACCCGGTACAGGTCGGCAACCACCAGCTGCAGGGCGCGGACTTCGATCGTCCTTCGCCGATCAAGTCCGGCGCCAAGGTCGGGCCGTCCGCGCCGTCGCCCGCGCCCAACGTCACGTTGCTGGCGGCGATGGCCTCGCAGATGAACATGACCGTCGACAGCCGCAGCCTGCACGACGCGAAGCAGCAGCTGGAGTCGATCGCGGGCAACCTGGAACGCGCTCTGGCGCCTCTGATCGATCGCAAGCTGGTGGTGATCAAGCGCGCCGAGCTGTGGCTGGAAGTGCAGATCAATAGCGACATCCTGTTCCCGACCGGATCGGCGACGCTGGAAGCCGCGGCGCGCGACACCGTATCCAGCCTGGCCGGCGTGCTGGCCGGCGTGCCCAATTCGGTGCGCGTCGAAGGCTATACCGACGACCGCCCGATCAACACGTTCCAGTTCCCGTCGAACTGGGAACTGTCGGCGGCGCGCGCGGCCAGCGTGGTACACCTTTTTGTGCGCGATGGCATCTCGCCTGACCGGCTGGCGATGATCGGCTATGGCGAGTTCCGCCCGATCGCCGACAACGCCAGCGAACAGGGCCGCAATTCCAACCGGCGCGTGCTGCTGGTGATCCTCGCCGATCGCAGTCAACCGGCATCGTTGCCGCAACTGCATGCGGTGTTGCCGGCCGATACCTTGCCGCGCTCGAATCAGAACGATGCCGGCGCGGATCGCGACCCTTCCACCACCGGCGCAACGCAACTGCCGGTCGACTTCGGAGCGATGAAGTGATGCGCGTGTGGGCAATCGCCAACCAGAAAGGTGGCGTCGGCAAGACCACGACCACGCTGGCCCTGGGCCGCGGCCTGGCGCTGCGCGGTTTGCGGGTACTGGCGATCGACCTGGATCCGGGTGCATCGTTGACCCATGCCTTCGGCATGCCGGCAGAACCGGCGCCGCAGGGCGTGATCGACCTGTTCGAGACGCCGCCGCGGCCGCTGTCAGCACTGGCGAACGGCAGCGACATCGAGAACCTCGGCTATGTCGCGGCGCAGTCCGCGCTGGCCACACTGGAACGTCGCAGTGCCACCCAGCCGGGACTCGGCATGGCGCTGTCGCAGGCGCTGTCGCGAAGCAATGCCTACGACTACGTGCTGCTCGACTGCCCGCCGACGCTGGGCCTGCTGATGGTCAACGCACTGGCCGCCGCTGACCACGTGATCATTCCCACCCAGACCGAGCCACTGGCGCTGCATGGCCTCGACGGCATGCGCCGCACCACGGCGATGATCGAACGCTCGCGCCGGCGCGCGCTGCAGGTATCGATCCTGCCGACCCTGCACGACCGTCGCACCCGCACCGATGCCGAGGCGCTCGCCCAGATGCGCCAGCGGCACGGCGACTGCGTGTGGGAGGAAGCGATTCCCTGCGACACCCTGATCAGCAACGCCGCCATGCTGACCCGGCCCGCCGCCAGCGCGCGCCAGCCCGGGCGCGCGCTGTCTGCGTACGCGCGCGCGCTGGACTGGATCCTGCATAACGACCACGCGATCGCGGAGCAGGCGGCGTGAGCAGCGCGTTGCCGCTCGACGACTACCTGCTGGAATTGCTGGGTACGATTGCCGAGCCTGCCGTTGTTGTGCCCGTGCCTCTTGCGATCGATGCGGTTGCTGCAGTCGATATTTCCGATGTTGTCGATGCCGGCGCGAGCTCGTTCGCTGCTGTCGAGGCCCCTGCTACCGCCACGGTCGCGCCAGCGCCGGCAGTTTTTGCTGCTGTCATGACTCCTGTCGTGCCGAAACCGATGCCAGCGCCAGTGGCACCCGCACCGGCGCTGCCTGCTCGGGGACTCATGGAAGAACCCGACTGTGAGAGGGGCTTCAGCCCCAACCGGCTTCATGGGAGCGCCATCGCCGCCCAACATCCGCTGCCGCAGTTGCCCGCATCGCTGATGCAGGCGCCGCCCGCGGAAGACTCCTTCCATCGCCGCCGCAGCAGCGACCGTGCGACGCGCTGGCTGCGCCTGCGCTGCGACCGGCAACACTACGCATTGGAACTGCTCAAGATCCAGGAAGTGATCCGGCCCGGCCTGCTGCTGCCGTTGCGCGGCGCGCCACGCCATATGCTCGGCGTGATGAACCTGCGCGGCCATGTGGTGCCGGTGATGGACCTGGGCCTGTACCTCGGCCGCGAACCCTGCCGCGAGGATGCTGGCACCCGCATAGTAGTGCTGGAGGAGAACGGCGACGTGCTCGGCCTGCGCGTCAGCGCGGTCGAGGACGTGACCAAGATCAACGACCCGCAGATCGAGCCGGCCGACGATACCCGCATCTCGCGGCTAACCCACCAGGTGTTTCGCGGCGTCGCGCGGCTGGGGGGGGATACGGTCATCCTGCTGGATGCGTCGCGGTTGTTGCAGTGAGTCGAGTTTCCGGGTGGCCTTGGCGATAACCTGGCCTCGTTGGCGAGCGTTCGACCTGTAGGGCGCATTAGCCGAAGGCGTAATGCGCCGTATGACGCGAGGTTCCTACAGCCATGCGGCGCAATGCCCTTCGGTTATTGCGCCCTACGCGAAATATTGATCTTTGCTCCAAGCCGTCATTCACGCGTCCTTCGACGGGCTCAGGATGAGCGAGGCGAGGATCCAGCGACTTTGCCCGCTCGCCATCCCGGCGCAAGCCGGGATCCAGTGACTCTGCTCTTGGGCTGTTGGAGTTGCGCAGCATTTGCCGACCTTCCGGTCGGTTTTGACCAGCCTACGGCTGTTGTAAAGCGCTTCCGCCCGCTTCCGCGTGCGGGTCACTTTCTTTTGCTGACCCAAAAGAAAGTAACCAAAGAAAAGGGTCTTCCCCGATCAGAGCTAACGATGCAGTTGATAGTCCTCGGGGATTTTCCGACTCGCCATCCATGGCTCGGTCGGAAAACGGCGCACATCCATGTGCGCCGCCCTTCGGGTCTATGGCGTGGCTCGGATCGCTGGTAGTTCGTGCCAAGGTCAACAGCTAACAGCCGCAGCTAAAGCCAATGCGATCGGCAGAGTGCGGGGGGGCGATCAAACGCTGCAATCAAATTTCAAGCGAGAACAAGAGCTCCGGCAACGACGAAAGCGGCCCCCGAATCGGCATCTATCGAGTGCAACGCAGCCAAGCCGGCTTCGGGCCCTTTCTTTGGTTACTTTCTTTGGGCCAGCAAAGAAAGTGACCCGCACGCGGCAGCGGGCGGAACAGCCGACCCGTAGGGTCGGGAACTTGCGTCCTTCGACAAGCTCAGGATGAGCGAGGTGTTGCGTTGTAGCGGGCGGAAAAGCCGACCCGCAAGGGTCGGGAACTTGCGTCGTTGCCGCCAATCGCTTCTCCGCCCTTGCCGCAAACGTAGGGGCAACAAAGCGCCGGATCAGGCCTCCAGGTCGGTCTCGCTGCATCGTTCGCCCACCACCTTGTTGCGCCCGCGATGCTTGGCTTCGTACAACGCCGCGTCGGCGATGGCGATCATCGACAGCACGTCTTCGTGCTGGGTCGCGATCCGGCTGGCGTAACCGATGCTGACCGTGACGTCGGCCTCGCCGCCGTGCGACAGGATGCGCTGCACGTCGGCGCGGATCGCTTCGGCGACCGCGGCAGCGCCGGACTCATCGGTTTCCGGCAACAGCACGCAGAATTCGTCGCCGCCGTAGCGGGCGCCTGCGTCGGCGGGACGTTGCAGATGCTGGCGGATCAGGTTGGCGATGGTGCAAAGGATGTCGTCGCCGCGGGCGTGGCCGTGCACGTCGTTTACCCACTTGAAGCGGTCGACATCGATCATCAGCAGCGACAGCGGTCGCTTGTTGTGGAAGGAGCGTTGCCACTCGGCATCCAGGCGCTCGTCGAGCTGGCGCCGGTTGGCGAGACCGGTCAATGGGTCGGTGGCGGCGAGCGCGGCCATGCGTTCGCCGGTTTCGTGGCGCAACCGCAGTTCATGGCGCAGCAGCCAGGCAAATCCGACGCCGGTCAGGCACAACAGGAGCGTGGCGCCGCCAACCAGGGCTGCCGTCCGCCGCCATGACGCGTAGACCTCGTCCGCCGAGATCGCGATCAGCAGCACCAGCGGCAATTCGCCGACCCGCGAAAAGGTGAACAGGCGCACTTCGCCGTTGACCGCCGACAGTGCGGTGAAGCTGCCTTCGCGCTCGCGCACCATGCGCTGGAAATTGGGGCTGGCGCTGAAATCGGTGCCGGTCATGTCACGGCCGGTGGAAGGATGGCGCGCGAGCAGCGCGCCGTCCTGCTGCAGCAGGCTGACATGGGTGGAGGCGCCGAACTCCAGGCTGCGGAACAGGACGCTGAAATAGCGCAGTTTCATCTCGCCCAGGGCGACGCCGGCGAAGCGGCCATCCGCCGAAGCGACGCGTCGGCTGAAGGCGATGTGCCATGCGTCCGCGCCTGCGCCCAGCCGGTAGGGTGAACTGATGCACAGGCCATGGGCGGGATCGCGCGCATGCACGTCGAAGCACGGCCGGCCACGGAACGATGCGGGGAGATGATCGCCGCGACCGGAATTGGCGATGACGCGGCCATCGGCATCGAGAATCAGCATGCGCTCGCTGTGCGGTGCGGCGACCGCACGACCGAAATACAGTTCGCGACGCAACTGCGGCGGCAGCTTGTCGATTCCCGGCGTCGCGGCGGCGGTCGCGGCGCCCTGCAGCGCGAGGTCGTAGAGGCCGATGCTGCGCGTGATGTCGGCATCGATCAGCTGCACCAGATTGCCGGCGGAGCGGCGCGCCAGGTGCGTGGCGCTGCGATGTTCCATCGCCAGCAGCGACAACACGATGGCCAGCAGGGCCATCACGCCGATGGCGCTGCCGGCGATCACTATCCGTTCCGCTGCACGTGGCGACGGGGGGCCGGCGTGCGCAATACGATTCGAGGGCAGGATCGACATGGCTAGGCCGCGACTTCCCGCGCCGCGTCGAAGGCCTGGTCGAGCAGGCGCTGCACGGGCGGCCCGAGTTCGCCGGACAGCAGCGCGAGCAGGAACAGCCCGAGCAGCAACGCCGTCGGCAGGCCCAGCTGGATCGGGTTGAGCGCGGGCGCGGCGCGTCCGAGCACGCCGAACGCCAGGTTCACCGCCAGCATCGCCACCATCACCGGCAGCGCCAGGCTCAAGCCGGCGCGCAATACCTGCATCATGAAAGCCGGCGCGACCTGCAGCATCGCCGGCACATCGGGTAGCGCCGCGCCTACCGGCAGCGAGCGGTAGCTGTCGACCAGCAGCGACACCAGTGCGAGGTGCCCGTTGAGGGCGAAGAACAGCAATCCGAAGGCCAGGTAGAACCACTGGCCGACGACGCCGGAATTGACCCCGCGCAGCGGGTCGGACATCTGCGCGAACGCCAGGCCGGTGCCCTGCGAGACCAGTTCGCCGGCCAGTGCGCCGGCTTCGAACGCCAGCCGCAGCAGGAAGCCCATGCTGGCGCCGATCGCCAGTTCGCGTGCGATGTTGAGCACGGTGACCGCATCGAACACGATCTGTCCGGGCGTCGGCGGCAACAACGGCGCCAGCGCGAACGACAAGGCCGCCGCGATCATCACCCGCACCCGCCGCGGAATCGCCGGCGTGCCGATCAGCGGCGAGGCCATCAGCAACGCACCAGTGCGCAGCAGCGTCCACAGCACCGCATTGATGGCGCCGAAGGCCTGCTGGCCGTCGATCACCATCTGGGTGGCGGCGTCCATCCGCGTTTCAGCCGATCAGGTGCGGCAGGCGCTGGAACAGCGACGTGGTGTATTCCACCAGCGTGCCGAGCAGGAAGCTGCCGGTGGCGAACAGCGCCGCGGTCAGCGCGACGGCCTTGGCGACGAAGGCGATGGTCGGTTCGTTGAGCTGGGTCGCGGCCTGGATCACGCCGATCACCACGCCCACCACCAGCACCACCAGCAGCAAAGGACCGCCGACCCACAGCGCCACTTCCAGGCCGCCGCGCAGTTCGGTGAGTGCGACTTCGGGATTCATCGCGTCAGGCCGCGTTGAAGCTGGCGGCCAGCGAGCCGACGATCAGCACCCAGCCGTCGACCAGCACGAACAGCAGGATCTTGAACGGTGCCGACACCAGCATCGGCGACAGCATCATCATGCCCATCGACATCAGCACGCTGGCCACGACCAGGTCGATGATCACGAACGGGATGAACACCAGGAAGCCGATCTCGAACGCGGTCTTCAGTTCGCTGGTGATGAACGAGGCCACCACGATCGGGAACGGCACGTCGGCAGGGCTGGCGTAGGCGCCGTGGCCGGCGAGACCGGCAAAGGTCATCAGGTCGGTGTCGCGCACCTGCGCCAGCATGAAGCCGCGCAGCGGTGCGGTGGTCATCTGCCAGGCGGTGGCGAAATCGATCTGCCCGTCCAGGTACGGCGCCATGCCCTGCGCCCAGGCCTTCTGGCCGACCGGCAGCATCACCAGCATGGTGAGGAACAGCGCCAGCCCGACCAGCACCTGGTTCGATGGCGTCTGCCCGGTGCCCAGCGCCTGCCGCAGCAGGCCGAGCACGATGATGATGCGGGTGAATGCAGTCATCACCAGCAACGCAGACGGAATCAGCGTGATCGCCGTCATCAGCAGCAGCGTCTGCAGCGGCAGGCTTACGGCCTTGTCGCCGACCTGGCCGACGGTGACCTTGGGCAGTGCCGGCAGGCTCGGAGCGGTCGGCTTGGCCGCAGCGGCGACGCCCGTGGTCGTGGCTGTCGGCGCGGTGTTGGCGTTGGCTTGCGCCAGCGCCAGCATCGGTGCGCACAGCAGCCATAACGCCAGCAATGAACTCAGGAAACGACGCATGGCTCAGGTCTCTTTGCGCAGGCGCTTGGCCAGCAGTTCGGCGAAATCGGGCATCTTCGGCATCGTCGGCGCCGCCGGCATGGCGAGCGGCTGCGACAGTCGATGCAGCGACGAGATACCGCCGGCGCTGACGCCGAGCAGCAGCTGTTCGCCGCCGACATCCACCACCAGCAGGCGTTCTTTGGTGCCGACGTTGAGCGAGGTGACCAGGCGCAACTGATCGTTGGCATGCAGGCCCAGTCGCGCGCCGGGCAGGCGCCGCAGCAGCCACGCCAGTCCGAGGATCAGCGCCAGCACCAGCACCAGCGCGACCAGCGCGCCTCCGATACCGGGCGCGGCCGGCGCGGCTTGCGCGACCTTCCCGCCAGCGGCGGCGCCGGTGCCGGTGCCGGCCACGGCGAGCATCGTCGATATCGTCAGGCTCATCGCAGGCGCCGGATGCGTTCGCTGGGGCTGACCACGTCGGTCAGGCGCACGCCGAAGCGGTCGTTGACCACCACCACTTCGCCATGCGCGATCAGCGTGCCGTTGACGAACACGTCGAGCGGTTCGCCGGCGCCGCGTTCCAGTTCCACCACCGAGCCCTGGTTGAGCTGCAGCAAATTGCGGATCGGCATGCGCGTGCGGCCGACTTCCAGCGACAGCACCACCGGCACGTCGAGGATGACGTCCAGGCTCATGTCGTTGTCGCTGCTGGCGGCTTCGGCCTGCAGCGATTCGAATTGCGCCGCGCTGGCGGCTTCGTTTGCGGATGTGTTCACGACGCGGAGTCCTGGAAGACGACGGGGAGGTTCGATGGCAGGCCGGCGGCCGGGAGCGGCCTGTCGGCTGGTGCGGCCAGTGCCGCGGGCACGGCCGGCGCGACGCGCGTGCCGGGTGGATGGTTGGCGACGATCTTCACCGCGTTGCTGCCGTTGCGGATGCCGAACTCGCCGGTGAACACCGGCACGCGTTCGACGCACAGCGGCACTTGTTTGGGCAGGTCGATCGGCAGGATGTCGCCGATCTTCAGGCGGGTGAGCTCGCGCAGGTTGATGCGTTTTTCGGCCAGCACGCTGGACAGCGTCACTTCCGCGGTGCGCAGCTGCTCCTGCAGGCTCAGCTTCCAGCTGCCGTCGTTGTCGACGCGGTCGGACTGCATGCCCGCATCGAGCAGTTCGCGGATCGGCTCGAGCATGGAATAGGGCAGGGTGATGTGGATCTCGCCGCCACCGCCGTCCAGCTCGACGTGGAAGCGGCTGACCACGACGTATTCGCGCGGGCTGACGATGTTGGCGAAGTGAGGATTGACTTCCGAATTGATGTACTCGAAGTCCACGTTCATCACCGGTGCCCACGCATCGACCAGATCGGCGAAGGTCTGCTTCAGCAGCAGGTGGATCACGCGCATTTCGGTGGGCGTGAACTCGCGGCCCTCGATCTTGGCCGGATAGCGGCCGTCGCCGCCGAAGAAGTTGTCGACCACCGTGTAGACCAGCTTGGGTTCGAACACGATCAGGCCGACGCCGCGCAGCGGCTTGAGCTTGATCAGGTTGAGGTTGGTGGGCACATACAGCGAATGCAGGTAGTCGCCGAACTTGATCATCTCGATGCCGCGCACCGAAAGGTCGGCCGAGCGCCGCAGCAGGTTGAACAGGCCGATGCGCCAGGTGCGGATGAAGCGCTCGTTGATCATCTCCAGCGTCGGCAGGCGGCCGCGGACGATGCGGTCCTGGCTGGCGAAGTCGTAGGAACGGGCGACGCCCGGTTCCGGCGGCGGATCCTCGGTCTCGATCGCGCCGGAGTCGACGCCATGCAGCAGCGCGTCGATCTCGTCTTGCGACAGCAGGTCGCTCATCATGGTCGGCGCCCTACTGCATCACGAAGCTGGTGAACAGCAGTTGCTCGACGCCGGGCTTGCCGGTTTCGGCGGTCATCAGCGCCTTCACGTCGCGCAGCGCTGCGGCCTGCAGTTTTTCCTTGCCGGCGCGATCGGCCAGCGCGTCGGCCTGCGCCTGCGCGAACAGCATCAGCAGCTTGGCGCGGATCGCCGGGGCGTGCTGTTCGACATTCTTCAGCGCCTCCGGATCGCGCGTCATCAACTGCACCTCCACCTGCAGGTAGCGCGGACCGGCCATGGCGCCGGCGAGGTTGACCACGAACGGCGGCTCGAGCGCGAAGTACTGCGCCGGCGCCGGAATGCGCGAGGCCTTGCTCCTGGCCTTGGCCTGTTCCTGTTCGATCTGCTGCGCAGCCGAGCGGCTGGCGAACAACCACGCACCGCCGCCGGCCGCGCCCGCGGCGACCACGGCAATGACGGCGATCAGCAGCCAGGGCTTGCCTGACTTGAGGATGTCGGCCTTGGCGGCCTTGGCGTTGTTCTTGGCGGAAGACACGCGGATGGATCTCCTGGGGCGGACGGGAGATCCGATGCAAGCGGTGTGCCGATGGCGGTATTGGCGTCAGCCGGAAAATTGACGCGCGCAGGGATCACGCGTACGCGTCGAGCAGGCCGCGGACCGAATGGCGTGGTGCCGGCGATGGGCTGCGCAGATCGGTGCCTTCCGCGCTCGGCGCGCCGTCGTGGTTGCGGGCATCCGGATGGCGTGCCGGTGCCTCCTGGCGATGGCCGACGTCGGCGTGGGCCAACTGGAAACCGTGCTGGCCGAGCATCTCGCGCAGTTTCGGCAGGCTGCTTTCCAGCGCCTGCCGCACTTCCGGTTGCGCGCTGTCGAAGTCGGCGTGGACGCGATCACCCTCCAGCCGCAGGCGGATTTCCACCGGCCCCAGCTGCTCGGGCGTCATGCGGATATGGGCGTGGCCGATCTTCTGTTCGGCCATCCAGGTCAGGCGAGTGCCGATCGCCTCGTCGAAGTGTTCGCTGTGCAGGTCCGGCGTCGGCGCGGCCAGCAGATTGACCGTCGCGGTGCGCGGCAGGCCATGGGTGGACGGCGAGGGTGCGGCTGCGGCGTTGATCGTGGGCGCGGCCGAGTCGCCGTCGGCGTCCTGGCGCAGCGTGTCGGTCAGTTCCTTCAATGTCGGCGCGATCGGCAACGCTTCCGGCGCGATCGCCGGGGCAGTGGCGGCGAGTTGCGTGGCGGAAGGCAACGGATTCTCTGCGGATCTGGCAGTGGTTGCGGTGTTGTCGACAGGCCGTGCCTCGGTCGGCAGTCCGGTCGTTGCATCGATGCCGGCTGTGGCGGGCGCCGGTTCACCTTCGATACCCGCGGACAAAACATCAATTGCCGATGCCAGCGCCTGTGCCTGAGGAGCAGAGCCTGCTCCGCCGCCTCCGCCGGGCAACGCAGTGGGCGCGACTCCAGTCGCGGTTTCCGGCAGCGCGACGGGCTGGGCCGGCTGCGCTGCGTCCGTCCACGGAATGCCGAGCAGCGCCAGCGCCGCCAGAGGCCAGTCGCGCGTGTCCTCGTCCTGCTCCTGTGCAGGTTCGGGCGTGTCGGCATCCTTGGGTTTGGTGGAAACGGCTGCCGCTTCCGCGCTGCCTTCCGTGCTTTCCGTACCGGCGGCGACCGCCGGATTTCTTGCGGCTTCCTTCCCGCGCAACAGGCGTTCGAACCGGTCGTCGCCGTTGGCTGCGGTGGTTGCATCGCGTGTCGCCGGCTTGGCGTCGGCGGAACGCGACGCCGGCGAGGCGGTTGGCGCCAGGCCGGCCAATGTCGCCGTGTTCATTGCGCTTCCTCGGTTTCCTGCGCCGCGGCGGCTGCGGCCAGGCGCACGCGGCGCGCACCGAGGTCGTCCATCTCGCGCTGGTTGCGGCGTTCGACCACCTGGTGTTCCTGCGCGCGATAGCTGGCGGCGAGCTGTTCCAGCACCTGTTTGTCGCGGCCGGCCAGCAGCAGCCGCGTACGCTCGACGTCGACGCTGGCGCGGCTATGGTCGACGGTGCGCGCCTGCTGCTGCAACGCGCTGTCGATGCGATCGAGGAATGCGCGGCGATTGGCGAGCTGCGCCGGACTGGTCGCGGCCAGTTGGCTGTTGGCGTATTCCTCGGCATAGCCGCGCAACTCCTCCAGCCGCGATTCGTGCATCGACAGCGTGCGCTGGCGTTCGGCCAGGTCGCGCGCGACGGCGTCCTCGTGGTCCTGCGCGCGGCGCAGCAGCGGGTCGATCCGGCGGGATTGCATCATGGCGTCGTCTCCTGGCGTTCTTGCAGGATGTGGTCGAGAGTACTGTCGTTGAGTGCATCGCGCGCGGCGGCGGGCGTGCCCACCAGACGCTCCAGCGCTTCGCGGCTGTGCGGCAGGTCAGCGGCGCGGGCCACGTCCTGGCCGAGGAATTCGACGATTTCCGGCCAGCGTTGCAGGGCCTCGTCGACGCTGGCATCGCTGCCTCGCTGATAGGCGCCGATCGCGATCAGGTCGCGGTTGCCGTTGTAGGCCGACAACAACCGCTTCAGCTTGCGGATGCGGTCGCGCCAGGTTTCGTCGGCGATCTCGGTGACCACGCGGCTGACTGAGGATTCGACATCGATAGCCGGATACAGGCCGCTGTCGGCGACGCGACGCGACAGCAGGATGTGGCCGTCGAGGATCGCGCGCGCGGCGTCGGCGATCGGGTCCTGCGGATCATCGCCTTCGGTGAGCACGGTGTAGAAAGCGGTGATCGAGCCGCGGCCCTTGGCGCCATTGCCGGCACGTTCGACCAGCGCCGGCAGGCGCGCGAACACCGACGGCGGATAGCCGCGCGTGGTCGGCGGTTCGCCGACCGACAGGCCGATCTCGCGCTGCGCCTGTGCGAAGCGGGTCAGCGAATCCATCAGCAGCAATACGTTCAAACCCTGGTCGCGGAACCATTCGGCGATGGCGGTGGCGCGATACGCACCCTGCAGCCGCGCCAGCGGCGGCCGGTCGGCCGGGCTGGCGACGACCACCGCGCGTGCCAGGCCGACCGGGCCCAGCGTGCTCTCGACGAAATCGCGCACTTCGCGGCCACGTTCGCCGATCAGCCCGACCACGATCACGTCGGCGGCGGTGTAGCGGGTCATCATGCCCAGCAGCGTCGACTTGCCGACGCCGGAACCGGCGAACAGGCCGACGCGCTGGCCGCGGCCGATCGGCAGCAGCGCGTTGATCGCGCGCACGCCGACATCCAGCGGCTGGGTGATCGGTTCGCGCGACAGCGGGTTGATGGTGGCGCCGGACATGCTGACCGTCGCTTCGGCGCGGATCGGGCCGCGGCCGTCGAGCGGCACGCCGTCGCTGTCGATCACCCGCCCCAGCAGGCCTTCGCCGACTTCGACGCGACCGCGGCCACGCATCGGCACCACGCGTGCATTCGGCAGCAGGCCGTGCAGTTCGGCGCTGGGCATCAGATAGGTGCGCTCGCCGGCGAAGCCGACGACTTCGGCATCGACCCAGCCGCCGTCCTCGACCTCGACCTTGCAGGTCGCGCCCAGCGGCGCTTCGCAGCCGATCGCTTCCAGGGTGAGGCCGACGGCGCGGCGCAGGATGCCTTCGCGGATCAGTCCGCGTCCGCCGAGGTCGGGATGGATGTTCGACAGCCGCGCGGCGAGGCGCAGGTCGCGCGCCTGCAGCCAGTCGAGTGGTTGCGCGCTCATGCGCCGGCGCCCTTGCGCAGCACTTTTTCCAGCGCGCCGCGCAGGCGCGCCTCGAGCGTGCCGTCGATGCGCACGCTTTCGGCATGCACGCGCAGGTCGCCGCGGCTGAGGCTGGTGTCGCCGGTCAGGCGCGTGGCCGGCATCAGCGACAGCACCGGCGTCAGCGCGGCGATGTCATCCGGATGCATGCGTACCTCCACGTCGCGACTGGCACCACCGACCGCATCCAGCGCTTCGCTGGTCAGCTCCGACAGCAGCATCGGATCGGCCTGGTAGGCGCGGCCGACCAGGCTGCCGGCGATGCGTACCGCCAGTTCCGACAGCGCGCCGATCACTTCGCTTTCGAGCCGGTCCAGCGGTCGCGAGAAATTGTCGAGGATGCCTTCGATCTGCGCGGCGAGGCGTCGCACCTCGGTCTGCCCCTGCGCGAAACCTTCGGCATGGCCTTCGCTGCGACCGCGTTCCAGGCCTTCCCGGTAGGCCGCTTCCTCGATCGCCTGGATTTCCTCCACGCTCGGCGGCCGCAGCACCGGCGCCTCGGCATCGGCACCGGATTCGGCGATGGCATTCAACGCGGGCGCCAGCCAGCGCACCGCGCCGTGCATGCCGCTGCTTGCCGTCTTGCCCGACGCGGCCATGCTCATACCAGCTCCTCATTGTTGCTGGTGAGCGAGATCGCCCCTTCGTCGGCGAGGCGGCGGACGATGGCGAGGATTTCCTTCTGTGCCATTTCCACGTCCGACAGGCGCACCGGGCCGCGCGCCTCCATGTCTTCCAGCAGGATCTGCGCCGCGCGCTGCGACATGTTGCGGGTGATCTTCTCGCGCACCTTGGGATCGGCGCCGCGCAGCGCCAGGCCGAGGCGGTCGTTGGGCACTTCGCGCAGCAGCGCCTGCAGCTCGCGATCGCCGAGATCGAGCAGGTTGTCGAACACGAACATCAGGTCCTGGATGCGCGAGCCGAGCTCGGCATCGACCTGCGAGATCGATCCCAGCAGCGCCTGGTCCTGGCCGGAATCCATGAAGTTGAGGATGTTGGCGGCGACCTTGACGCCGCCGATGTTGGACGACTTCAGGTTCTGGTTTCCGGAGAACTGGCGCTCCATGATCTCGTTGAGTTCGTTGAGCGCGTTCGGCGGGATGCCGTCGAGCGTGGCGATGCGCAGCAGCACGTCCGAACGCGCGCGCTCGGGCAATATCTTCAGCGTTTCCGCGGCCTGGTCGCTGTCCAGGTGCGCCAGCACGATCGCGATGATCTGTGGATGTTCGTTGCGCACCAGGTCGGCGATGGCGCGCGGGTCCATCCACTTCAGCGTGTCCAGGCCGGTGGTGTTGCGGCCCAGCAGGATGCGGTCGATGAGGCTGCCGGCCTTGTCCTCGCCCAGTGCCTGCACCAGTACCTTGCGCACGTAGTCGTCGGCGCCCATGCCCAGCGAGGTCTGCTTGCCCAGCGCGGCGGCGAACACATCCATCACCTGCGACACCTGTTCGCGGGTGATGCCGGTGATGGTGGCCATGGCGATGCCGAGCTTCTGCACTTCCTTGGCGTTCATGTGCTTGAGCACTTCCGCCGCGTCCTCCTCGCCCAGCGATAGCAGCAGCACCGCGGCGCGCTGCACGCCGGTCAACGCCAGTTCCTTACTCATCGTGCGCCACCCAGTCCTTGACCACCTGCGCGACCTGCTTGGAATCGGCCTTCACCGCCTCGCGCGCCTGGCGCAGGCGGTCTTCGTAGGCGTCCGAGGCCAGCGCCATGGGCGCGGGCGGCGTTTTTTCGACGCGATCCTCCTGCAGCATCGCCAGCACGTCGTCGTCCTCGTCGTCGGTGATCACCGACACTTCCGCAGTTGCGCCCGGCAGGCGTTTCGCGGCGCGCGGACTGGCGATCTGGCGCAGCGCCGGGCGCAGTACGCCGAACAGCAGCGCCAGCACCACCACGGCGCCGAGGCCATAGCGCGCGATGTCGCGCAGGATCGGATTCTGCAGCAGCGGGTTTTCCCAGAGCGGTACGTCTTCCGGCACTTCGCCGACGCCGTCCTTGACGAATGGTGCGTTCATGACCGACACCGAATCGCCGCGCTCGGCATCGAAGCCGACCGCTTCCTTCACCAGCGCTTCGATGCGGGTCAGCTCGGCCGCTTCGAGCGGATGCAGCTGCACCTTGCCGTCGGCGCCGGCGCGCGGCACGTGGTCGACCAGCACCGCGGCGGTGACGCGACGGATCCGTCCGGCCGGCTGCCGCGTGTGCTGCAGGGTGCGGTCGAGTTCGAAATTGCGGGTGGCGCTGCTGGAAGTTTCGGTCGGCGCAGCCGGTGCGGCTGCGGTCGCGGGCGCGGCATTGGGGCCGGGTGGCGTGTTGCTGGCCGCGCCGGGGACGCCTTCCGGTCCGGGCTTGCTGATGCTGTTCTGGCTGACCTGTTCGCTGCGCAGCTTCGCCGGGTCGGGGGTGAAGGTCTCGCGCGCTTCCTCGCTGACCGAGAAGTCCATGTCGACGGCGACTTCGGCGTTGACGCGACCGGCGCCGGTCATCGGTTCGAGCAGTTCGCGGATGCGCTGGTTGAACGAGGTTTCCTGGCGGCGCACGCGCTCGAACTGCGCGGCGCTCAGCGCGGCATCGCTGTTGGGATCGCTGATGGTGAGCATGCGGCCGCTCTGGTCGACCACGGTGACGCGTTCGGGGGCGAGATCCGGAATGCTCGACGCGACCAGGTGCACGATCGCGTCGACCTGGTTGCGTTCCAGCATCGCGCCGGAGCGCAGTTCCAGCACCACCGAAGCGCTGGCCACTTCGCGCTGGCGGGTGAAGGCGCTGGGCTTGGGAATGGCGAGATGCACGCGCGCATCGCGCACCGGGCGCAGCGTGGCGATGGTGCGTACCAATTCGGTTTCCAGCGCGTGCTGGTAGCGCGCGTTCTCGACGAACTGGCTGACGCCGAAGCCCGGATCGCGCTCCATCAATTCGAAACCGAGGCGTCCGTTCTCGACCAGGCCGGAACTGGCCAGCTTCAGGCGCGCGTCGTGCAGGTTCTTTTCCGGCACCGAGATCGCACCGGTGGCCTGGTCCAGCTGGAACGGGATCTGCGCGGCGCGCAGCATGTCGGTGGCCTCGGCGGTGGCCTTGGCATCGAGGCCGGTGTACAGCGGGCTGTAACCGGGTTTCTGCGACCAGAAGAACACCATCAGTCCGACCGCGACGGCGCCGGCGATCAGCAGCAGGGTGCCGAACTGGCGCACGACCTGCGTGTCCTGTAGGCGCGCGATCGCGGCGCCGGCCTTCTCGGCGTTGAGCGATTCCTTCAGCGAATCCTTGGATAGAGCGAGGGCCATGGGGTGGTGATTCCTGCCTGACTGCGTATTGGCGCGGGCTCATGCGCGCCGCGCTTCAAGGTCGTGTTTTCCGCTGCGTGCCTACAGCGGCATGTTCATGACGTCCTGGTAGGCCTGCACCAGGCGGTTGCGCACCTCGACCGTGGCCCGGAACGCAACCTGCGACTGCTGCGCGGCCACCATCACCCGCGCCAAGTCCGCGCGCGGATCGCCGAGTTCGAACGCGGTCGCCAATGCGCCGGATTCCTTCTGCGCGGCGTTGACGCCCTGCAGTGCGCCTTGCAGTGTCTCGGTGAAGCTGGCCGGCTTGGCTGGTGCCGGGTTGATGCCGGTGGGAGCGAGCGCGCCGGGATTGATTGCGCCATGGCCCGGCGCGATGTCCAGCGCGCGCGCGCCGAGCTGGTTCTGGTAGCCGCGTATCTGCGACAGGATCGAGGAAACGGAATCAGTCATGGCGGCGGTTTCGGCGTGGTTCCGGGGGTTCCGTCCGAATCACGTGCAAGACGCATGCCGGAACGGCCGCCGCCGCGCCGTCAGGTTTCCGGCGCCAGCGCTGCCTCGTCGCGTTCGACGCCGTACTTGCGCAGCTTCTCGACCAGCGTGGTGCGGCGCAGGCCGAGCAGTTGCGCGGCATGCGCGACCACGCCACCGGCACGATCCAGCGCACCGCGGATCAGGTTCAACTCGATCCGCGCGATGTGCTCGCGCAGGTCGATGCCTTCTTCCGGCAGCTGGTCGCTGGCAACCATGGTTTCCACGGCCGCCGGTGCAACGGTCGCGGCTACGGGCGTCGTATCGCCAATCGTCGTGGAAGCGACTGGCGTCGACGCCAGCGGCGCCAGGTCTTCGGGCTGGTAGCGCCGGGGCAGGTCGTGCGCGCGCACCAGGCCGCCAGGGTGCAACACCGCCAGCCGTTCGACCAGGTTGGTCAGTTCACGCACGTTGCCCGGCCAGGCGTGTGCGCGCAGCGCATGCAACGCCTCGTCGGCGAATCGCACTTCGCCACGGCCGGTGCGCGCCAGCTGCGCGGCGATGGCGGTGACCAGCGCCGGCAGGTCCTCGCTGCGTTCGCGCAGCGCCGGCATCTCGATCGGAAACACGTTGAGGCGATAGAACAGGTCCTCGCGGAACTGGTTGCTGGCGATGCGCGCCTCGAGGTCGCGATGGGTCGCGGCGATCACGCGCACGTTGCAGCGGATGGTCTGGCCGCCGCCGACGCGCTCGAAGCTGCGTTCCTGCAGCACGCGCAGCAGCTTGACCTGCATTGGCAGGCTCATGTCGCCGATCTCGTCGAGCAGCAGCGTGCCGCCTTCGGCCATCTCGAAGCGGCCCTTGCGCGCGGTCAGCGCGCCGGTGAATGCGCCCTTCTCGTGGCCGAACAGTTCGCTTTCCAGCAGGTCCGGCGGGATCGCGCCGCAGTTGATCGCGACGAACGGACCGTCGCGACGCGGCGACTGCTGGTGGATGGCGCGCGCGGCCACTTCCTTGCCGGTGCCCGATTCGCCCAGCACCAGTACGGTGGTGTCGAACGCGGCGACCTGGTCGATCAGGCGGCGCAGCTGCTGCACCGCCGGACTGTTGCCGGTCGGCCCGCTGCCGTGCGCCGACTGTGCCTGGTGCTCGGTGTCCAGGCGCTTGAGGCTGGCGCGACGCAGGCAGGCTTTCAGCGGTGCGTGGCGGATCGGCGTTTCCAGCGGCCACACCGCCGCCTCGTGCAGGCCGTGCGCGGCGGCGAACTGAACCGGATCGCCGTCCAGCAGCAGCACCGGCGGCGGCAACGGCGCCCGCGCCAGCCAGGCGAAGAACTGTTCGGTCTGCGCGCACGGCTCCAGCTTGCCGACGATCAATGCCATCCAGTCGTTGGCGCGATGGCGTGACAGGTCGACCTCGGCGGCCGACGTGGCCCAGCGCGGCGTGAGGTCCATGAATTCGAGCAGGCCGGCGAGGTGTTCGCCGCGGCTGGCGTCGGCATCGATGACGAGGATGCGGGATTCACTCATGGCCGCGTTGCTCCCTGAGCTGTTCGAGGATGGGCAGCACTTCCTGGATGTAGGAAAGCTTGCTGACGAAGTTGTCGGCACCGGCGCGCAGCGCGTGTTCGCGATGCTCGGCATCGTCGAAGTGGCTAGCGATCACCACGTACGGCGGCGCGTCCTGGGTCTTGATCAGGCGCGTCGCCTGCAGGCCGCCCATTTCCGGCATCGCCAGGTCCATCAGCACCACGTCCGGGCGCAATGCTTCGGAACGCTCGATCGCTTCCAGCCCGTTGCCGGCGCGGCCGACCACTTCCAGCCACTGCAGCTTGCGCAGGTGGCGGATCGCCGCGTTGATGAAGCCTTCGTGGTCGTCGACCAGCAGTACGGTGAGCGGTTTCATCGGTAGGTCGTTCATGGCGGTGCCTGTCATGGGAGTCGCGCTCATCCGGCCTTGGCCAGCGGGCGTGGCACGGTCCTGCGCGCGCGCGCAGGGGCGATGTCGAGCTGCTCGCGGTACTTGGCCACGGTGCGGCGGGCGATGTGTACGCCCTGTCGCGCCAGCAGGCCGGCGATCGCCTCATCGGCGAGCGGCCTGCCGGCCGGTTCGGCCTCGATGAGGCGTCGCACCATCGCGCGCACTGCCGGGCCGGAGACGCTGGCGCCTTCCAGGCGAACGGCGAAGAAATGCTTGAGTTCGAAAGTGCCGCGCGGCGTCTGCAGGTACTTGCCGGTGGTGATGCGCGAGACGGTGGATTCGTGCATGCCGATCTCGTCGGCGATTTCCTTCAGTGTCAGCGGCGCCATCGCCTCGTCGCCGTGGACCAGATAACCGGCCTGGCGTTCGACGATGGCGCGCGTGGTGCGCAGCAGCGTGTCGTAGCGCATCGACAGGCCGCGCGTCAGCCAGCGCGCTTCCTGCAGCAGGTCGCGCATCTTCTGCACGCCGGTGCTGCCGGCGCCATCGCCTTGTGCAGCCTGTTCCAGTGCGCGTTCATGCATGGCCGGCACGCGCAGGCGCGGCGTGGTCGCCGGATTCAACGCCACCCGCCAGGCGCAGTCGGCGTGCCAGGCGACGACGTCGGGAATCACGTGCACGGCTTCGGCCGGTTCGGCGGCTTCGCCCGGGCGCGGTTGCAGCGACAGGATCAGTCGCACCGCCTGCCGTACCTGTGTCGCGTCTGCTTTCATTCGCTGCGCGATCGCTTCGAGGTCGTGCGCGGCCAGCAGGTCGATGCAGTGGTCGAGTATCCGCGCCGCCAGCGTGCGGCCTGGTGCCGGCTCATCGAGCGCGGACAGCTGCGCCTGCAGGCACTCGCGCAGGTCGCGCGCGGCCAGGCCGGCGGGATCACCATGCAGCAGGCGTTGGCGCAGGGACTCGGCGGTATCGATGCTGATATCGAACTGCGCGGCGGCGATCAGCGCCAGCGATACGGGATCCTGCTGCAGGTAGCCGGCATCGTCGACGTGATCGAGCCAGAACGCGGCGACCTGCAGCTGTCGCGCATCCAGTTCCAGGGCGAGGCGATCGAGCACGCGCACGTGCAGGTCGGTCGATTCGCCGGCCTGCAGCTGCTGCAGGCGGTCGTCGTCGCGATCGCTCCAGCTGGTGCCGGCGACATCCCAGATCGAGGATTCCGGCAGTTCGTCGAACGCCGCCACTTCGGCATCGGCGGGCACGGCGTCGCCATCGGCGGGCGAGGGAGCGTCTTCTTCCAGTTCCAGCAGCGGGTTGTGTTCGAGCGCGCGCTGCACTTCCATTTCCAGCTGCAGGCCGCTGAGCTGCAGCAGTCGGATCGACTGCAGCAGTTGCGGCGTGAGATGCAGCTGCTGCCCAAGCTGGGCAGAGATTCCCATCTTCATCGGATTTCCCCTTTCGATGGCCGCTCCGGCTGGAGTTCGCATCGCGAGGAAACTGTGACGCAGCGGTGACGGAAAAAAAATCGGGGGAATTCCGTCCCCGGCAGGAGTTGTCCCTACGTACCGTCGGGAATCTCCCTACATCCGTCAGAGTACGGTCGCCTAGCCGAGCACGCTGTCGAGTTTCGCGGCCAGCAGCAGCAGTTCGTTGGAACGGCGGCAGCCCAGCGACTCCATCATCCGCGCGCGATGGGTCTCGACGGTCTTGACGCTGATGTCCAGCTCCACCGCGATTTCCTTGCTGCTCATGCCGCGCCCGAGCTTGCGCAGGATCTGGCGCTGGCGGGGCGACAGGGCGTCGATGCCGGTCGGTCGTGCGTTGGCCAGCAGCGGCGCGATCATCTTCGAGGACACCTGCGGACTCAGGAAGACCTGTCCGGCGGCGGCGGCGCGGATCGCCAGTTCCAGTTCCTGCGGCGCGGCTTCCTTGACCACGAAGCCGGCGCAGCCGCGATCCAGCGCGCTGCGCACCTGGATCGGGTCGCTGTGCATCGACATGATCACGATTCTGGCGTGCGGCACCGCTTCCTGCAGCGGCTGCAGCACGTCCAGCCCGCTGCGCCCGGGCAGCGACAGGTCGAGCAGGATGATGTCGGGACGGTGGATGATCGCCAGGTCGATGGCCTGCTGCGCATCGCTGGCCTCGGCCACCACGTCCATGTCCGGCGAACCCTGCAGCAGGCGGGCAATGCCGGCCCGCACCAGGGTGTGGTCGTCAACGATCAGAACGCGCACGTGGCATCAAGCCGATTTTCCGTCCAAGTGCGACCAAGATAATGGACGACGATGTCCACGCAATGTGTCTTTCGTCCAATGCGGACGTGCGCGCCGTCATGTTCCGGGCACGGCACCCGCGCCGCAGCGCGGTTTCGCGCCGGCGCGGCATGCGCGAAACGTGTCGTGCATCTCATTGAAGATGTGAGCCTGGTTGACGAAAGCCGGCCCGATTGCGGGCCCGTTCGCGCCGACGCGGCTCAGCGCAGCCGGCGCGCTTCGGCGATCTGGCGCCGGTGCAGGCGGAAGAGGTGGCGTTCCAGCGCGTCGTGCAGGCCCGGCAGCAGCGTGCCGAACCGCAGCCAGAGATGGTGGTGGCCGTCCTGTCCCGGCATTTCCGCCAGCACGCGCGCCGGCAGTTCGATATGGTCGCTCAGCCAGTCGGCCGGTTGCAGCAGCAGCACGCCGCTGTCGCCGGTTGAAAATCCGGAAGTCGCGGGAAGGTCCAGGCGCAGGCCGCGATGCGACCAGCGTGCGTGGCGCACCGGCAGCGCGTCGGCGCGGGCGCGCGTCAGCTTGCCGAGCACGCCGAGGATGAGGTCCAGCTTGGCCTCGACCCGCTGCATCGACTGCGGCAGTTCGCCGCGTTCCTCGTTGTCGTCGCTGCGCACGTCCTCGGCGATCGCCAGGCCATGCAGCAACGATTCGGCGGCATGTTGCGCAGCCATCGCCGGACCCGGATCGAAGCGCGCGGGCAGGACGACATCGCAGCTCAGCGTGTCGCTGAAGAGTTCGATCTCGGCGCCGTGTCCGGCGATGGCGGTGGCCTGGCCCATGTCTTTTCCTAGGTCATCGACTGGTAGGCGCGTGCGGCGCGCTCGGCCTGCTCGAAGGCGCGCATCTCGCGCGCGGCGTCCGCACGCAGGCGCGACATCTGCTCGAGCACTATCTGCTGCGCCCGCTGCAGGCGTTCCAGGTCGGTGCGTGCGGCGCCGTCGGCGCCCGCGGCCTGCAGGAAATCACGCATGCCGCGATCGTGTTCGACCACCAGCCTGTCCGCGCGCGCCAGGTCGGCGGACTGCAACGTCGCCTGCAGCTCGTCCAGCCCGGCCAGCAGGGTCGCCAGCGTGGGCGCGGCAGCGGTCACGCGCCGATGCTCGACAGCGGCTGCTGGTGCTGCTGCGGGATGGCCAGCCAGGCCGATTCGATTTCGCCCAGCAACTCCAGCGTTTCATGCAGCGCCGACACGTCGTTGTTGAGGTTGGCCTCGGTCAGCCGCGCCTGCAGGTAGTCGTACAGCGACGACAGGTTGGCGGCGATCTGGCCGCCGGCTTCGTGGTCCAGCGAGCCGTTGAGGTGGCCGATGATCGCGCAGGCCTCGCCGATCGCCTTGCCCTTGCGCGCCAGGTCGCCGCGCGGCACGCAGGCCTCGGCCAGGCGGATGCGGTCGCAGGCGCCCGCCAGCAGCAGCGCGACCAGGCGATGCGGGTCCGCGTCCATGACCGCACTGCTCAGGCCGGTAGCACGGTACTGCGCGGCATACGAATGTGGCGACATGTCGGTTTCTCCTTGTGCGGCAGGCGTGCCGGCTACTGCGCCAGTCCGGCCAGCTGCTGGGCCAGCGCCTGGCTGGTGCTGGTCATCTTGGAAAGCATGGTTTCCATCGCCACAAACTGCCGCTTGTAGCGATTGCCGACCGCCTCCATGCGCGCATCCAGCGCGGCGCGCCGGGTTGCGACATCCTTGATCTGCGCATTGAGGCTGTTGCTGCGCTCGGTGAAGGCACCATCGCTGCCCAGATAGCTGCCGACCGCGGTCTGCAGTTTGTCGGCAAAGCCGTCCTTGCCGGTGAACGCGGCGCGGATCTTCTCCGGATTGGCGACCATCGCCGCATCGAACTTGGCGCTGTCGAACACCAGCGTGCCGTCGGAAGCCGGAAAGCCCTTGGTCTGGATGCCCAGCGTCTTGGCGTCCAGGCCCTGCTTGGCCAGATCGCCGAGCAGGTTGCCCATCAGGTTGCGCAACTGGCCGGCGGCGCTGCGCATCTGCGCATCGCCGGTCAGCGCGGATGGCGTCTTGTTCTCGGCGTCGTATTTGGTGGACGCATTGATTGCGTCGATCGCGGCGTTATAGGCGTCGACGAACTCCTTCACCACCTTGCGGTTGCTGGCCGGATCGCCGGTCACGGTGACGGTGCTGGTGCCGAGTGTCTTCAGTTCCAGGCTCAGGCCCGGCACCGCCTCGGTGATGGTGTTGCCGCTGGCGGTGATGGTCAGGCCATCGATCGAGATCCTCGCGTCCTGCGCCGGCGTGCGCTGCTTCATGCTGCCGACGAGGGCCTGCAGGTCGCTGCCGCCTTCGGCGAACGACAGCGAAATAGTGTTGGCGGCGCCGCTCTTGTCCGACGACAGCGACAGGAACTGACCGTCGTTGGAAGTCAGCACGCTGGCCTGCACGCCCTTGCTGCGCGCGGCCGCGTTGATCGCGCTGCGCACGTCGGCCAGGGTGCTGTCGGCGGCGATGTCGATGGAGAGGTCTTCACCGGCCACCGTCAGCGTCAGTTTTCCGGCGCCGAACCTGGCGTCGGCCGCGACTGGCGCATCGGCCACCCATTTGTTGGCCGAGGCCAGCGCCAGCACTTCGATCGAGTAGGCACCGGTCGGCGTGCTGCCGCCGGCGGAGGTGCTCTTGCCGACGGTGGCGGCCAGCACGGTATCGACACTGGATTTGACGGTGCGCGCGTCGAAGGCGTCCGCGGCCTTGAGCGCCTTCAGGGTCGTTTCCAGCGTACTGAAGGCGGAACTGACCGTGCCCAGCGCGGACAGCTTGAACTTGGCGCCGGTTTCGAGGCGGTTGAGGCTGGAATCGGCCGGCTTGCGATCGGCTGCGACCAGCTGCTGGACCATGCCGTTGATGTCCAGTCCCGAGCCGATGCCGCCATAACCCAGCGAGTAGTCCGCCATTGCCGATCTCCTGTTGTCCCCGTCCGGAAACAGGGGTGCCGGACCGCCGCGCTTCCGGTGGTGGATGCGCGGCGGTCCGTATTCCAGTAACGGCGTCCGGCCGCCGTTCTTTAGTCCGCACTTCTCCGTCTCCCGCCGCCGGCGCGCGCCGTGCGGCGAGAAATGCGGGCGTGGTGGCGGATGCATGGGTTGTGCCATTGCGATGCCATCCGCGCTTCCCTGCCGGTTCATTCGAAAATAAAAAACCCCTTCCGTTGCCGGAAGGGGTTGGGTACTGCCAAACGGAGGGAGACGAATCCGCCCGTGACGACAGAGAACAGATCAAGGAGTGAAGCGGGTGGAACTCAGCGCAGCAGCGACAGCACGTTCTGCGGCACCTGGTTGGCCTGGGCCAGCATGGCCGTACCGGCCTGCTGCAGGATCTGGGTGCGGGTCAGTTCGGCGGTTTCCTTGGCGAAGTCGGTGTCGCGGATGCGGCTGCGCGAGGCGGCCAGATTTTCCGAGCTCGACTGCAGGTTGGCGACCACCGAGGTGAAGCGGTTCTGCACCGCACCCAGGTCGGCGCGCGCGCCGTTGACCGAGGTCAGCGCCTTGTCGACGATTTCCAGCGCCTGCTGCGCGCCCTTGACCGTGCTGATGTCCAGTGTCGACACGAAGCTGGCGTTGGCCGTCGCCGCCGCGGTGACTGCGGTAATGCCGGTCAGGCCGACTTCGGTAGCGTTGGTCGGCGTTCCCGGGGTACCCGCGCCGCCGGTGATGGTGCCGGCGGTGTAGGTCACGTCCTTGTCGGCCTTGAGCGATTCCAGGGTGATGGCGCCGGTGCTGCTGACCGTGGCGCGCAGGCCGGTCTCGCCCATCTGCGCGTTGATGCCGTTGGCAACGCTGTTGGCGACCTCGACACCGGTGGCGCCGGCCTTCCAGCTGACGTCGCTGATGGTTACGCCGTTCAGCGCCAGGCCCGACAGCTTGCCGTCGGACGTGGCGGCGGCGGCAACGGTCGTGGCGACGCGGTCGGCAGCGAACTTGACGTTGCCCAGCGCGTTGGCCTTGGCGTCGACCACCTTGTCGATGGCGATCGCCTGGCCGGCGTTGGCGCCGACCTGGAACAGCTGGCTGGAGAACGAACCGTCGAGCAGTTTGGTGCCGTTGAACTCCGACTGCTTGGCGACGCGGTCGATTTCGGACGACAGCTGCTTCACTTCCGCATTCAATGCCGCGCGGTCGGAGGCCGAGTTGGTGGCGTTGGCCGACTGCACGGACAGTTCGCGGATGCGCTGCAGGTTGTTGCCGATCTCGGTCAGCGAGCCTTCGGCGACCTGGGCCAGCGAGATGCCGTCATTGGCATTGCGTACCGCGACATCGAGCCCGCGGATCTGGGTGCTGAAGCGCTCGGAGATGGCCAGACCCGCGGCGTCGTCCTTGGCGCTGTTGATGCGCAGGCCGGACGACAGGCGCTGGATGGTGGTGGCGAGCGAAGCGCCGGAGGTGCTCAGATTGCGCTGGGCATTGAGCGACATCGTGTTGGTGTTGATGACCTGTGCCATGGAGAGGTTTCCTTGGGCGTGATTGGAAGTTGAAGCCGGGGCCGGAGCGGGTGGGGGATTTCACCCGCCCCGGCCCATTCCTCCGCGATCAGCGGAGCAGGCTGAGCACGTTCTGCGGCACCTGGTTGGCCTGGGCCAGCATGGCCGTACCGGCCTGCTGCAGGATCTGGGTGCGGGTGAGTTCGGCGGTTTCCTTGGCGAAATCGGTATCGCGGATGCGACTGCGCGAAGCGGCCAGGTTTTCCGAGCTGGCCTGCAGATTGGCGACCACCGAGGTGAAGCGGTTCTGCACCGCACCCAGGTCGGCGCGCGCGCCGTTGACGGAGGTCAGCGCCTTGTCGACGATTTCCAGCGCCTGCTGCGCGCCCTTGACCGTGCTGATGTCCAGGTCGCTGGCGTACTTCTTCGCCGGCACCGCTGGCGAGGTGTTGTCGCCGGTGTAGGTGCCGCCGGTGACCGCAACGGCCATGTTGGCGTAGGCGCCGCTGGCGTTGACGCTTTCCTTGACCGAGGTCAGCACGACTTCGGTGCCGGCGGCGTTGGCTTCGGCGTAGACGCCGGTTTCACCCAGCTTGCTGTTGAGGTGCGCGGCCAGCGCCTTCACTGCCGATTCCTGCGTGGTCGCGGCATCGACGCCGGAGGCTTTCACCGTCAGGTTGTCGAAGCTGATCGCGGTGCCCTTGCTGTCGGTGATCGTCATCGCGCTGAACGCCACGTCGGTGGTGGCGTCGGCCGGCGCGGCCACGGCGATCTTGCCGCTGTCGAACTGCGCGCCGCCCAGCGAGTTGGCCTTGGCGTTGACCACCTTGTCGATGGCGATCGCCTGGCCGGCGTTGGCGCCGACCTGGAACAGCTGGCTGGAGAACGAACCGTCGAGCAGCTTGGTGCCGTTGAACTCCGACTGCTTGGCGACGCGGTCGATTTCCGAAGTCAGCTGCTTGACCTCGGCGTTGAGCGCGGCACGGTCGGAGGCCGAGTTGGTGGCGTTGGCCGACTGCACGGACAGCTCGCGGATGCGCTGCAGGTTGTTGCCGATCTCGGTCAGCGAGCCTTCGGCGACCTGGGCCAGCGAAATGCCGTCGTTGGCGTTGCGTACCGCGACGTCGAGTCCGCGGATCTGGGTACTGAAGCGCTCGGAGATGGCCAGACCCGCGGCGTCGTCCTTGGCGCTGTTGATGCGCAAGCCGGACGACAGGCGTTGGATGGTGGTGGCCAGCGAGGCGCCACTGGTGCTCAGATTGCGCTGAGCATTGAGCGACATCGTGTTGGTGTTGATGACCTGTGCCATGAATGCGATTCCTTGGGCGGTAGCTGCACGGGGGTGGGTGAATCAGACGTCCCCCGCCGTGCCGCCGGGGGCGTCTATGTCAGCGCTGCAACAGGCTGAGCACGTTCTGCGGCACCTGGTTGGCCTGGGCCAGCATGGCCGTGCCGGCCTGCTGCAGGATCTGGGTGCGGGTGAGTTCGGCGGTTTCCTTGGCGAAATCGGTATCGCGGATGCGGCTGCGCGAAGCGGCCAGGTTTTCCGAGCTGGCCTGCAGGTTGGCGACCACCGAAGTGAAGCGGTTCTGGATCGCGCCGAGGTCGGCGCGCGCGCCGTTGACCGAAGTCAGCGCGGCATCGACGATCTCCAGCGCCTGCTGCGCGCCGGCGAACGTGGTGATGTCCAGGTCGTCGGCGAACTTCGTGGTGCCGGTGGCGGCGACCGTAGCCGAGGCGATGCCGGCCATGCCGATCGAATCGGCGGTGGTCAGCGTGCCGGCGGTGTAGGTGAAGTCGCGGCCTTCTTCGATCGAGGTCAGCACGATCCTGCCGGCATCGACGCCGGTGCCGACCGAGGCGTACACGCCGGTCTCGCCGATCTGCGCATTGATCGCGCCGGCGATGCCGTTGGCGACGCTTTCGCCGCTGGTGCCCTGCTTCCAGCTGACGTTGTCGATGGTGACGCCGTTGACGACCAGGCCGCTCAGGGTGTTGTCGGTGGTGGCGGTGATCGCAGCGGCAGTGCCGGTCTGGGCGTTGGCGAAGCGCACGTTGCCCAGTGCATCGGACTGCGCGTCGACCACCTTGTCGATGGCGATCGCCTGGCCGGCATTGGCGCCGACCTGGAACAGCTGGCTGGTGAAGGAACCGTCCAGCAACTTGGTGCCGTTGAAATCGGATTGCTTGGCGACGCGGTCGATCTCGGAAATCAGCTGCTTGACCTCGGCGTTGAGCGCCGCGCGGTCGGAAGAGGAGTTGCTGGCGTTGGCCGACTGCACGGCCAGTTCGCGGATGCGCTGCAGGTTGTTGCCGATCTCGGTCAGCGAACCTTCGGCGACCTGCGCCAGCGAGATGCCGTCGTTGGCATTGCGTACCGCGACGTCGAGTCCGCGGATCTGGGTGCTGAAGCGCTCGGAGATCGCCAGACCGGCGGCATCGTCCTTGGCGCTGTTGATGCGCAGGCCCGAAGACAGGCGCTGGATCGTGGTGGCCAATGAAGCGCCAGAGGTGCTCAGATTGCGCTGAGCGTTGAGTGACATCGTGTTGGTGTTGATTACCTGTGCCATGGGTCGTCTCCTCTTGTGTAGGTCCCGGCGGATGGACGAGGGTGCTGCCGGTTTGTTTTGGTTGGCTAGTCGCCCTCGCTGCAAAAGGGATAACGGCGTTGCCCCGCCAACCTTTAGGGAAGGCCCCGGAAAAAACGCGAGCTGTAGAGCGAGCGGCTTCCGCGGCGATGTCCCGCCCTGGCGAATCGTGACGGCAGGCCCATCAAGCGCGCGGCTTTCGGTGGGAGCGGCTTCAGCCGCGACAAAAGCGGCAAGGACGGCGATGTCCATCCTGAGTGCCCATTCATGCAGCCAACCGGAATCGCGCGGCCGTCCGCCGCGCTTCCGGTAGAATTCGCGCCCTCATGATCTCCTTCCGCAATTTCGCCCTGCGTCGTGGCGAACGCCTGCTCCTGTCCGATGTCGACCTGACCCTGCACGCCGGCTGGCGCGTGGGCGTGGTCGGCCGCAACGGCACCGGCAAGTCCTCGCTGTTCGCTGCCGTCCGCAACGAGGTCGAGGCCGACCGCGGTGACCTGGACGTGCCCGCCCGCGTGCGCATCGCCAGCATCGCGCAGGAAATGCCGTCGCTGCCGGATCCGGCGATCGACTTCGTGCTGTCCGGCGACGCCGACGTGCATGCCGCGCTGCAGGCCGAAGCCAATGCCTTCGCCGCCGAGGACTGGGAAGCGGTCGCCGAGGCGCACCACCGGCTGGAAGAGGTCAGCGGTTACGACGCCACCGCGCGCGCCGGCAAGCTGCTGCATGGCCTGGGCTTCTCCGCCGACACCCATTCACGCGCGGTCAGCACCTTCTCCGGTGGCTGGCGCGTGCGCCTGAACCTGGCGCGCGCGTTGATGACGCCATCGGACCTGCTGCTGCTGGACGAGCCCACCAACCACCTCGACCTCGACGCGGTGCTGTGGCTGGAGCAGTGGCTGCTGAAATATCCCGGCACGCTGCTGCTGATCAGCCACGACCGCGAATTCCTCGACAACGTCAGCACGCACACGCTGCACCTGCACGATGGCAAGGCCAAGCTCTATACCGGCGACTACACCGCCTTCGAACGCCAGCGCGCCGAGCAGCTGCGCCTGCAGCAGATCACCCACGAGAAAGCGCAGGCCGAGCGCGCGCACCTGCAGAGCTTCATCGACCGCTTCAGCGCCAGCGCCGCCAAGGCCAAGCAGGCGCAATCGCGGGTCAAGCGCCTGGCCAAGATGGCCGGTACCGAAGCGGTGCGCGCCGAACGCGAACTGCGCATCGATTTCCCGGCGCCGCTGAAGCTGCCGCATGCACTGTTGCGGCTCAATCATGCCGATTGCGGCTATCCGGGCCGTGATTCGTCATTCGTTTTTGGTGATTCGGAACAAGCTGACGAACACGCTGCATCCAACCACCAATCACCAATCACCAATCACGTCATCCTCCACAACGTCGGCTTCGGCCTGGAAGCCGGCGATCGCATCGGCCTGCTTGGCGCCAACGGCGCGGGCAAGTCGACGCTGGTCAAGACCCTGGTCGGCGAACTGCAGCCGCTGACCGGCGAACGCTACGCGCACCCGGACCTGCGCATCGGCTACTTCGCCCAGCACACGGTCGAATCGCTGAAGAAGGGCACCTCGCCGATCGACCACCTGCGTCATTTGTCGCCGAATGCGTCCACGCAATCGTTCCGCGACTTCCTCGGCAAGTGGAATTTCCCGGGCGACCGCGCCTTCGAAAGCATCGACGGATTCAGCGGCGGCGAACGCGCGCGGCTGGCGCTGGCGCTGATCGCCTGGCTGCAGCCGAACGTGCTGCTGCTCGACGAACCCACCAACCACCTCGACCTGGACATGCGCGAGGCGCTGGCCGAGGCGCTGAGCGATTTTGCCGGCGCGATCGTGTTGGTGTCGCACGACCGCCACCTGATCGGCCTGGTCAGCGACACCTATTGGCGCGTCGCCAACGGCCGTGTCGAGCCTTTCGACGGCGACCTCGACGAATACGCGGCGTGGCTGCGTTCGCGCCCGGCTTCGGACGTGGTGCCGATGGCATCGGTGCCGGCCCCGGTGGCGAAGGCGGCGCCGCCGGTCGCGGTCGCCAAGCCGAAGACGAAGGTCAACCCGCACAAGCTGGCCAAGGCCGAGGCCCGGGTCGGCGAGCTGGAAGCCGAGCTCGCCACGATCGAACAGGCGCTGGCCGCCCCGGAGTTGTATGCCGACGGCGGCGCGCGCGCGGCCGAACTTGGCCGCCGCCAGGGCGAACTGCGTGCGGCGCTGGAAACGGCGGAAGCCGAACTGCTGCAGCTTTACGAGGCCAGCGCCGCCTGAGCGACGCGGCCCTGGCTTGGAATCGCCGAGCCCCGGCCCCAGACTCCCTCACCGCTCTTCTCCACCCTCTGGTTCAAGACATGCCGATCTACGCCTTCCGCTGTGCCGAGTGCGGTCATCAATTCGACCGCCTGCAGAAACTGTCCGATCCGGACCCCGAGACCTGCCCGGACTGCGGCGCCCATGCGGTCGGCCGCCAGCTGACGGCGCCATCATTCCGCCTCTCCGGCAGCGGCTGGTACGAGACCGACTTCAAGAAGGACGGCGACAAGAAGCGCAACCTGGCCGAAGGCGGCGAAGGGGCGAAGAAGGACAGCGCGGCGGCCGCCACCGAAGCCAAGCCGGCCGAGAAGAAGCCCGAACCGGCGCCGAAAGCCGAGAGCAAGCCGGCAGCCAAGCCCGCCGCCGACGCCGGCTGAACTTCAGCGCGGCTGTGGCCGCATCGGTACGAAGCGGCCACTGCAGCCGCTGTTGACCCAGATGCCGCGGTTGCGGTCGTGCCCCCAGGTCTGGCCTTCGAGGCAGTTGCTGTTCGACAGTTGGCGCTCCAGGCGTGGCGGGCCATGATCGTTGTTCCAGCGGCACTGGTTGGGCCGCATCCGCACGCTGCTGCAGGTGACGCTGTAGTTGGGGTCGAGCACTGGCGCCGCGACGAAGTCCGCACGGCAACCGCCGCTGACCGACACCTGGCCACGCTGCGACTGCCATGTGCGGCCCTCCTCGCAGGCCGATCCCGACAGTTGCCGCGCCAGCCGCGAATGCCCGCTCCACGGTGTCCGGCAGGTGCGCGGTCGGTTGTTGACGCTCTCGCAGCGCACCGTGCCCAGTTGATGCCCGGTCGGTGCCGCCTCGAATTCGCCGCGGCAGCCGCCACCCACATAGACCTGCCCGCGTTGCGACTGCCAGGTACGGCCCTCGTCGCAGGCCGACCCCGACAGTTGCCGCACCAGCCGCGAAGGTCCGGTCCACGGCGTCTGGCAGATCTGCGAGCGGTTGTTGACGCTCTCGCAGCGGATCCGCTGGCCCGGCTGCGAGCCCCCGCCACCGCCGAGCGACTGCCCGATGTCCTGCCGGATGCGACTGAAACCCCAGTCGGAACGGTTGACCTGATCGAGGTAGAAGCGCAACTGGTCGTCGGGGATGCGGCGTCCGGCCTGCTCCTCGTACTCCAGGCTGATGACCCGGATCTGGTCGTTGCGCGACAGCGTGCGCAGGTTTTCCGGCGCGTACGCACGCTGTTGCGCGACGGCGGCCGCAGTCGCCAGCAGCGACAGGATCAGCGCCAGCACCAGACTCTTCGCAAGACGTTCCATGCACTTACTCCGGGAAAGGTCGATGGCTTCAGCTTGTGGACAGCAATTCGCAGGAGGGTCTTCAGCCCGGCATTGGCAACCAGCCGAGGCGTCGCGGTCCAAACTCCTCGCACAGATCCTCGGTCGTCGCCCCAAGCATGCCGACGTGCGGGCCAGTAGGGCGCGACAACCGTTAAAATGACGTATTCCCGGCCCGGCCGGACCCTCGATGCCACACCCATCCATTGCCGCGCGCGGATGGATCGCAACTCCCGGAGCACTGCATGCGTACCCACTTCTGCGGCCTCGTCGACGAGGCGCTGATCGGCCAGACCGTCACCCTGTGCGGCTGGGCCGATGTCGCCCGCAACCTCGGCGGCCTGTGCTTCATCGACCTGCGCGACCACGAAGGCATCGTCCAGATCGTCGCCGAACCCGACGCGGACATGGCCGGTAACGCCGATGTGATCGCCGCTGCGTCGCAGGTCGGCTACGAAGACTGCCTGCGTGTGACCGGCGTGGTGCGCCGGCGCCAGTCGGTCAACGACAAGATCAGGACCGGACAGGTCGAAGTGGTCGCGACGAAGATCGAACTGCTCAACAAGGCCGAGCCGCTGCCGTTCCATGCCCATGAGAACGCCGGCGAGGACATCCGTCTCAAGTATCGTTACCTCGACCTGCGCACGCCGGAGATGCAGCGCAAGATGCGCACCCGCATCAAGCTGGTGCAGGCGCTGCGTCGCTGGCTCGACGCGCGCGATTTCCAGGACATCGAGACGCCGATCCTGACCAAGGCCACGCCCGAAGGCGCGCGCGACTTCCTGGTGCCGGCGCGCATGCATCCGGGCGAGTTCTACGCGCTGCCGCAGTCGCCGCAGCTGTTCAAGCAGATACTGATGGTGGCCGGCTTCGACCGCTACTACCAGATCGCGCGCTGCTTCCGCGACGAAGCGCTGCGTGCCGACCGCCAGCTCGAATTCACCCAGCTCGACATGGAGTTCGCCTGGGTGGGCGAGCGCGACGTGCAGGACACGACGGAGGAAATGATCCGCAGCGTGTTCCGCGAAGTGATGGGTGTGGAACTGGCCAGCGAATTCCCGCGCATGACCTACGCCGAGGCGATGCGCCGTTACGGCTCCGACAAGCCGGACCTGCGTATCGCGCTGGAGCTCACCGACGTCGCCGAACTGGTCCGGAACTGCGAGTTCAAGGTGTTCAGCGACTGGGCCAACCACGCCGATGGCCGCGTCGTCGCGCTGCGCGCGCCGGGTGCCGCGGCGCTCAGCCGCAAGCAGATCGACGATTACGCCGCCCACGCCGCCAAGCACGGCGCCAAGGGCCTGGCGTGGATGAAGATCGAGGATGCCGCGAAGGGCCGTGACGGCATCAATTCGCCGATCGCCAAGTTCCTCGACGACGCCACGCTGGCCGCGATCGTGTCCGCTACCGGCGCGCAGAGCGGTGATGCGATCTTCTTCGGCGCCGCCACTTACAAGTCGGCCAGCGACTTCATGGGTGCGTTGCGCCTGAAGCTCGGCAAGGACCTGGGCCTGGTTGCCGATGGCTGGGCGCCGCTGTGGGTCACCGATTTCCCGATGTTCGAGTGGGACGACGAGGAGCAGCGCTACGTCGCGCTGCATCACCCGTTCACCGCGCCAGCCGTGGACGATGCCGCCGATTTGCGCGCGAATGCGAAGACGGCGGTGTCGCGCGGCTACGATATGGTGCTGAACGGCAACGAGATCGGCGGCGGCTCGATCCGCATCCACAATTCGCAGATGCAGTCGACGGTGTTCGAGCTGCTCGGCATCGGCGCGGAAGAAGCCGAAGGCAAGTTCGGCTTCCTGCTCGACGCGCTGCGCTTTGGCGCGCCGCCGCACGGTGGCATCGCCTTCGGCATCGACCGCATCGCCGCGCTGATGGCCGGCACCGAGTCGATCCGCGACGTGATCGCGTTCCCCAAGACGACCACCGCGCAATGCCTGATGACCGGCGCGCCGTCGCCGGTGCCGGACAAGCAGCTGGCCGAGGTGCACGTCTCGATCAGGCCGAAAGCGCAGCCGTGAAGTCCGCTTCTTCCCGGGGCTGAACGATGGACGGGCGCCGCGTCGTACTGCTGCACGGCATCTGGATGGTCGGCGCGACCATGCAGTGGTTCGGCGCACGGCTCCGGGAAGCCGGCTTCGTGCCGGAGACCTTCGGGTATCACAGCATCGTCGGCGGTCCGGAGCAGGCGGTGCCGCAACTGGTCGAGCAGCTGCGCGGCGGCGGGGAAGCCGACATCGTCGCGCACAGCCTGGGCGGCCTGATCGCCCTGCAGGCACTGGCCGCGCACCCGGACCTGCCGGTGACGCGCGTGGTCTGCCTGGGCGTGCCGTTGTGCGGCAGTGCCGCCGCCAGCGCGCTGTCCGACCTGCCCGTGGCTGGACGCATGCTCGGTCGCAGTGCGCCGCTGCTGCAGCAGGGTTGCGCGGTATGGCCGCAGCGGTTGCAGGTCGGCATGATCGCCGGGCGCCTGCCGCACGGCCTGGGCGCGCTGTTCGCGCATTTCGAAGGCGAACACGACGGCACGGTATCGGTCGAGGAAACGCGCGCCGCGGCGCTGGCGGACCATGTGCTGGTCGAAGCCGGCCACAGCGGCCTGCTGTTTTCGGCAGAGGCCGCCCGGCATGCGATCGATTTCCTCCGCGATGGGCATTTCCGGCACTGACGTACGACCGTCCGCCCGGGGCCGTGCCTCGCTGCCGATCGAGTAAAATCGCCGCCTTCGTCAAGCCACACGTCCGGAATCGCACATGGGTAGAGGTCCTTCCATCGAGGCGCGCAAGAACGCCGAGGACGCCAAGCGCGGCAAGGTGTTCACCAAGATCATCCGCGAGATTTCCGTGGCCGCGCGCAGCGCCGGCGGCGACCCGGCCAGCAATCCGCGCCTGCGCAGCGCCGTGGACAAGGGCCTGGGCGCGAACATGACCAAGGACGTGATCGAACGCGCGATCAAGAAGGCCACCGGCGAGCTGGAAGGCGTCGAATACGAGGAAATCCGCTACGAGGGCTATGCGCCCGGCGGCATTGCGGTCATCGTCGACTGCCTCACCGACAACAAGGTCCGCACCGTCGCTGACGTGCGGCACGCTTTCGGCAAGTTCGGCGGCAATCTCGGCACCGATGGTTCGGTCGCCTTCATGTTCAGGAAGCTCGGCGTGCTGAGTTTCGCGCCCGGCGCCGACGAAGACCGGATCACCGAAGCGGCGATCGAGGCTGGCGCCGACGACGTGGTCGTGTATCCGGATGACGGTTCGATCGACGTACTGACCGCTCCGGAAACGTTCGCGGCGGTAAAGGCGGCGATGGAAGCCGCCGGCCTCAGGCCCGACCTGGCCGAGGTCACCATGCGCGCCGACAACGACATCGCCGTCGCCGGCGAAACCGCCCAGCAGGTCGTCAAGCTGCTGGCCTGGCTCGAGGACATGGACGACGTGCAGAACGTCTATTCGAATGCCGAGCTGGGCGCGGATGCCTACACGTGAATCGGGAATCGGGAATCGGGAATAGGGCAGCAAGCGATCGCCAGCCCTGCTGCGCCAGTGGCGGCCCTCGTTCGCTGCGATTGGCCGGGCAAAACGCGGAATGTCGAGCTTGACGATTCCCGATTCCCGATTCCCGATTCCCGGCTCCACCCGCATCCTCGGCATCGACCCCGGTTCGCAGCGCACGGGCGTGGGCATCATCGACGTCGATGGCACCGGCAGGACCACGCACGTGTTCCATGCGCCGCTGAACCTGATGGTGGCCGATGCGGCGCTGAAGGGGAATTTCCCGCAGCGGTTGAAACTGCTGCTCGACGGACTGGCACGGATCATCGACGAGCATCGGCCGGACGAAGTCGCGATCGAGCAGGTGTTCATGGCGCGCAATCCGGATTCGGCGCTCAAGCTGGGCCAGGCGCGCGGCGCGGCGATCTGCGCGGTGGTAATGCGTGACCTGCCGGTGCACGAATACGCGGCCAAGGAAATCAAGCTGGCCGTGGTCGGCAAGGGCGGCGCGGACAAGGTGCAGGTGCAGCACATGGTCGGAATCATGCTCAACCTCAAGGGCAAGCTGCAGGCCGATGCCGCCGACGCACTGGCGGTGGCGATCACCCATGCCCACGTGCGCGCCAGCGCGCAACGGCTGGGCGTCAACGTGCGCGAAGCTTGGAGCAGGAAATGAGAGTCGTGATTCGTGATTCGATATTCGTGATTCGCAACAGCGATGCACAGAGGTTTGGTACGTGCGCCTGCTCTTTCAAATCACGAATGACCAATCACGAATCAGCGCGCCCAGAGGGCACACCATGATCGGCCGCCTCAAAGGCATCCTCATCCACAAGCAGCCACCATGGCTGGTGGTGGACGTGCATGGCGTCGGCTACGAGCTGGAGGCGCCGATGAGCACCTTCTACGACCTGCCGGAGATCGGTCGCGAGGTGTCGCTGTTCACCCACTACGCGCAGAAGGAAGACAGCGTGTCGCTGTACGGATTCTTCAGCGAATCCGAGCGGCGCCTGTTCCGCGACGTGCAGCGGGTCAGCGGGATCGGCGCGAAGATCGCGCTGGCAGTGCTGTCGGGCGCCTCGGTCGACGAGTTCGCGCGGCTGCTGCAGACCGGCGACGTGACCGCGCTGACGCGGATTCCCGGCATCGGCAAGAAGACCGCCGAGCGCATGGTGGTGGAGCTGCGCGACCGCGCCGCCGACCTGGTCGGCAGCGGGTCACCGGTGGCAATGGGCAAGGGGCCGGCCGATCCGCTGTCCGAAGCGATCGTCGCCCTGCAGCAACTGGGTTACAAGCCGGCCGAGGCGCAACGCATGGCGAAGAATGTCGCTTCCGACGGCGATGCAGCCGAAATCATCATCCGCAAGGCGCTACAGTCCGCGCTTCGTTGAATCCGGCAGCGCCATCCGCCCGCCGGATGCGACCAGGAAGCCCATGGCCACTCCGCACAACCATTCCGCCCCAGGCAATTCCCACGCGCACGGCCACGGCAAGACCGGTTTGCCGGCGCTGGTGGTCGGTGCCATCGGCGTGGTGTTCGGCGACATCGGCACCAGCCCGCTGTACACGCTGAAGGAGGCGTTCTCGCCGCACTTCGGCCTGACCGGCAACCACGACACCGTGCTGGGCATCCTGTCGCTGGTGTTCTGGGCGCTGATGATCGTGGTCACGCTGAAGTACGTGACCATCATCATGCGTGCCGACAACAACGGCGAAGGCGGCATCATGGCGCTGATGACGCTGGCCCAGCGCACCCTGGCCAAGGGCGGGCGTTCGGCCTACGTGGTCGGCATCCTCGGCATCTTCGGCGCCTCTCTGTTTTTCGGCGACAGCGTGATCACGCCGGCGATCACCGTGCTTGGCGCGGTCGAGGGCCTGGAAGTCGCAGCACCCGGGTTGCACCGGTTCATCGTGCCGATCGCGGTGGTGATCCTGGTCGGCGTGTTCATGGCGCAGCGCTTTGGCACGGAGAAGGTCGGCAAGGTGTTCGGGCCGATCACCATGATCTGGTTCATCGCACTGGCGCTGATCGGCATCCACAACATCATCGAGGCGCCGGAAGTGCTGAAGGCGCTCAATCCCTGGTGGGGCGCGAAGTTCTTCCTCGAGCACGGCTCGCACTCGGTGCTGATCCTGGGGGTGGTGGTGCTGGCGGTGACCGGCGGCGAGGCGTTGTACGCCGACATGGGCCACTTCGGCGCCAAGCCCATCCGTTACGCCTGGTACACGATGGTGCTGCCGTGCCTGATGCTGAATTACCTGGGGCAGGGCGCGTTCGTGCTCGAGCATCCGGCCGCGGTCAAGAACCCGTTCTACGAGGCGGTGCCGTCGTGGGCGCTGTACCCGATGATCGTGCTGGCGACGATGGCCGCGGTGATCGCCTCTCAGGCGGTGATCACCGGCGCCTATTCGGTGGCACGGCAGGCCATGCAACTGGGCTACATCCCGCGCATGCAGATCAAGCACACCTCGCGCGAGACCATCGGCCAGATCTATGTGCCCTACATCAACTGGGTGTTGATGGTCGCGGTGCTGGTGGTGGTGCTGATGTTCCGCAGCTCGACCGCGCTGGCCTCGGCCTACGGCATCTCGGTGTCGGCGACGATGCTGATCGACACCCTGCTGCTGGCGCTGGTGGCACGCGCGCTGTGGCCGAAGTGGCGCAAGTTCGTGCTGCCGTTGTGCGTGGTGTTCTTCATTGTCGATGTCGGCTTCGTCATCGCCAATGGCGCCAAGTTCTTCGATGGCGCCTGGTTCCCGGTGGTGCTGGGGCTGGTAGTGTTCACCCTGCTGCGCACCTGGCGCCGCGGCCGCGAACTGCTGCACGAAGAAGTGCGCAAGGAAGGCATCCAGATCGACAGCTTCCTGCCCGGCCTGATGCTGGCACCGCCGGCGCGCGTGCCCGGCACCGCGATCTTCATGACCGCCGACCAGGGCGTGGTGCCGCACGCGCTGCTGCACAATCTCAAGCACAACAAGGTACTGCACGAGCGCAACGTGTTCCTGACCGTGGAAACGCTGACCGTGCCGTACGCGCCGCAGGGCAAGCGCCTGAAGATCGATGCGATCGGCGACGACTTCTACCGGGTCCTGATCCGCTTCGGTTTCATGGAAATCCCGGACGTGCCGCTGGCGCTGATGCGCAGCTGCGACGCCGGCGGCACCTATTTCGACCCGATGGACACGACCTATTTCGCCAGCCGCGAGACGATCGTCGCCAGCCGTCACCGCGGCATGCCGATCTGGCGCGATCGCCTGTTCGCCTTCATGCACCGCAACGCGGCGCCGGCGACCGGATTCTTCCGGATCCCCGGCAACCGGCTGGTGGAGCTGGGTTCGCAGGTCGAGATCTGACCGCATCGGTGCCGGCGATACCTGCGCCGGGATATGGGGCAATGGCAGGCATGGCATACGTCCGCGTCATCCCCATATGGGGGTGATCTCCTGCCGGAAGATCGCCATGGCTCCACCTCCGATTCCGTACTCGATCCTCGACCTGGCACCGGTCACCGAGGGCAGCGATGCTCGCCAGGCGTTCGCCAACACCCTCGACCTCGCGCAGCACGCCGAGCAGTGCGGCTACCACCGCTACTGGCTGGCCGAGCACCACAACATGCCGGGCATCGCAAGTGCGGCCACGGCGATACTGATCGGCCATGTTGCCGGCGGCACGCGCAGCATCCGGGTCGGCGCCGGCGGCGTGATGCTGCCGAACCATGCGCCGCTGCAGGTGGCCGAGCAGTTCGGCACACTGGCGTCGCTGTACCCGGGCCGCATCGATCTCGGCCTCGGCCGCGCACCCGGCACCGACCAGGCCACCGCGCGTGCCCTGCGCCGCTACTTCGATGGCGCCGACGCGTTTCCGCAGGACGTGGTCGAGCTGCTCGGCTATTTCGAGCCGGTGCAACCGGGCCAGCCGGTGCAGGCTGTGCCCGGCGCAGGCATCGACGTGCCGGTCTGGCTGCTGGGCTCAAGCCTGTTCAGTGCGCAGCTCGCCGCGCAGCTGGGGCTGCCGTTCGCCTTTGCCTCGCACTTCGCGCCAGCGGCGATGGAGCAGGCGCTGGCGCTGTACCGTCGTGACTTCCGGCCTTCGTCGCGGCTCGCGCGGCCCTACGCCATGCTCGCGCTGAACGTGGTCGGCGCCGACAGCGTTGCCGAGGCGAAACGCCTGTTCACCACCCAGCAGCAGAGCTTCGTGCGCCTGCGTCGTGGCGATATCGGCCTGGTGCCACCGCCGATCGACGACATCGACGCGTTCTGGGCGCCGCACGAACGGGCCGGCGTCGAACAGGCGCTGGCCTGCTGCGTGCTCGGCGACGCGGACACGCTGCGCACGGGCATCGCCGCGTTCGTCGATCGCTACCGTCCGGACGAACTGCTGCTGACCGCGAACATCTTCGACCACGCCGCGCGCAAGCGCTCGTTCGCGCTGGCCGCGGAGGCCTGCCGCGCAGCCGCCTGAGCCTCGTGAGCCAGCCGTGGCCGTGAACTCTTTGTTGCATTTGCCATGAAAATGGATGAGCAGCGCCCGACCGGAATCGCTCCGGCAGGCGCTGCCGCAGCAGCGGATCGCGGCGTCGACGTGCGAACATAGGCGCATGACCGAGGACCGTATCATCGCCGCCGCCGCGACCCGCGAGGACGACGCCATCGAGGCCAGCATCCGGCCCAAACGGCTGGATGAGTACCTCGGGCAGCAGCCGGTGCGCGAGCAGCTGTCGATCTACATCGAGGCGGCCCGGCATCGCCGCGAGGCGCTCGACCACGTGCTGATCTTCGGCCCGCCGGGGCTGGGCAAGACCACGCTGAGCCATGTCATTGCCAACGAGCTCGGCGTCAACCTGCGCGTCACTTCCGGGCCGGTGATCGAGAAGGCCGGCGACCTGGCTGCGCTGCTGACCAACCTGCAGCCGCATGACGTGCTGTTCATCGACGAGATCCATCGCCTGTCGCCGGTCGTGGAGGAAGTGCTGTATCCGGCGATGGAGGACTACCAGATCGACATCATGATCGGCGAGGGGCCCGCGGCCCGCTCGATCAAGCTCGACCTGCCGCCGTTCACCCTGATCGGCGCCACCACGCGCGCCGGCCTGCTGACCGCACCGTTGCGCGACCGTTTCGGCATCGTGCAGCGACTGGAGTTCTACAGCGCCGACGAACTGACGCGGATCGTGCGGCGTTCGGCGAAGATCCTCGGCATCGACTGCGCTGCCGAAGGCGCCGACGAGATCGCGCGCCGCTCGCGCGGCACGCCGCGCATCGCCAACCGCCTGCTGCGCCGCGTGCGCGACTACGCGCAGGTGCGCGCCGGCGGCCGCATCGATCATGAAGTCGCCAAAGCGGCGATGCAGATGCTGAAGGTCGATCCGGAAGGCTTCGACGACCTCGACCGGCGCCTGCTCAACCTGATCATCGAGAATTTCGACGGCGGCCCGGTCGGCGTCGAATCGCTGGCCGCCGCGCTCAGCGAGGAACGCGGCACGCTGGAGGACGTGATCGAGCCCTACCTGATCCAGCAGGGTTTCCTGGTGCGCACCGCGCGTGGACGCATGGCTTCGCACAAGGCGTACAGGCACCTTGGGCTTCAGCCCAAGGTGCGGGAATCGGGAATCGGGAATCGGGAGTCGGAGGGGCTGTTTTGAAGCACCGGTCTGATTCCACCAGTACCTGCGATTGCGTGTGGGAGCAAGGCTTTTGATCTCCGATTCCCGATTCCCGATTCCCGATTCCCGGCCCTCATTCAGTTGGCCGACACGCGTCTATTGGGAAGATACCGACGCGGGTGGCGTGGTCTATCACGCGCAGTACCTGGCTTTCCTGGAGCGCGCGCGCACCGAGTGGTTGCGCATGCATGGGTACGGCCAGGAACTTTTGCGTGGGCAGCACGATCTGGTATTTGCGGTACGGGCGATGCGGATCGATTTCCGCCAGCCGGCGCGGCTGGACGATGCGCTGGATGTGTCGGTTTCGCTCGGCGAATGCCGGCGCGCGAGCCTGGTGATCGAGCAGGCGATCCATCGCGACGGATCGAGGTTGCTGGATGCACAGGTGCGCGTTGCGGCATTGGGCGCCGGCGATTTCCGCCCGCGCGCGATTCCGGATGCGCTGTACCTGCAGCTGAAGTCGCTGGAAAGCAGGGCCCCCGAACAAACCCCCGAAAACCAAGATTGCGGAGTGAACGGATGATTGCGATGTTGCTTGCCACGCAGGCCGCCACGGCGGAAGCCTTGCCCGAGGAGGCCGCGAACGTCGCCCTGCAGGCCGCCGCCGCGGCGCCGCCGGAAAGTCATTTCAACATCCTGCAGCTGGTGCTGCACGCCAGCATCCCGGTGCAGCTGGTGATGCTGCTGCTGCTCGGCGCATCGATCGCCTCGTGGGTGATCATCTTCCGCAAGAAACGCGTGCTCGACCGTGCCGAGGACGAGGCGATCCGGTTCGAAGAGCGCTTCTGGTCCGGCGCCGAGCTGAGCAAGCTCTACGCCGGCGCCGCCGAGCGCAACCGCGACATCGGCGGGCTGGAGGCGATCTTCGAAGGCGGCTTCCGCGAGTTCAACCGCATCCGCCAACGCCGCGGCGTCGACAGCCGCATGCAGCTGGAAGGCGCGCAGCGCGCGATGCGCGCGACCACGTCACGCGAGATCGACGGCCTGGAACACAACCTTGAATTCCTCGCCAACGTCGGCTCGATCAGTCCGTACGTGGGCCTGTTCGGCACCGTCTGGGGCATCATGATTTCGTTCCAGGGCCTGGCCAACGTCAAGGAGGCGACCATCGCCACCGTCGCGCCGGGCATCTCCGAGGCGCTGATCGCCACTGCGATGGGCCTGTTCGCCGCCATCCCCGCGGTCTGGGCCTACAACCGCTTCGCCACCAAGGTCGACCGCATCAGCGTGCGCTACGACGCTTTTGCCGAGGAGTTCTCGTCGATCCTGCAGCGCCAGGCGCACCTGGACGATTGACCCTCTCCCCATTCCCCGGACGTTGCCATCCCGAGCGGAGCGCGGGACGTGCTTTCCGGGAGAAGCGGCAAGAAGCAGGTTCCTCATTGCGTCGGATGACAGATGAAAGAGCCGGAAAGACAGGATTGAGCAACGCATGACCACCAACCGCCGCCATCGCAAGCGCAAGCTCAAGGCCGACATCAACGTCGTGCCCTACATCGACGTGATGCTGGTGCTGCTGATCATCTTCATGGTCACCGCGCCGCTGCTGAACCTCGGCGTCGACATCCAGCTGCCGCAGTCCAATGCCAAGACGGTGACCGAACAGAAGGATCCGATCGTGGTCAGCGTCGATCACGAGGGCCATCTGTTCCTGACCATCGAAGGCTCGAAGAACGAGGCGGTGACCAGCGAGCAGCTGGTCGCCAAGGTCGGTGCCTACGTGCGCAACAATCCCAAGGTGGCGGTGTTCGTGGCCGGTGACGGCAATGCGCCGTACCAGACCATCTATTCGGTGCTGACCGACCTGCAGACCAAGGCCAACGTCCCGCGCGCCGGCCTGATGAGCAATCCCGCCGAGGTTCCCGCGAAGTGAGGGAAACCCGCGCCGATACGACGCGAGCGTTCCTCTACGCCATCGCGTTGCACGTGCTGCTGTTCCTGCTGGCCTTCATGGGCCTGTGGTGGACGCGCAGCACGGCGCCCGTGTCCGCGGCCGGACCGGTGGTCGAGGCCGAACTGATCGATCCCAACGCCCTGTCCGTGCAGATGAAACGCGTGCTGCGCCAGCGCCCCGAACCGGTGCCGCCGGTACCCGAGCCGGAACCGCCGCCGCAGGCGGCCGAAGAGGAAACCGCGCCACCGCCGCAGCCCGAACCGGAGCCGCGCCCGGAGGATTCGCCGGTGCCGCCGCAGATCGTGCCGCAGGAGCAGGTGCCCGAGCCCGATGCCCGCGACCAGGAACGCGTCGACCGCGAGGCGCTGGCCGCCGAGCAGCGCGAGAAGGAGCAGGAGGAGAAGCGTCGCCAGGAACAGATCGACCTTACCGAAGAGCGCGAGCGCCAGGAGGAGGCCGAGAAGAAACAGCGCCTGGCGCAGCAGCAGCGCGAGGAAGAGCTGAAGAAGATCCGCGCCGAGATCGCCAAGGCCAAGCGCGAGGAAGATCTGGCGGAGCAGAAGCTCAGGCAACTGGCCAATCGCCGTGCGCAACCTGCACCGGCCGAAGCCGCGAGCAGTTCCGCCAGTCCGCCGCCTGGCAACGAGGGCGTCGACTCCAACCTCAAGGCGCAATACGCGGCGGCCATCCAGGAAGCCATCCTGCGCAACTGGACGCGGCCGGAAACGGTGCCGCTGGGCCAGCGCTGCCGCCTGAACATCCGCCAGCTGCCCGGTGGCGACGTGATCAGCGTCGACGTGTCGCCGTCCTGTCCGTACGACGAACTGGGCCGGCGTTCGGTCGAAGCGGCGGTCCGCAAGGCCGCACCCTTGCCGTATGCCGGTTTCGAATCGGTGTTCCAGCGCGATCTGATCCTCAATTTCGAGGCGCAGGACCGCTGAGTCCGGTCGCGTTCACATTTGAAGCGGAATTCACATACAAGCTGTTTAATAGTCCGGGTCGTTCGATGGCTGCATCGTTGAACCACCGAACCATCCGCCCCGCCGGATTCACCGAATCGATGGACCTGCCGATGAAACGACCGCTGCACCTGCTCGCCACGCTGTTCGCCCTGTTGCTGTTGCCGCTGCTGGCCACGGCGCAGGAAAAAGGCCTGGAAATCGACATCGTCGGCGGCAACGCCTCGGCGCTGCCGATCGTGGTGGTGCCGTTCCAGGGCTCGGCCGGTGAAACCGACGTGGCCGCCGTGATCCGCGCCGACCTGGCGCGCTCCGGCCAGTTCCGTGGCCTGCCCGAGCAGGACATCATCGAGCGCCCGAGTCGCGGCGCCGAGATCAACTATCCGACCTGGCGCCTGCTCAAGCAGGACTACATCGTGGTCGGCCGCATCCTCCCGGCCGGCGACGGCAACTTCCGCGTCGAGTACGAACTGTTCGACGTCGCCAAGCAGGAGCGCCTGCTCGGATACGCCTTGACCGCGCGTTCCAACGCGATGCGCGACGTTGCGCACCAGATCGCGGACGCCATCTACGAGAAGATCCTCGGCGTGCGCGGCGCGTTCTGGACCCGCATCGCCTATGTCACCGCAACGGGCACCGGCAACGCCAGCCGCTACGCGCTGATGGTCGCCGACTCCGATGGCTACAATCCGCAGGTGGTGGTGCGTTCGGCCGAGCCGATGCTGTCGCCGTCGTGGAGCCCCGACGGACGCAAGCTGGCTTATGTCAGCTTCGAGCGCGGCAACTCGTCGATCTATATCCAGGACATCGCCACCGGCGCGCGCGAACTGGTCGCCAGCTACCGCGGCATCAACGGCGCACCGAGCTTCTCCCCCGACGGCAACCGCCTGGCGCTGACACTGTCGCGCAGCGGCAATCCGGAAATCTACGTGATGAACCTCGGCAGCAAGGCGCTGACCCAGCTCACCAATCATTTCGGCATCGACACCGAGCCGACCTGGAGCGCCAACGGCAGCACGATCTACTTCACTTCCGACCGCGGCGGCCAGCCGCAGATCTATTCGGTTGCGGCCAGCGGCGGCGGCGCCACGCGCGTCACTTTCCAGGGCCGATACAACGCCAGCGCCACCGTATCGTTCGACGACAAGAAGATCGCCGTGGCGCAAGGCGCCGGAAACGTTTACCGTATTGCACTGATGGATCGCAGCCTGGGGTCGCCGCGCTGGACCACGCTGTCGCCGGGGTCGCTTGACGAATCACCCAGTTTCGCCCCCAACGCCAGCATGGTTCTGTACGCCGCCCGCGAAGGCCGGCGCGGCGTGCTTTACGCCGTATCGGCGGATGGACGGGTGAGGCAGCGGCTGGTGCTGGCGGACGGGGACGTGCGCGAGCCCGCCTGGTCGCCTTATCGCCAGAAGAATTGAGGCTGCGGCTCCACTGACCTGTTCGAAAGAAAAAGAAATTCCAACCCACGTGTGTGACGAGGATCGACGATGAACACCACTACCCGCATGATGCTGACGGCCGCCCTGGTTTGCGTGGCTGCTGTCGGTTGCTCCAAGAAGGTCAAGGAAGCCCCGCCCGTCGATACCGGCGCTGGTGCGGTCACCGATCCCGGTCCGACCACGCCCGGCGCCTATGGCCCGAACGACCTGGACACCGATGCCTGCCTGCGCCAGCGCGTCGTGTACTTCGATTTCGACCAGTACACCGTGCGTCCCGAGTTCCAGTCCGCGATGGCCTGCCACGCCAAGTACCTGCGTGACCGTCCGTCGTCGCGCCTGACCCTCGAAGGCCATACCGACGAGCGCGGCAGCCGCGAATACAACATGGGCCTCGGCGAGCGCCGCGGCAATGCCGTGTCGTCCGCGCTGCAGGCCAACGGCGGTTCCGGCACCCAGCTCACCGGGGTCAGCTATGGCGAAGAACGCCCGACCTGCACCGAGTCGAGCGAGGACTGCTGGGCCAAGAACCGCCGCGTCGAGATCGTCTACACCGCTAAATAACAGCAGCGCCAAGCAAGCCATGGCAGATCCGATGCTCCGTTATTTCGCAACAATCGCGTTCGCGGCGGCCCTTGTGGCCGCCGCGCCCGCGTCCGCACAACGCGCCAGCCTGGGCGACCGCGTCACCGCGCTCGAGCAGCAGGCCGCCGGCAATCAGGGCAATGTCGACCTGCTCAACCAGTTGGCCCAGCTCAGGGATGAGGTGCAGGCGCTGCGCTCGCAGATCGAGCAGCTGCAGCACCAGGTCGAGCAGCAGAAGGAAAGCGGCCGCAACCAGTACCTCGACCTGGACGGTCGCATCAACCGGCTCGAAGGTGGAGCTAATCCGGCCATCGTTCCGGTTCCCTCCGCCAGCACCGGCAAGCCGGCAGCCCCGGCCGACAAGCCGCCAGTGGTCCGCGGCGATGCCGGCGCACTGGCCAAGGGTTCGGACGAACGCAGCGCCTACAACCTCGCCTTCGATGCCCTGAAAGCCGGGAACTACGTCGACTCGGCGCAACTGTTCCAGAATTTCCTGCAGGCCTATCCCGCCGGCGCCTACGCGCCAAACGCGCTGTACTGGCTGGGCGAGAGCTATTACGTCACCCAGAACTATGCGCTGGCGCAGGAACAGTTCCAGATGCTGCTGGATCGTTACCCGACCCACGACAAGGCGCCGGGCGCACTGCTGAAAGTGGGCCTGTCGCAATACGGCCAGAAGCAGATGGCCGAAGCCGAAAGCACGCTTGCGCAGGTGGCCCAGCGTTATCCCGGCACGGATGCGGCGCGTACCGCCGACGACCGGCTGCGCGCGATCCAGCTGTCCCAGGTCCGCTGACCCGTTTTCACAGGGCGGAGCAGGCTTCGCCGCGCCACAAGGCGTAAAATCGCGGCATGAACGCAGTTTCCGCTCCCCCCGATGCGGCCGCCGCATCCGCGGACCGGCTGCGCATTACCGAGATATTCCTGTCGCTGCAGGGCGAGGCCCGCGACGCCGGCTGGCCCACCGTATTCGTGCGTCTGACCGGCTGCCCGCTGCGTTGCCAGTACTGCGACACTGCCTATGCCTTCCACGGCGGCGAATGGTGGACGATCGACGCGATCCTCGAGGAGGTCGCCCGCCACGGCGTGCGCCATGTCTGCGTGACCGGCGGCGAACCGCTGTCGCAGAAGCGCTGCCTGGGCCTGCTGTCGCGGCTTTGCGATGCCGGCTACATCGTCTCGCTGGAAACTTCCGGTGCCATCGACATCGCCGCGGTCGACCCGCGCGTCAGCCGCGTGCTGGACATCAAGACGCCCGGTTCGGCCGAAGTGGCACGCAACCATTGGCCGAACCTGCCGTTGCTGACCGCGCGCGACCAGGTCAAGTTCGTGCTGTGCGGTCGCGAGGATTACGAATGGGCACGCGACGTGCTGGTCGAGCATCGCCTGGCCGAACGTTGCGACGTGCTGTTTTCGCCCAGCAAGAGCGACCTGGCGGCGCGCGACCTGGCCGACTGGATCGTGGCCGATCGCCTGCCGGTGCGTTTCCAGATGCAGCTGCACAAGCTGCTGTGGAATGACGAGCCGGGGCGGTAGGGCGGGGGCTTGGATCTGGGATATAGGGGCTGGAACGCATGCTCGATCCGGTATGTGCGAACGGCTGCAGCCCGAAGATTGCATCGAACATCGGCATTGCCGCCATGCGACAACACGAGCATTCAAACCCAAGACCTCACATCATGCCCAAGTCCCCAGATCCCAGCCCCCAGTCCCGGCGCAACGCCGTCGTCCTCGTCTCCGGCGGCATGGATTCCGCCGTCGTTCTCGCCATTGCCCGCGAGCGTGGCCACGCCGTACATGCGCTAAGCGTGAGTTACGGCCAGCGGCACACGTCCGAACTGGATGCCGCCGCGCGCGTGGCGAACGCGCTCGGCGCGGTGCAGCACAAGACGGTCGTCGTCGACCTGCGCACGATCGGCGGCTCCGCGCTTACCGATGACATCGACGTGCCGCTGGATACCGACCAGCATCCGGTCGGTACCGCCGCGGCCAGGGACGACATCCCCGTCACCTATGTGCCGGCGCGCAACACGATCATGCTGTCGGTGGCGCTGGGCTGGGCCGAGGTGCTGGGTGCAAGCGACATCTACTGCGGCGTCAATGCGGTCGACTATTCCGGCTACCCCGATTGCCGCCCGGAGTTCGTCGAGGCCTTCGAGCGACTCGCCAACCTCGCCACCAAGGCCGGCGTGGAAGGCGCCGGCCTGCGCGTGCAGGCGCCACTGCAGTACATGAGCAAGGCCGATATCGTGCGTGAAGGCCTGCGCCTGGGCGTCGACTTCGCGCAGACCGTGTCCTGCTACCAGGCCGACGCGCAGGGCCGCGCCTGCGGCCACTGCGATGCCTGCCGGCTGCGTGCCGAAGGCTTTGCCGCCGCCGGCGTCGCCGACCCGACGCGTTATGTCGGCTGAGCGCGATGCGCTAGAATATCGGCCCTCCGGCGCCGTGCCGGCAGGTTTTTCATCCGTGGGTCGTTAGCTCAGTCGGTAGAGCATCGGACTTTTAATCCGCTGGTCGATGGTTCGAATCCATCACGACCCACCATCTTCTGAAAGCCGTTCTCGCGTCCGGATTCAACTCCGGGTCGAATAGTTCGTTTCGTGGGTCCTGTCACGCGCATTGCGAAGTTGGCATGGATGCAAACCTGCAGACCTGAAGCCGTCCGCGCACCCATCGCACCCCAGCAATCTGCCCGCTACGCGGGCGTCGCCTGTGCGAGAACCGTCTCCAGCACCTGTTCGCCGTAGCGCGCGAGCTTGGTGCCACCGATGCCGCCGACCTGGGCCAGATCGTCGAGCGAGGTCGGGCGTTGTTCGGCGATGTTGCGCAGCGTGCTGTCGTGGAAGATCACGTAGGCCGGCAGGTTCTGCTCGCGCGCCAGTTGCGCACGCAGCTCGCGTAGCGCATCGAACAGGGGCTGGTCGGCGGCCTGCAGGTTCGCCGTCGGCGCGGCGCGTCCGTTGCGTTCGCGCTCACGCTTGCGTGGCAGCTCCTTGCGCAGCATCACCGCGCGTTCGCCGCGCAGTACCGCACGACTGGCCTCGGTCAGGCGCAGGCCACCGTAGCCCTCGGCATCCACTTCCAGCAGGTCGGCGGCGACCAGCTGGCGGAACACACCGCGCCAGGCCCTGGCGTCCAGGTCATGGCCGACGCCGAAGGTGCTGAGCTGGTCGTGCCCGAACTGGCGGATGCGTTCGTTGTCGACCCCGCGCAGCACGTCGATCAGGTGCATCGCGCCAAAACGTTGCCCGCTGCGATAAACGCAGCTCAATGCCTTCTGCGCAGCGACGGTCGCGTCCCAGGTTTCGGCCGGATGCAGGCAGTTGTCGCAGTTGCCGCAGGGTTCCGGGTACGCCTCGCCGAAGCTGGCCAGCAGCACCTGGCGTCGGCATTGCATGGTTTCGCAATAACCGACCAGCGAATCCAGCTTGCGTCGCTCCAGCCGCTTGCGTTCCTCGCCGGCTTCGGAGTTCTCGATCATCTGCTTGAGCAGCACCACGTCGCCCAGACCGTGGCAGAGCCAGGCTTCGGCAGGTTCGCCGTCACGGCCGGCACGGCCGGTTTCCTGGTAGTAGCCCTCGATCGACTTGGGCAGATCCATGTGCGCGACGAAGCGCACGTCCGGCTTGTCGATGCCCATGCCGAACGCGATCGTGGCGACCATGACGATGCCGTCCTCGCGCAGGAAGCGGCGCTGGTTGCGCGCGCGCACTTCGGCGTCGAGGCCGGCGTGGTAGGGCAGGGCGGTGACACCGAGTTCCACGAGGGTTTCCGCAGTCTTTTCCACTTTTTTGCGCGACAGGCAATAGACGATGCCCGATTCCCCCATGTGTCCGGCGATGAAGTCGCGCAGCTGGCGCCGACCGTTGTCCTTCTGCACCACGTTGTAGCGGATATTGGGACGATCGAAGGAGCTGACGAAGCGCTGCGCCTGTTCCAGTTGCAGGCGTTCGGCGATCTCGCGCTGCGTGGGCGGGTCCGCGGTGGCGGTCAGCGCGATGCGCGGAATCGACGGCCAGCGCTCGTGCAGGATGGTCAGCTCGCGATACTCGCGGCGGAAATCGTGGCCCCACTGCGATACGCAGTGGGCCTCGTCGATGGCGAACAGCGCGATGCGACTGCGCTCCAGCAGCGACAGGAAGCCCGGGGACAGCAGGCGCTCCGGCGCCACGTACAGCAGATCGAGCTCGCCAGCCAGCAACGAACGCTCGATCTGCGCCGCCGTGCCGGCGTCGAGCGTCGAGTTCAGATACTCGGCACGCACGCCGAGTTGGCGCAGCGCCTCCACCTGGTCCTGCATCAGCGCGATCAGCGGCGACACGACGATGCCGCAGCCTTCGCGCAGCAACGCCGGGATCTGGTAGCACAGGGACTTGCCGCCACCGGTGGGCATCAGCACCAGCGCGTCGTTGCCGTCGGCGACGTGCTCGACGATGGCTTCCTGCTCGCCGCGGAAGCCCGGGAAACCGAAAACGTTCTGCAGCAGTTCGCGTGCGCGGGTGGTCATGCGCACAGGATAACGTCGCGGGGACGGCGACGTCGGAGGAAATAGCGCCAGTGCGATGTCGGACTATTCCGGAAGATCCGTCCGGCATATGCCCGGGGACGGTCTCGACACGGATGGTTTCCGATGAATGCGGTCGATCGGGCAACTCCGGGCCTGGCTCAACCATCCGCTCGTCATCCCGGCGCAAGCGCCGGGATGACGAGGTTTCGAGACGACTTATCCGATCCTGTCCACTCTGATCCGTGTCAAAAAGCAGCCGCCGGCAGGGCTCACTGCAGCAGCGAGCGCAGCATCCAGGCGTTCTTCTCGTGGGTCTGCAGGCGCTGGATCAGCAGGTCCTCGGTCGGTTCGTCGTCGGCGTCGTCGGCCACGTCGAGCACCTTGCGCGCGGTACGGCACACGGCTTCGTTGCCGACCACCAGCTGGCGCACCATCTCGCGCCAGTCCTGTGCTTCGGCCAGGCCGGGTTCTTCCTTGATGGACGACAGCTTGATGAATTCCGCGTACGAGCCCGGCGCATTGAAGCCCAGTGCGCGGATGCGCTCGGCGATGTCGTCGAGCGCGTTCCACTGCTCGGTGTACTGCGTCTCGAACATGTTGTGCAGGGCATTGAACATCGGCCCGGTCACGTTCCAGTGGAAGTTGTGGGTCTTCAGGTACAGCGTGTACGCGTCGGCCAGGAACACCGACAGGTTCTGCGCGATCTTCTTGCGATCACCGGCACTGATCCCGATATCGATGGCCGGACCACGATCGCCGGGTCCCGGCGAAGCGGCTGGTGTGGTGGCCGTGGCGGAAGCAGCGGGCCTGGCATTGCCGGCCGTTGCGGATTTCGGGCTCTTCGCTTTCGAACTGTTCTTGGCCATCGGGTTTCTCCGGGGGTGGGATGCCGTCACAATAGAACGTGGCGGCGGACGCGTGGAATGCAATATCGCTGTCGGAATAAACCATTGAAGCCTATCGACAACAATGCGAGTGCCGCGTCAATGCAGGCCCGGCGCGCCATCGGCGGCGCCTGCAGCCGCGATGCCGCCCGCCTGCACGGTTTGTGGCGACGCTGGCAGGCGCAGCCGGCCGATGGCAAGGCGCGTGATGCGTTCGCGACGGCGCTGGCGCAATCGGTGGCCCGGCGCGAAGCGCGTGCGGCCCAGCTGCCGCGCGGCGTGGTCGATCCGGGACTGCCGATCGCAGGCGCCGCCGACCGCATCGTCGAACTGATCCGCAGGCATCCGGTCGTGGTCATCGCCGGGGAAACCGGCTCCGGCAAGACCACGCAGCTGCCCAAGCTGTGCCTGGCGGCCGGGCGGGGCGCGGCCGGCATGATCGGCTGCACGCAGCCGCGCCGGATCGCCGCGCGTGCGGTCGCGCGACGGGTGGCGGAAGAACTGCAGGTGTCGTTGGGCGGCGCAGTCGGCTACCAGGTACGGTTCAACGACAACGTCGGCGCCGACACCGCGATCAAGTTCATGACCGACGGTATCCTGCTGGCCGAGATCCAGTCCGACCGCTGGCTGTCGGCCTACGACACGATCATCGTCGACGAGGCGCACGAACGCAGCCTCAACATCGACTTCCTGCTCGGCTACCTGAAACAGCTGCTGCGCAAGCGGCCCGACCTGAAGGTCATCGTCACATCGGCGACCATCGACACCGCGCGCTTCTCGCAGCATTTCGGCGATGCGCCGGTGGTCGACGTTGAAGGCCGCGGATATCCGGTCGAAGTACGCTACCGGGCGTTGGAAGACGTCCTTCGACAGGCTCAGGATGAGCGGGATCCGGGAGCACGCAGCGTACTCGACGGCATCGTCGCGGCCTGCGACGAAATCGCCCGCGAGCGCGGCATGGGCGACACGCTGGTCTTCCTGCCCGGCGAGCGCGAGATCCGCGACGCGCACCAGGCGCTGGAACGGCGCAAGTACCGCCACACCGAGGTCCTGCCGCTGTACGCGCGGCTGTCCGTGCGCGACCAGGACCGGGTGTTCAACCCGGGCCCGCAGCGGCGCATCGTGCTGGCGACCAATGTCGCGGAAACATCGCTGACCGTGCCGCGCATCCACTACGTGGTCGATCCCGGCTTGGCACGCATCAAGCGCTACAGTCCGCGGCAGAAGCTGGATCGCCTGCACATCGAACCGATCTCGCAGGCCAGCGCCGACCAGCGCAAGGGTCGCTGCGGCCGCATCGCGCCGGGTACCTGTTTCCGCATCTATTCGCAGGCGGATTTCGAATCGCGCGCGCCCTACACCGACCCCGAGATCCGCCGCGCCGCGCTGGCCGGCGTGATCCTGCGCATGCTGTCGCTGGGGCTGGGGAATATCGAGGATTTTCCGTTCATCGAGCCGCCCGATCCGCGCGCCATCAGCGACGGTTGGCAGCAGCTGCACGAACTGGGCGCGATCGATGTGGAGCGCAAGCTGACCGCGACCGGCCGCACCATGTCGCGTCTGCCGGTGGACGTGAAGCTCGCACGCATGCTGGTTGCCGCGCAGGCGCAGGGTTGCCTGCACGAGATGCTGGCGATCGCATCGTTCCTCGGCATCCAGGATCCGCGCGAGCGCCCGGCCGACCAGCGCGCCGCGGCGGACAATGCGCATGCGCAGTTCGCCGATCTAAAGTCCGAGTTCGTCGGCATCCTCAAGTTGTGGGAGGCCTATCGCGAAGCGCATGAAGCGATGACGCAGTCACGGCTGCGCAAGTGGTGCGAGAAGCACTTCCTGGGTTTCCTGCGCATGCGCGAATGGCGCGAGCTGCATCGTCAGCTCAAGCTGGTATGCGAGGAACTCGGCTGGTCTGGCTCCGCCTTGGAGAACGCGACCGGCGTTCCCTTGAAAAAGACAGGTAGCGGGCGTTTGCGTCCTGCCGGCGCAGCGGCAAAGCAGCCGGTCCCTGCCGCTTCGTCCGTTCCAAAGGACGAAGGCAGGCAAAAGCCGGGCGAAGGCGAAGCCGGTACGGGCGGACACATGACCGCCGCCGCATATGCCACGCTGCACCGCGCTCTGATCGCCGGCCTGCCGACGCAGCTCGGCCAGCGTACCGAACGCGGCCAGTACGACGGTCCGCGCGGGCGCAAGTTCCAGCTGTTCCCCGGTTCGGCGTTGGCGAAGAAACCGCCGCCGTGGGTGCTGTCGGCAACCTTGCTGGACACGGAAAAAGTCTGGTCGCTGACCAATGCAGCGGTCGAACCGGACTGGGCGATCGCCGAACTGCCGCACCTGCTGGCGCGGCGCCAGCATGACCCGCGATGGGCGCGTTCGCAGGGACGCGTGGTCGGCAGCGAGCAGATCAGCCTGTTCGGACTGGTACTCGCGCCGAAGCGTCCGATCCACTACGGCGCATTGTTCCCCGAGGAAAGCCGCGTGATCTTCGCCCGCGATGCGCTGGTGACCGGCGAGATCAATACGCGCAGCGCATTCCTGGCGCGCAACCTGAAGACGCTCGAACTCGCCCGCGACGAGGAAGCCAAGCAGCGACGCAGCGGTCTGGTCGTCGACGATGAATGGATGGCGCAGTGGTACCTCGACCGCTTGCCGCCGCAGGTGCACAACACGCAGGCCCTGGATGCCTGGTACGCGAAGCTGCCCGCCGCGGAGAAGGCGGCGCTGGAATGGACGCGTCACGATCTTCTGGTCGGCAATGAAAGCGAAGCCCGGCGATTTCCACCGTACCTGCCCGTCGGCGATGCGCGGCTGGCGGTGCGTTATCGCTTCGAGCCGGGCGCCGTCGACGACGGCATGACGTTAGTGGTCCCGCTGCACCTGCTGAACGCGCTCGATCCGACGCGCCTGTCGTGGCTCGCGCCCGGCTTCGTCGCCGACAAGGCGGTCGCGATGATCAAGTCGTTGCCGAAGGCGTTGCGCCGCAATTTCGTGCCGGCGCCGGACTTTGCCCGTGCGTTCGCCGAGGCGCATCCACAGCCCGATGCCGATGCCTTCGCCGGAGCGCTGGCGCGTTTCCTGCGCAAGCTTACCGGCGCGGAAATTTCCGCTGTCGATTTCGATGAATCGTCGCTCGAGCCCCATCTGCGGATGAACCTGCGGTTGCTCGATGCCGGCGGCAGGCGCGGCGATGCGCCGAGCGTATTGGCCGAATCGCGTGACCTGGACGACCTGCGCCTGCGTTTCGGCGCGCGCGCGACGCAGGCTTTCGCCGCACAGGCCGCGCTGGGGTTGGCCAGGCAGGGCCTGGTGGCATTTCCCGCGGAGCCGATCCCGATATCGGTACCGGGCGCCGCCGGCGTGCCGGCTTATCCGGCACTGGATGACGATGGCGACAGCGCATCGCTCGGTGTTCATGCCACGTCCCAGGAAGCGCTGCGACGCCATCCGCGCGGCGTGCGGCGCCTGTTGGCCATCGCGCTTGCCGACAGACTCAAGCAGGCGCGCAAGCAACTGCCGGTGCCTGCGAAGACGGCGCTGCTGTACGCCGCGATAGAGTCGGTCGCGCCGCGCACCCATGGCGGCAGCGATGGCGATCGCCTGCGTGCGGACCTGGTCGATGGCGCTTTCGCGGCCCTGGCGTCCGATGGACTGGAAAGCGTCCGCGACGCGGAGGCGTTCGCGCATCGACGCGACACGATCGCGAAAGGCCTGTTCCCCGAGGCGATGGCAAGGTTGCAGCAGGCCGAAACCATCCTCGGGCTGGTCGCGGAAGTGCGCGCGAAACTGGATTCGAAGCTCATCGGTTGGGCCAGTGGCAATCTTGACGACATGCGTGCGCACCTCGCGGCGCTCACCCCGCCGGGATTCCTGCGCGATACGCCGTCCGAGGCGCTGCGCGAATATCCGCGTTACCTGAAAGCGCTCGCGCTGCGTGGTGAGCGCGCGCTGCGCGATCCCGTTCGCGACCAGGCGCGGATGCTTGAACTCAAGCCGTTCGCCGATGAGCTGGCCGAAGCGGCCTCCGGCGCCCACGCGCAAGCCGAGGCATGGCGCGCACTGCGTTGGGAGCTGGAGGAGTTGCGCGTGTCGATGTACGCGCAGGAACTGGGCGTGCGTGGCGGCGTATCGCCGAAAAAGCTGGCACAGAAGCTGGCGGGACTGCGCGGCAGCGGTTGACGAATGGTTTCGCCAGTACGCAGAAACCCGCCTACTGGATCCGTTCCGCGCGCGCCCTCGGCGCGTCCTCGTCCACCTGCAGGAACCAGCGTCCCATCAGCCCGGGAGCCACTTCGATCTCCGGCGACTGCAGCGGACGCTTCAGCGTCATCTGCCCCTTGAGCACGCGCCAGCGCTGGCCATTCTCCAGTTCGAACACGGTGCCGGGGCTCCATTCCTGGACGTCGCCGCGGAGGCGGCTACGCACGGGCTGGTCGCTGGCGCCGACGAATGCGTCGTGTGGCGGCGCGGTAATGGCTGTTGCGCCCTGTCCCGCAGCCGCCGGTCCAGCCTGCTCCTGGTTGAGCCAGCGATCGAGGTTGGCCAGTTCATCGCGGGTCAGCTTGCCGAGACCCGCGGCGTTGAACTGTTCGGGTGTCATCCGTCGTTCGATCGACTGCTGCGCCACGGCATTGCCGCCTATGAAGAGGAGGGCCAGCAACGTGGGCAGGCGGAAATACAGGTTCATGATGCGCTTCGCCGGATGTTCGAGGCACGATATGGCCTGCGGATGACCGTCTGGTTACGTTCGGCGCCCGCGGATGGAAAACAGCGATGCCGCTGCAGAGGCCGCGCGCCGGTCGCGGTGTTGTAGCCTTCCCGACATGTCTTCGGCATCGAACGATCGCGACCCCATGGACGTGCTGCTGGCCCTGCCGGCAGCCGCTGTGATCGCGCCCGAGCTACGCCGCGCACTGCGCGAAACCGCCGATGCGACGGCCGAAGCCGGCCCCGGTTTGCGCGATCCCTTGCCGGTGCTCGCCGACACCCTTGCGTCGCTGTCGCTGCTTGGCGGCGATGGCGAGGTGATGACCGCCGCCATCCTGCACGTCGCCGTGCACTGGCGCGAACACCTGGAACCGCTGCTGCAGCGCGACCACTCCGCGGTCGCCGTATTGCTCGAAGGCCAGCGCGCCGCCAACCAGGTCTGGGCGCTGCATGCCGAGCACGCCGGCGGCGGCAATACCGAAGGCCTACGCCGCCTGCTGCTGGCGATCGTGCGCGACCTGCGCGTGATACCGGTCCTGTTGGCGCGACAGCTGGCACGCCTGCGCGCCGCTTCCGCATTGCCCGAGGATGAACGACGCGCGCTGGCGCAGCTCACGCGCGACATCCATGCTCCGCTCGCCAACCGCCTCGGCATCTGGCAGTTGAAATGGGAGCTGGAAGACCTGGCTTTCCGCCACCTGGAACCGCTGACCTACCAGCGCATCGCGCGCCTGCTCGACGAGAAGCGCCTTGATCGGCAGCGCTACATCGAACAGGTCAAGGCGCTGCTGGGCGAGGCGATGGCGGCGCAGGGGCTGGCGGTCGAGATCGCTGGCCGTCCCAAGCACATCTACAGCATCTGGAAGAAGATGCAAAAGAAGAACGTGCCGTTCGGCGAGCTCTACGACCTGAGGGCCGTGCGCGTACTCGTCGACGATATCCCTGCCTGCTATGCGGCGCTGGGCGTGGTGCATGCGCTGTGGACGCCCGTTCCCAGCGAGTTCGACGACTACATCGCGCGTCCCAAGCGCAACGACTACCGCTCGCTGCATACGGCGGTGATCGGCCCGGACGGCAAGACCCTGGAAGTGCAGATCCGCACCCGCGAGATGCATGCACAGGCCGAACTGGGCGTGGCCGCGCACTGGCGCTACAAGGAAGGACGCAGCGCCGCCGGCGATGCGGCGCTGGATCGCAAGATCGGCTGGATGCGGCGGCTGCTGGAGCAGCGCGACGACAATGCCGACCTGCTCGGCGAAATCGATGCCGAGTTGATCGAGGACCGCGTCTATGCGCTGACGCCGCGCGGCGAGGTCATCGACCTGCCGCAGGGCGCTACTCCGCTGGATTTCGCCTATCACGTGCATACCGAGGTCGGGCATCGCTGCCGCGGCGCCAAGGTCGACGGCCGCATCGTGCCGCTCGACCACAAGTTGCGCACGGGTGCCCGCGTCGAGATCCTGACGGCAAAAACCGGCGAACCGCGCCGCGACTGGCTGGTGGCGGCCAATGGTTTCCTGGCCAGCGCGCGTTCGCGGGAAAAGGTGCGCAACTGGTTCCACAAGCTCGATCGCGCGCGCAACGTGCAGGCGGGGCGCGAGTTGCTCGAGAAGGAGCTGAAACGCCTGGGCCTGCACAGCGCCGAGCTGGCACCGGTGCTGTCGAAGTTCAACGCCGCCAGCGCCGATGATCTCTACGTGCTGGTCGCGCTGGGCGATGTCGGCCCGCACCAGGTCGGACGCGCATTGCATGACCTGGAACGCGCGGAACCCGAAACCCCATCGATCCCGCCGCCGCCGCGCAGGATCCGCAAACCGGCGTCGGCGTCCGGCCTCACCGTGCAGGGCGTTGGCAACCTGCTGGTGCAGATCGCGCGCTGCTGCCAGCCGCTGCCGGGTGAGGCGATCGTCGGTTACCTGACGCGCGCGCGGGGTGTGTCGGTGCATCGTCCGGATTGCGCCGCTTTCCTGCGCCTGTCGGCGAAGCAGCCGCAGCGCGTGCTGGCGGTGGAGTGGGGGGGCGCGCAGGGCGGTCACGACGTCGACGTGCAACTGCTGGCGCTGGATCGCAAATGGCTGTTGAAGGACGTGACCAACCTGATCGCGCAGGAAAACGCGCATGTATCCGGCATCCACAGCCAGGCCGAGCGCGGCAGTGGCCGGATCCGCCTGCGGCTTCGCCTGCGCGTTGCCGATTTCGGCCAGCTGTCTACCCTGCTCGGAAAACTGTCGGGCCTGTCCGGCGTGGAAGAAGTACGCCGGGCCGGTTGAATCGCACTGTTATGCTCGCCGTGTGAGCCCGCGACGCGACGACGACACTCCCAGGCACGGCGGACAAGGCGCCGATATCCGGGCCCGGCCGCGCATCGAGCCGCGGCAGGGATGGCTGGACGGCATCCGTTTCCGCGATCCGCCGCGGACTGTGGACAGCGCCGGATTGCCGCCGGTTTTCTGGTGGGTGCTGGCCGCGTTCCTGGTGCTGGCCCTCGCCATATTCCAGTTCCGGCAGCCGCTGGCGGACTGGCTGTGGCCGGAAACCCGGGCACAGGTGCTGCGCGAACAGGCGGCGCTGGCCTTGTCGAAGGGGCATCTCAGTGCCGCCGATGGCAGCGGCGCACGCGAACTGTACGAAGCGGCGGTGGCGCTGGATCCGGACCGCAACGAGGCGCGCGAAGGTCTGATGCGTGTCGCCGATGCCGCCTTGCGACAGGCCGGCGCGGCCATCGCGCAGCATCGTTATCCCGACGCGCACCAGGCCATGCAGCTGGCGCGCGATCTGTCGGCGCCGCGCGCGCAGACCGAAGCGATGGCGGCATTGCTGCAGCAGCGGGAGGCCGAACACGCTGGCGTAGACCAGCTGTTGGCGAATGCGCTCGCCGCGCACCGGACGGGCCGGCTCGATGACGGCGCGGACAGCGCCCTGCCGTTGTATCAGCGCGTATTGGCGCTGCAGCCGGCGCGGACCGAAGCACTGGAGGGCCGCGAGGATGCGCTGACCGACCTGCTGCAACAGCTGCAGCCGTTGCTCGCAAAGGGCGAGTTGGCCAAGGCGGCGCGCATCGTCGAACAGGCGCGCGACTACGATGCAGGGCATGTCGGCCTACCCGAGGCACGGGCGCGCATCGCAAGCGCCGTCGAACAGCGTCGCCAGCGCGCCGACCGCGACCTGCGCAATGGCCGGCTGGATGCGGCCTTCGCCGGCTATCGCCTGCTGCTGGACATCGATCCTGAGGATGCCGCGGCGATGGCAGGCATCGAACGTACCGGCAACGCGTACGCCGACCGTGCCGAGCGGCGTGCGTCGGACTTCCGTTTCGCCGAGGCTGAAGCCGACCTGCGTTCCGCGCGCGCGGCCATGCCGGATTCCGGCAAGGTCCGCGATGCCGAGCAGCATGTGGAACGCGCGCGCAGGATGAAGATACGCGCGCCGACGATGTCGGCCGGCGAGCGCAAGAACCAGGTCGGCAAATTGCTGGCCGAAGCCGAGCGCTCGGCCGGGCGCGGCGACTGGTTGACGCCGCCCGGCGACAGCGCCTACGACAAGCTGCGCGCCGCGCAGGCGCTGGCGCCAACCGATCCTGCGGTCAAGCGTGCTGCCGCCCGGGCGCTGCCCGCGGTGCGCCGCTGCTACGAGGACGAACTGCGCGGCAACCGCCTGCGCCGCACGCAGGCCTGCCTGGAAGCCTGGCAGCAGCTTGCGCCGAACGATCGCGATGCCCGCGGCGCGCGCACCCGGCTGGCGCAACGCTGGATTGCCGTCGGCACGGAACGCCTCGGCGCCGGCGAGCTCGTGTTCGCGCAGCAGGCATTGTCGGAGGCGCGCGCGCTGGATCCGAACACCGCCGGACTGGACGAATTCGCTACGCGGGTGAGGACGGCGTCGGCTGCGGATCGTTGAAGAACACGCGGCGCACGACGTCGCGGGCCGCATCCGGCGAGAAGTGCCGGGCGACGTTGTCCTGGCCATTGCGCGACAGCTCGTTCCACAAGGCTCGATCGCCGTACAGGCGCACGATCGCATCGGCATAAGCCTCCGCGGAATCGGCGACCAGCACATCGTGGCCGTTGCGCAGATGCATGCCTTCCACTGCACACGATGTGGCGACGACCGGCTGGCCGTGCGCCATGCTCAGGTTGACCTTGCCCTTGACCCCCGCACCGTAACGCAGCGGCGCCAATCCGATCCGGACGCCATCCATGTAGGGCGTGATGTCGGGCACGTGCCCGTGCACGGTCACGCCCTCATGTCGGGCCAGCGCGGCGATGCGTTCCGGCACATGGCCACCGATGCAATGGAACTTCATGCCCGGTATTGCTCCGCGCACACGCGGGAATACTTCCTCGACGAACCAGATGACCGCATCGACGTTGGGCGGATGGCGGAACCCGCCGACGAATACCAGGTCGTGGCGTTCCTCGAAGGGAAGTCCCGCGCCGCTGAGGTGGTGCAGGTTGGACAGCAGTTCGACATTCGCCGAAGGCGCATCCCGGGCCAGCAACTGGCGCTCAAGTTCGCTCACCACCAGTGTCGTGCTCGCTTGCGCGATGATGTCCAACTCCCGCTTCCGCGTCGCTTCCGCGTCGCGTAGCAGCGCAGCGTCACCCGCCAGCTCCGCGCCACGGGTCTCGCGCAGATAGTGCAGGTCGACGGTATCGAACACGATCTTTGCCTGCGGCGCATATTTGCGCAGCAGTGGCATGAATGAGCTCGCGACATAATGGCGACTGAGCATGACGACGTCGAAGCGGTCGCCGTGTTTGCGCAACCATGCAGGTATGCTGCCGCTGTAAGGCGAATGCCATGCCTCGACGCCGAGTTGCTGCATGGACTCCGTGTAGCGACCAGCGTGCTTCAGATCGGCGGGCAGGAACACGACGTGCGCACCTTCTTCGCGCAGCAGGCGCATGAGGTTCAGTAGACGCAGCGATCCCGAATCATGGTCGGGGGTGGGTGTCATGGCGTCGACGATCAATACCTGACGGCGGTACAGGTGCCTTGTGGCGCGATCTTTTGGCACCTGGTGCGAGGGCTGTTCACGCAAACGCTGTTTCCAGTGTGAAGCGAACACACCTTGGTTGCGAAGTTGGTAATTCTTCACGCCTTTTCGCGTATCGGTGCCGGACGTGGCGCCCTCGGCGTGTACGACCCTGGATGCTGGCTGGTAGAGCACGGAGAAACCGCGCTGGCGAACCGAGAAGCCAAGATCGGTATCCTCGTAATACGCTGGTGCGTAGCGCGTATTGAATCCCTCGAGCGCCGAAAAAACCTCCTTTCGCACGGCAATGGCGGCGCCCGAACAGTAGTCGACCTCGCGCACATATGAAAAACCGGGCTCGAAGGGTGAGTGAAACCGCCCCAGGTTGTCCGCCTGACCGTCATTCCGGACTATTCCGCCGGCTTCCTGTAACCGTCCATCGGGGTCGAGCAACTGCGATCCCACCAGCCCGGTCCGTGGATGCTCGTCGAAAGTGCGCAGCAGCGCATCCAGCCATCCCGGTTGCGGCACCGTGTCATTGTTGAGAAAGACCAGGTATTCGCCACGCGCCAGGGCCGCACCATCGTTGCAGGCAGCGATGAATCCGCCGTTGCTGGGGCGGCGGTGATAGCGCAGTCCGCTTACTTGCGGCAGTGCCACGGCGGTTTCGTCGCTGGAACCATCATCGACAACGATGATCTCGCACGTCGCGTGTGGCGGATGTTCAGACAGCGCGCGAAGGCAGGTAAGCGTATGCGCGAACTGGTTGTAGGCTGGGATCACGATACTGGCGCGCGGTACCGCGTTGTAAGGCACCGGAAATGGTGCGAATGCAGCCGGCGCCGGAAAATAGAGCATTGCGCGCTGCTGCGCCGGAACCCGTTGGAACTGTGTCTGCAGCCGCTCCCAGGTAGCACGCCAGCCACGGGTACGCAGGCTGGTCCAGCCGCGGCGCGACAGGCCGAGCGCGCGATCGAACAGGAAGCGCGCTTCGGCCAATGAAAACGACATGCTTGCAGAACTCCGGCTGACTGGTCGGTCCCGCAGCCGGACGTGGCCCCGGATGGCTACGCTAGACTGCGTCTTCCGCCCATTGTCGCATCCCCGTGGCCCGCATCGAATACGACGAAGACGACTCCGACGACGATCGCGAGGCGCCGGATTGGCGGCGTCGCCTGTTTACGTGGACCCTCGCGGCAGTCGGGCTTGGGCTGGGTTTCCTGATCCCTTACTCGCTGTACCTGAACCATCAGGTCGGGCAGCGCTTCGGGCAGTTCCAGTGGCAGATTCCGACGCGGGTATTCGCGCGGCCACTGCAATTGCATTCCGGCCTGGCGATGGATGCGCAGACCCTGAAGACCGAGCTCGATGCCGCGTCCTATCGCGATGATGGCGCCGGCGTGCGTCCGGGCACCTATGCGCGCGATGGCCGGCGCTGGCTGATCGCCAGCCGTGGTTTCCAGGACGTGGACCGCGCCATACCGGCGAGCCGGATCGAGCTGGTGCTGTCCGGAGGCCGCGTCGCCAGCCTGCGCGATGCCGCGCGCAAACAGGCTCTGAAGTCGGTGCGGCTGGATCCGGCGCGGATCGCGACGCTGTATGGGCAGCAGCAGGAAGAGCGCCGGCTGGTGCGCATCGCCGAGGTGCCGCAGTTGCTGACCGATACGCTGCAGGCGGTCGAGGATCGCGATTTCGCGCATCACAACGGCATCGACCTGGGCGGCATGGCGCGTGCGCTGTTCGTCAATGTCCGCGCCGGCGAAACACGCCAGGGCGCCAGCACGTTGACCCAGCAGCTGGCGCGCAGCGGCCTGCTCGGCATCGGCCGCGAGCAGACGCTGACCCGCAAGTTCAACGAGATTCTGTACGCGCTGCTGATCGAGGCGCGCTACGACAAGGCCGTCATCCTCGAGGCCTACCTCAACCAGGTGTACCTGGGGCAGCGTGGCGCGCAGGCCATCCACGGCGTCGCCGCCGGCTCCGAGTTCTGGTTCGGGCGCGACCTGCGCGACCTGTCGACCGAGCAGGTCGCATTGCTGGTCGGCATCGTCAAGGGGCCTTCGGCCTACGATCCGCGCCGCAATCCGGAATCGGCGCTGGCGCGACGCAACTTCGTGCTCGGCCAGATGCAGGAGACGGAACTGATCGACCAGGCCGAATACCAGCGTGCGCTGAAGTCGCCGCTGGGCATCACCCATTCGCCCGGCAGCATCGCCGCCAATCGCTTCCCGGCCTATGTCGACCTGGTGCGCCGGCAACTCGCCCGCGATTATCCAGCCGATGCGCTGCAGGGCGCCGGCCTGAGCGTGCTCACCGGCATGTCGCCGTCGGCGCAGGCCTACGCCGAAGGCGCGGTGACGCGCACGCTGAAATCGCTCGAAGGCAAGCGCCGTCCGGCCTTGCAGGCCGGGCTGGTGATGACCGACGTGCACGACGGCGAAGTCGTGGCAGTGGTCGGCAGCCGCGATGTCGCGCAGCCCGGATTCAACCGCGCGATCGAGGCGAAGCGTCCGGTGGGATCGCTGCTGAAGCCGTTCGTGTATCTGCGCGCGCTGGCGCTGCTGGACCAGTATTCGCTGGCGACCTGGGTCGACGATTCGCCGGTCACGATATCGCTGGGCAACGGCAAGCGCTGGACGCCGGGCAACTCCGACGGCCGCAGTCACGGCAGCGTGCGCCTGATCGACGCCCTGGCGCAGTCCTACAACCAGGCCACGGTGCGGGTCGGCATGGCGGTCGATCCGGCCGTGATCGCCGACCTGATGCACACGCTGGCCAGCATCGAGGTCAAGCCGAATCCGTCGCTGATCCTCGGCGCGATCGACCTCAGTCCCTATGCGATGGCGCAGCTGTACCAGTTCCTTGCCAGCGGTGGCGAATTGCAGTCGCTGCATGCCGTGCGCGGCGTGCTCGACCGCGACGGCAAGCCGGTGAAGCGCTACGACAAGGCGCCGGTGCCGGCGCAGGAAGGCGATTCGATCGCGGTGCGGCTGATCACGATCGCGCTGCAGCAGGCCGTGTCCAGCGGTACCGGCCGGCAGCTGGTCAACGATGGTCTCGGACGCCTGCGCCCGGCCGGCAAGACCGGCACCAGCAACGACAGTCGCGACAGCTGGTTCGCAGGCTGGACGGGCGACCACCTGGCGGTGGTCTGGGTCGGTAACGACCAGAACGAATCGACCGGCCTGTATGGTGCGACCGGTGCGATGCGGGTGTGGTCCGGCATCTTCTCGCGCCTGCCGAGTGCGCCGCTGAAGGTGTCCGGCAAGGGCCTGGAATGGCAATGGGTGGCGCAGTCCTACAGTACCGATGCCGAATGCCCGGGCGCGCGCCGTTTGCCCTTCGTCGCCGGTTACGCGCCGGCCTACCAGCCCTGCGTCGCGGCACCGCCGCCGGAAGAACAGGGCGGCTGGCGCGAATGGTTCGGCTGGGGCAGGGACGACGACTCCACGACGCCGCAACCACAGGCACCGCAACCGCCTCCCGACCCCGCTACGGAGCCGCAACGCTGATGAGACTCTTCTCCCGGACCGCTTCGCTGTCGTTGTCGATACTGCTGCTGGCCGCCTGCGCGAGCGATCCGGTCATCCAGTCGCAATCGCTGACCAGTGCCACGCCGGAGCAGATGGTTGCCACCGTGCGCGCCGCCGCCGGCCACGACGACAAGGAACTGGCGGTGCAGCCGTTGCGCGATCCGATGGTCGAGGACCTGCGCCAGACCGCGACGCAGCTGGAACAGCAGAAGCAATACCAGGATGCCGCGGCCGCGCTGGACAAGGCATTGGCGATCACGCCGGATGATCCTGCGGTGCTGCAGGAGCGAGCGGAAGCGGCACTGCTGCTGGGCGATACCGCAAATGCCGAAACACTGGCGCGGCGCGGCTTCGAACTCGGCGCCAGGGTCGGGCCGCTGTGCCGCAGGCACTGGGCTACGATCGAGCAGTCGCGGCTGGTGGCGGGCGACGCCGCCGGCGCGACGTCGGCCAGGACACAGGTCGATGCCTGCAAGGTGGCTGGCCCGGAACGCTACTGAACGGGGTCCGCGCAACATGGGGATAATGCCGAGCGGACGCGTCGCGCTGCTTCATGCAGCGAAGCCTGGTTCCGACGATCACAGTAGCGGGAAAGCTCCGCTCCACGGGTTCAGGCGCATCGTTCGCGCCGACTATTCTGAAGGTGTCAGACCGGATGTCCCAACTCGCCGAAGCCAGTCGCGCCGCGTTATCCGACGGCGGCTCGCTTGCGGACAACATTCCCGCATTCCAGCCGCGCCCGTCGCAGCAGCGGCTTGCGGAAGCGGTCGCGCGTGCGTTCGAGCAGCGCCAGGTGCTGCTCGCCGAAGCCGGTACCGGCACTGGCAAGACCTACGCCTACCTGGTGCCGGCGTTGCTGTCGGGCCTGAAGACCATCATCTCCACCGGCACCCGCGCGCTGCAGGACCAGCTCTACCATCGCGACCTGCCACGCGTGCGCGACGCGCTCGGCACCGGCCTGAAAACCGCGTTGCTGAAAGGCCGCGCGAATTACCTGTGCCGTTACCGGCTGGAAAAAGCCAAGGGCGAGCCGCAGCTCCAGAAGGGCATGTTCGGCTCGCGCGAGCAGGCGTCCCAGTTCCAGCGTGTCGTGGCCTGGAGCGGGCGCACCAAGATGGGCGACCTCGCCGAGATCGACGCGCTGCCCGAGGATTCGCCACTGATCGCACAGGTCACGTCGACCGCGGAGAACTGCCTGGGCAGCGAGTGTCCGTTCTGGGGCGACTGCTTCGTGGTGCAGGCGCGGCAGCGTGCGCAGGCCGCCGATGTCGTCGTCGTCAATCATCACCTGCTGCTGGCCGACCTGGCGCTGAAGCAGGAAGGTTTCGGCGAAATCCTGCCCGGCGCGCAGGCTTTCGTCGTCGACGAGGCGCACCAGTTGCCCGAGCTTGCCGCGCAGTTCTTCGGCGAAGGCCTCGGCGCGCGTCCGCTGGTGGAACTGGCGCGCGATGCGCTGGCCGAGTGCAAGGAAGTGCAGGGCGCGCTGGCGGTGATGCAGCAGCCGGCGCAGGCGCTGGAACAGGCGACGCGCACCTTGCGCGCCGCGATGGAAGTCCTGCCGGCGCGCGGCACCCGCCAACGCGCGATGCACGATGACGGCGTGTGCGAAGGCTTCGATGGCCTGGCCGAAGCGCTGGTACAGCTGTCCACGGCATTGGACTCGCTGCGCGAAGCGTCGCCCGGCTTCGAGGGCTGCCACGCGCGCGCGCAGGATTTCATCGCGCGGCTGGACCGCTGGCGTGCGGTGCGCGACTACGACGAATTCGCCGAACCGGATGACGGCGTGCGCTGGTACGAACTGTCGCCGCGCGGCTTCCGCCTGCAGCGCACGCCACTGGACGTCTCCGGGCCATTGCGCGCGCACCGCGAGCGTTCGCAGGCGGCGTGGGTTTTCACCTCCGCCACCCTGGCGGTGGAGGGCCGCTTCGATCATGTCGCGACGCGGCTGGGCCTTTATCAGCCGGAAACGCTGCTCGAACCGAGTCCGTTCGACTGGGCGACGCAGGCGCTGTGCTATCTGCCTCCGAACCTGCCGGAACCGATGTCGCGCGACTACAACGGTGCGCTGATCCGCGCCTTGCGGCCGGTATTGGAGGCCTCCAGCGGTCGCGCCTTCGTCCTGTTCGCTTCGCACCGCGCGCTGCGCGAAGCCGCCGAATCCTTGCGCGACAGTCCATGGCCGCTGTTCGTGCAGGGCGATGCGCCGCGGCATGTCCTGCTGCAGCGTTTCCGCGAATCCGGGCATGGCGTATTGCTGGGAGCAGCAAGTTTCCGCGAAGGCGTTGACGTGGTCGGTGCCGCGCTGAGCGTGGTGGTGATCGACAAGCTGCCGTTCGCCGCGCCCGACGATCCGGTCTTCGAGGCGCGCCTGGAGGCCATCCGCCGCGCCGGCGGCAATCCGTTTCGCGACGAGCAGCTGCCGCAGGCGGTGATCGCGCTCAAGCAGGGCGCCGGACGCCTGATCCGCAGTGAAACCGACCGTGGCGTGCTGGTGCTGTGCGACCCGCGTCTGCTCGGCAAATCGTATGGCCGCATCTTCCTGGATTCGCTGCCGCCACTGCCCAGGTCGCGGCGGATCGAGGATGTGGTCGGGTTCTTTGACGACGGCACGCAGACGCCGTCGCATGCGAAAGCGATGGAGGCGGATTTTCCTCTTTGAATGAAGGGTTGAAGGGATTGCTCAGAAGTCTGGAAGCCAATCTAAGGAGCATGTTTCCCGAAATCTCTTCTCCAGATGGTGCAAAAGCCGCAAGCTGTTCCCGATTCCCGATTCCCGATTCCCGATTCCCGATTCCCGATTCCCGATTCCCGGCTCTCGATCCCATGAAACTACTCGCCTTCGAAACCGCCACGGAAGCCTGCTCGGTCGCGGTCTGGATCGACGGGCAGGTGCACGAGCGTTTCGAGGTCGCGCCGCGCCGTCATGCCGAGCTGGCATTGCCGTGGGCGGAAGCCCTGCTCGCCGAGGCCGGCGTCGCGCGTTCGCAACTCGATGCGATCGCCGTCGGCCGTGGCCCGGGCGCATTCACCGGCGTGCGCCTGGCGGTCGCCATCGCGCAGGGCATCGCGCTCGCACTCGACAGGCCGGTGGTGCCGGTATCGACCCTGGCCGCGCTGGCTGTGAAATCACCAGGCCAGCGCATCCTGGCGGCGATCGATGCGCGCATGGGCGAGGTCTACACTGCAGCGTTCCTGCGTGACGGCGAGCAATTGGCCGTTACTTCGAAGGAAACCGTCACCACGCCGGATGGCGTGTGCCTGCCTGGCGACGAAACGGACTGGGACGGTGTCGGCACCGGGTTCGCGGCGGCGGACGGTCTTCTGCAGCGCCGCCTGCATCCGCGATTGCGTCATGTCGATGCGTCTGCGCTGCCCCATGCCGCGGATGTCGCAAGGCTGGCCGCGTTCGCTTTCGCGCGCGGCGAAGGCGTCGCACCCGAGCGTCTGGAACCGGCCTACCTGCGCGACAACGTCGCGCTGACCTTGGAACAACAGCGGGCCTTGCGTGCCGGGCGCTGATGGCCTTGCACCAGTCTGAAACCATCTCCCGCGTGCGGAAGGGGTGGGTGAAGGCATGCTCCGCTCTACGCAAGAAAAAGCTAACGGAGTTGCAGGAACAGGACTGCGACGTAGGCGACGAAGCCACCCAAGGCAAAGATCGCGTTGCACAGTTGGAAATGCGCATTGCGAATGCCAGCAGCGATCATGGTCAGGACCAGGAACACGATCCGGAACGCGGCGTCGGTATCCAACGGCAGCCGGCCTTCGTTGGCCCATTCCTCGACCAGGCTCACCAGGGGGACGAGTCCTAGCAGGGCGAAAAACCAAGGTCGGTTGCCCTCGAAGTTCGCCGCCAGATCGATATGGTCCTCGTCGCCGAGGTCGGGCAGGACCAGGAAACTCACCATGAAGACGGCGATCGGCATCATCAGATAGAGCAGGAATGCGAAGAACGTGAACTCGTCTGACTCGCGCCGCTCGAACGCGACCCACCAGATCTGGATGTTGGCCAGGAACAGAATCGCCATCCAGCACAGCGTTGTCGCGTGCGGCTTCATCCGCGCACGTAGCTGGATCAGGCGTGCCGCGCCGGACAGCAGGTTGGCGATCGCCAGGCCGATGATGATCGAGGTCAATACCGACAGGTATTCGAACTTGTCCATGTCACCGATCGATCAGTTCGCCACCCGGCAGGAACTGCCAGGTGCGGGTCACGTGCAGCACGTCGATGTCCTCTTCGGTCTTCGGAAGCGCCGCGAAGGGCTCGGACAGGCGCACGATGCGCAGCGCGGCTGCGTCCAGCATGGGGATGTGGCTGGACTGGATCACGTCGGCGCGCTCGATGCTGCCGTCGCGGCGGATCGCCACGCTGATCACCAGCAGGCCGCCGATGCGACGCCGGCGCGCCTCGTCCGGGTAGTTGAGATTGCCGACGCGCTCGACCCGGTCCACCCATGAGCGCAGGTAGGTCGCATAGGTGTATTCGCGCGTACTGGCGGAAACGAACTTGCGTTTGGGACGCTTGGCGTAGCGCTGCGAGCGCAGGTGGATTTCCGCCGCGAGTCGCGCCATCGCCAGGTCGCGTTCGACTTTCCGCTGGCCCGGCGGCAGCGGCGCGTCCGGCGGGGTGGGCGTCGCCTCGGGGGCCGGCAGTTGCGTGCTGCTGTCGCGGGTACTGACCACGCGCGCTTCCGGCGGTGGCTGCGGCGCGGGTGCCTGGGCACGCAGTTCGCGCGGCGCGACGCCGGCTTCGGCTTGTGGTGCGCGGCCGACTTCGGCATCGCGCGGGCGCAGGGCCTTGTCGTGTTCGCCACCCCCCTGGTTGTTGGCCTGGGCGAGGAAATCGGCCTGCTTAGGGGTCAGCGGGGTCTGTGCCTGGGTCAGGATCACGTCCAGCGTCGGCAGGATCGGCGCCGCATCGTCCAGCGCGAAACCCAGGCCCAGGATCAGCATCCCGTGCAGCAGCACCGACAGCGCCAGCGAAGCGGTCAGGCGCTGGTTCTCGTCGATCTGCGGGGCGGGGGCGGGAAGGGCCGACATCAAGACCTTTGCGGGCACGGATCGAATCGGATCATGGAAGCGTTCGTGGATCCATCTGCTTTATCGGACTTCGTGCGTCCGGGGTAGCTTCACGGCAGGTCGGCTTCGATCGCATCGAACAGCAGGCCGGCGATGTTGAGCCCGTACTGCGCATCGAGTTCGCGGATGCAGGTCGGACTGGTGACGTTGACTTCGGTGAGGTAGTCGCCGATCACGTCCAGGCCGACGAAGCGCATGCCGCGACGCTTCATCTCCGGGCCGACCTGGGCGGCGATCCAGCGGTCGCGATCGCTCAGCGGGCGACCCTCGCCACGGCCGCCGGCAGCCAGGTTGCCGCGGAATTCGTCGCCCTGCGGGATCCGCGCCAGACAGTAGGGCACCGGTTCGCCGTCGACCAGCAGGATGCGTTTGTCGCCGTCGACGATCTCCGGCAGGTAGCGCTGGGCCATGGCCAGATGGCGACCGCCTTCGGTCAGGGTCTCCAGGATCACGTTGAGATTGGCGTCGCCGGCCCGGATCCGGAAGATCGAGCGCCCGCCCATGCCGTCCAGCGGCTTGAGCACCGCGTCGCCGTGCTCGGCGACGAAGGCTTTCAGCGCCACGGCGTCGCGGCTGACCAGCGTCGGCGGGCAGCATTGCGGGAACTCCTGCGCCGCCAGTTTCTCGTTGAAGTCGCGCAGACCCTGCGGATCGTTGACCACCTGGGCCCCGGCGCGTTGGGCGAAACCGAGCAGGTGGGTGTCGTGCAGGTAGTCGGCGTCGACCGGCGGGTCCTTGCGCATCAGCAGCACGTGGCCAGGCCCGGGTTCGATCTGTGACGTGCGCCCCAGTTCGTGCCAGCCCTTGGGGTCGTCGCGGACGGTCAGCGGCGCCGTTGCTGCACTGCAGCGGCCATCGCGCAGCGACAGCCCCCCCGGCAAGACGTAGTGCAGCCGATGACCACGACGTTGCGCCTCGAGCAGCATCGCGAATGTCGAATCCTTGGCGATCTTGATCGACTCGATCGGATCCATCACGACGATGATTTCGAGCGGCATGGCGGTCATTCCCCCGGTCAGGGCGGCGATCTTAACAGTCGGGCCCGCGACACCGTCCGCTTCCGCCATTCAGCTGGTGCGTCCGGCTAACGAAAACTTGACAGTGCGCGCGATGGCTGGGATATAGATGGTTTCGCGGCGCGCCTACTTCTTCGCGCGCCCACAGGGGACATCGAAATGCAGGACCAGGGCAGCGCACCCAGCCTCAGTGGCTTGAAGGTGATGGTGATCGACGACTCCAAGACGATCCGCCGCACCGCCGAGACATTGCTGAAGCGCGAAGGCTACGAGGTGGTTACCGCCAACGACGGCTTCGAGGCCTTGGCCAAGATCGCCGACGAACAGCCGCAGATCATCTTCGTCGACATCATGATGCCGCGCCTGGATGGCTACCAGACCTGTGCGCTGATCAAGAACAACCAGCTGTTCAAGTCCACTCCGGTGGTCATGCTGTCGTCCAAGGACGGCCTGTTCGACAAGGCACGCGGTCGCATCGTCGGTTCCGAGCAGTACCTCACCAAACCATTCACGCGCGAGGAACTGCTCGGCGCGATCCGTACTCACGTCAACGCCTGACCAGGGGGAAAGGCAACGCATGGCCCGTATTCTGCTGATTGAAGATTCACCTACCGACACCGCCGTGCTGACCCAGTTGCTGGAACGCAACGGCCACCAGGTGCTGGCCTCCGGCAACGCCGAGGACGGCATCGAGATGTGTCGCCGCGAGATGCCCGACCTGGTGCTGATGGACCTGGTGCTGCCGGGCATGAACGGCTTCCAGGCCACCCGCGCGCTGTCCAAGGACGCCGCCACCAGCACCATCCCGGTGCTGATCGTCAGCACCAAGGGCATGGAGACCGATCGCGCCTGGGGCCTGCGCCAGGGCGCCAAGGACTACATCGTCAAGCCGCCGCGCGAAGACGCGCTGATCGCGCGCATCAACGAGCTGGTCGGCGCCTGAGCATGTCCGCGCAACACCGCCTCGAGCCGTTCCAGATCCTGGCCGAATACGAGCGCAAGAGCCTGGCGCATGTTGTCGGCCTGCCCGAGCAGCTCGATGCGCCCGGACTGTGGCGTGGCGTGGCCTATCGCATCGGCGCGCACCGGCTGGCTTCGGGTTTCGACGAGGTGGTCGAAATCCTGCCGGTGCCGGCGATAACGCCGGTGCCCGGCGCGCAGCCGTGGATGCTGGGCGTGGCCAACGTGCGCGGCAATTTGCTGCCGATCATCGACCTGAAGCAGTTCCTCGAAGGCGTGCGCACGGTGATGCACGAAGGCCAGCGCATGCTGCTGATGCGCCAGCACGGCGGCGACGTGGCGGTGCTGATCGACGAATTGTACGGCCAGCGCGGCTTCACCGAGCAGCAGCAGATCGAACAGGAAGACATGGCCGCAGCGCAGCTGGCGGAAGGGCGTTACGCGCACTTCGTCGAGCGTGGTTACCGCCTGGGCGAGCACGCATGGGGGATCTTCAGCCTGGAACGGCTGTCGCGCACCCCCGAATTCCGACAAGCCGCGGCCTGACCGCGCCGCTTCAACCAAACATGCAGAACAGCAAAGATCGAGGCCGAACATGAGCACTGTGATGGATACCGTTACCGGCAAAAGCCGCAATCTCGGTACCAACTTCTTCGTCGGATTGCTGATCGCGTCGCTGCTGGTCTTCGGCGCCAACACCGGCTATGCGATCTGGAAAGCATCGCGGCTCGGCAGCGCCAGCACTTCGGCCTCGAACCTGCAGGTGAACTCGCAGAAACTCGCCAACCAGGGCCGTGAAGCGGTCGAGGGCAACGCCGAGTCGTTCACCGCGTTCAAGGCCACCAAGGCCCAGGTCGAAGAAGACATCCGCCTGCTCAACGAGCGCTTCGGCACCACCACCGGCGTGTCCGGGCCGATCGACACGGTCTCCCAGACCTGGGCGCCGCTGCGCAAGGATGCCGAACAGCTGCTGGCCAGCGAAAAGGCGGTGATGGGCCTGGCCGGCAACGCCAGCCGCTTCACCCAGGCCGTGCCGCAGCTGCAGGCGCAGCTCGACGAGGTGGTGCGCGCGATGTCGTCGAGCGGTTCGCCCGCCTCGCAGGTCTATATCGCCCTGCGCCAGGTGGTGCTGGCCTCGACCATGGCCCGCCGCGTCACCGAAATCCAGGCTGGCGGCCCGACCGCGGCGCTGGCAGGCGACGCGCTGGCGCGCGATGCAGGCGTGTTCGGCCAGGTGCTGGCCGGCCTGCGCGAAGGCGACGAGGCGATGAACGTGCAGAAGGTCGGCAACGTCGCCGCCATCGCCGCGCTCAACCAGGCCAACGCGCAATGGGCCGAGATGAAGAAGGATCTCGACGCCATCCTCGGCAGTTCCAAGAACCTGTTCAGCGCGCAGTCCTCGGCCGCCTCGCTGACCGCCGGCTCCAACAAGCTGCTGACCGACAGCGAGAGCCTGTTCCGCGCGTTCACCGCGTTCGGTTCGCTGCGCGACACCTCCGTGCTCGGCAACATCTGGATCAGCATCGCGTCCGGCCTGCTTGCACTGTTCTCCATCGTCGGCCTGCTGGTCAGCCTCAACCGCGCCCAGCGCGTGCGCTACCAGAGCACCAAGGAGCTCAACGACCGCAACCAGGAGGCGATCATGCGCCTGCTGGATGAGATGGGATCGCTCGCCGAAGGCGACCTCACCGTGAAGGCGACCGTGACCGAGGACATGACCGGCGCGATCGCGGACTCGATCAACTTCGCCGTCGAGCAGCTGCGCAGCCTGGTGCAGACGATCAACGACACCTCCGTGCAGGTGGCATCCAGCGCGCAGGAAACGCAGGCCACCGCCATGCACCTGGCCGAGGCTGCCGAACACCAGGCGCAGGAAATCAATTCCGCGTCCGACCGCATCAGCGAAATCGCGGCGAGCATCGACCAGGTATCGAAGAATTCCGCCGAGTCGGCCGACGTGGCGCAGCGCTCGGTGCAGATCGCGACCAAGGGCGCCGGCGTGGTGCGGCAGACGATCGCCGGCATGGACTCGATCCGCGACCAGATCCAGGAAACCTCCAAGCGCATCAAGCGGCTGGGCGAAAGCTCGCAGGAGATCGGCTCGATCGTCGAACTGATCAACGACATCTCCGAACAGACCAACATCCTGGCGCTGAACGCGGCGATCCAGGCCGCGTCGGCCGGCGAGGCGGGCCGCGGATTCGCGGTGGTGGCCGACGAAGTGCAGCGACTGGCCGAACGCGCATCGAACGCGACCAAGCGCATCGAGACGCTGGTGCAGACGATTCAGTCCGATACCAACGAAGCGGTCAGTTCGATGGAACAGACCACCGCCGAGGTGGTCAGCGGCGCGCGACTGGCGGAAGACGCCGGTACCGCGCTGGGCGAGATCGAACGCGTGTCCAACGACCTGTCCGGCCTCATCCAGGGCATTTCGGCCGCTTCGCAGCAGCAGTCCAGCGCGGCATCCAACATCACCCAGACGATGAACACGATCCAGTCGATCACCGCGCAGACCTCGCAGGGCGCCAACCAGACCGCCGAGTCGATCGGCAACCTGGCGCAGCTGGCTGCCGACCTGCGTCGCTCGGTCGCCGACTTCAAGCTGCCGGCCTGAGCCGGGGAATCGACGACGGCATGAAAGGATTGGCTGCCAATGTGTGCGCTATGCACACCAACGCCCTGGTCGTGCGCATAGCGCACGCGGCGACGTGCGTTCCCGCGTGTGACGGAGTTGCGCGATGACGGCGCTGCGCGACGCGATCGACTACACCACGCTGGGCTGGGTCAAACCCGAGCTCGACGAGACCCTGCGCCAGACGCAGCACGAGATCGAAGGTTATGCCGACGATCCCGCCGACCCGAGCCGCATGCGCTTCGCCGCCGGCTTCCTGCACCAGGTGCAGGGCACGCTGCGCATGGTGGAACTGTATGCGCCAGCGATGGTGGCCGAGGAAATGGAGGCGCTGGCCAAGGCGATCGCCTCCGGACAGGTGGCAAACCGCGACGAGGCCTGTTCCAGCCTGATGCGCGGTGTGGTGCTGCTGCCCGATTACCTGGAGCGCCTGCAGGGCGGGCACAAGGACATTCCGATCGTCCTGCTGCCGTTGCTCAACGAACTGCGCAGTGCGCGCGGCGAGAAGGGCCTGAGCGAGAGCGTGCTGTTCGCACCCGATCTGGACCGGCCGCTGCCGGTCACGCTGCCGCAACCGGTCGATACGCCGGTGCGACAGCGCGAGACCGACGCGCAACCGCTGCTGTCCGATTTGCGCGAATCGCTGGCCGGCTGGAGCGAAACCACGCCGGGCGACTACGCCACCCTGACGCAGGCATTGCAGGGCCTGCTCGGCCTGGCCAGCGAACCTGCCGCGCGTCGCATGCTGTGGGTCGCCACCGAAACCGCCGCCGCGCTGCGCGATGGCGGCCTCGGCAGCGCCTATTCGCTGCGCGAGGCGTTCGGCAGCGTCGAGCGCGAGGCACGACGCGAATTCGGCGAAGGCGATGGCAGCGCACGCGCTCCGCATTCGCAACTGGAATGCACGCGCCAGCTGCTCTACCACGTCGCCCAGGCGAGCGAATCGCACCCGGCGCTGGATGCGTTGCGCGCCACTTTCGGCCTGGTCGGTGAGGCGCCGAGCGAATCCGAACTCGCGCATGCGCGCGGCAGCATGAGTGGGCGCAACCGCGCGCTGCTCGATACCGTCGCAGGCGCCATCAAGGAAGACCTGCTGCGCATCAAGGACGCGCTCGACCTGCACCTGCGCACCAACCGCAGCGACGCTGGCGAACTGCAGCCGCAGGTGGTGGCGCTGGACCGCGTCGCCGACACGCTGGGCATGCTCGGCCTCGGCGTCGCCCGCGACGTGGTGCTGCAGCAGCGCGACGCGCTGCGCGAACTGACCTCCAGCAATCGCCCCACCGACGAGGATGCGCTGCTCGACGTTGCCGGCGCGCTGCTGTACGTCGACGCTTCGCTGGACGACCAGGTCGCACGGCTCGGCCAGCCGGGCCTGGGCGAGCAGGAAGACCTGATCGCCAACGAATCGCACAAGGTGCTGGAAGTGCTGGTGCGCGAGGCGATCGCCAACTTCGCCGACGCGCGCCAGGGCTTCGTCGCCTTCGTCGAAACCAACTGGGATCACGCCCAGCTGAGCGAAGTGCCGCGCCTGCTGGCCGAAGTCTCCGGCGCGCTGCGCATGCTGGAACTGCCCGAGCCGGCAAATTACCTCGAAGGCGTGCGCCGTTACACCGAGGCCGAACTGCTGTCGCGCAAGCGCGTGCCCAATGGCCGCCAGCTCGACACGCTGGCCGATGCGCTGGCCAGCCTGGAGTACTACCTGGAAGCGGTCCGCGACCGTCGCCAGAATTCCGAGGAGATCCTCGCGATCACGCGGCAGAGCCTGGAGTCGTTGCGCTACTGGCCGTTGCCGCAGTCCGAAACCGTGGCCGTGGTGCAGGACGAGACGCTCGACCGGATCGACGCGATCGTCGCGGCCGAAGCGAACCCGGCCGCTGCGGTCGCCGCGGTTCCCGCAGTGGCGCGACAAGGCGTCGAGGCCGGCAGCGGCGGCTTCGATTTCAGCAACGACGAGATCGACGACGAGATCCGCGAGATCTTCCTCGAGGAATTCGAAGAGGAGATCGCCAACCTCGGCCAGCTGTTGCCGCAGTGGCGCGAACAACCCGAACAACTCGATCGCCTGCGCCCGATCCGCCGCGTGTTCCACACGCTCAAGGGCAGCGGCCGCCTGGTCGGAGCGCGCGTGCTCGGCGAGTTCAGCTGGAAAGTCGAGAACATGCTCAACCGCGTGCTCGACGGCACTCGCCCGCCGACGCCAGCGGTGCTCGCGCTGGTCGATCACGCGTTCAACACCCTGCCGATGCTGCACGCGGCATTGAGCGGCGCCACGCCGCTGGCGATCGACCTGTCCGGCATCGAGGCCGTCGCCGATCGCCTGGCGGCCGGCGAGGAAGCGTATTACACGGCGCCGGCCAGCTTCGCTGCGGCGCAGTCCGGGCCACTCGAAGTGCCGTACGACGGCATCGAAGTCGAGGAAATCATCCTCGAGGCACCGCAGGAAGAGATGCCGGCCGCCACCGCGCTCGCAACCGAACTGCGTGCGGTGACGGTCGATCCGGTCCTGCTGGAAATCCTTGGCGTGGAAGTCGATGGCCACCTGCAGACCGTCGATGCCTGGCTGGAACGCTCGCGGCTTTCGCCGCAGCCGGCGGACGACGCGCTGCTGCGCGCGATCCACACCATGAACGGCGCATTCGCGATGACCGAAGTGCCGGAAATCGTCGATGCCACTCTGCCGGCGGAGGCTTACGTCAAGCGCTTGCTGGCGTCCGGCCGCGTGCCCGAGGCGGAAGGCATTGCCGCGCTGTCGGAACTGGCCACGCAGATCCGCGCTACCGTCGCCGGCCTGGAAGCACCGGAATCGATGGTGCCGGTGCAGACCATGCTCGCGGTGCGCCTGATCGACCTGCGCGACAGCCTGCCGGAGCCGAGCGTCTCGATCTTCGGGCTGGACGAGGAGACGCCGGCGGTCGACCTGAGCGAAGAGCCGGCGCCGACCGAGGAGGACATCGCGGCGCAAGCGGACGCGCAGCGCGTCGAACTGGAGCGGATCGAAGCGCAGGAACGGCTCGAGATCGCGGCCATCGAGGCTGCGATCCTGGAAGCGGAACGGGTCGAAGCCGAACAACTCGAGGCGATCCGCGTCGAGGCGGAACAAGCCGAGGCCGAACGCATCGCCGCCGAGCGCGCAGAGGCGGAGCGTGCCGCCGCCGAACGTGCGGAAGCCGAGCGTGCCGCCGTTGCGCTGGCCGCCGCAGCCGAAGCCGAGCGCCTGGAGGCGGAGCGGGTCGCGCAGGCCGAAGCGCAGGAACAGGCACGCCGGCAAGCCGAGCAGGCCGAAGCCGAACGTATCGCGCAGGAACAGGCGCTGGAGGCGCAGCGGCTCGAGGCGGAGCGCATTGCCGCCGAACAGGCCGAGGCTGCGCGAGTCGAAGCCGAGCGCCTGGAAGCCGAACGCATCGCAGCCGAGCGTGCAGAAGCCGAACGCATCGCCACCGAGCGTGCCGAGGCGCAGCGTATCGAAGTCGAGCGCGCGGAAGCCGAGCGCCTGGCAGCGGAACAAGCCGAGGCGGAACGCGTTGCCGCCGCAACGCCGGCACCTGAAACCGAATCGAATGAAGTCGAAACCGGTGCGGACGCCGGTTCCGACAGCGCCGTCGCCACGCTGCTGGCCGGAGTCATGGCGTCCACCGAGGACCCGGACGAGGCGCTGGATCTCACCGACCTGGATCCGGAACTGGTCGACATCTTCGTCGAGGAAGCTGGCGACATCCTCGACCACGCCGACGGGCTGCTCGCGCGCCTGCGCGAAGCGCCTACCGATCGCGAACCGGTGGTCGGCCTGCAACGCGACCTGCATACGCTGAAGGGTGGCGCGCGCATGGCCGGGATCATGGCCGTGGGCGATCTGGGCCATGCCATGGAAACGCTGCTGGAGGCCGTAGCCGAACATCGCTGCGAACTCGGCCGCGATGGCGTGCCGTTGCTGGAGCGCGGTTTCGATCGGCTGCACGCGATGCTCGGCCGCGTCGCTGCGCGCCGTGCCGTCGCGGTACCAGTCGGCCTGATCGAGGAATTCGACGCACGCGCCCGCGGCGAAAGCATCAGCGATGCACCGCGATCCGTGGCCTCCACTGCCGCGCCACAACCGGTGGTCGAACTGAAGCCGCTGTCGGCGCCGCTCGAGGCCGGCCAGGGCGAAGAGGACGACATCGCGGTACGCGCGCCGCAGGAGCAGGTGCGCATCCGCGCCGATCTGCTCGACCGGCTGGTGAACTACGCCGGCGAGGTTGCGATCTATCGTGCGCGACTGGAGCAGCAGCTCGGTGCGTTCCGTTCGGCGATGGGCGAAATGGAGCAGACCAACGCGCGCCTGCGCGACCAGCTGCGCCGCCTGGACATCGAAACCGAAGCGCAGATCATCGCCCGCTACCAGCGCGAGCACGAAACCTCCGACCAGACCTTCGATCCGCTCGAGCTGGACCGCTTCTCGACCCTGCAGCAGCTGTCGCGCGGCCTCGGCGAATCCGCGGCCGACCTGGCGAGCCTGCAGGGCTCGATGGAGGATCTGACCCGCCAGTACGAAACACTGCTGCTGCAGCAGTCGCGCGTCAGTTCGGACCTGCAGGAAGGTCTGATGCGCACGCGCATGGTGCCGTTCGATGCATTGGTGCCGCGCCTGCGTCGCGTGATCCGCCAGGCCGCCAGCGAGACCGGCAAGCAGGTTCAGCTGAAACTCGACGGCGCACAGGGCGAACTCGACCGCAACGTGCTCGAGCGCATGACCGCGCCGCTGGAACACATGCTGCGCAACGCGGTCGCGCACGGCCTGGAAACGCCGGAGCAGCGCCGCAAGGCCGGCAAGCCGGAAGAAGGCACGGTGCGCATCTCGATGCGTCGCGAAGGCTCGGAAGTGGTGCTGGAAGTCGCCGACGACGGCGCCGGCCTCAACCGCCAGGCGATCCGTCGCCGCGCCGAAGAGCGTGGACTGGTGCGCGCCGGTGCGGTGCTCGCCGATGCCGACCTGGACACGCTGATCCTCGAATCGGGTTTCTCGACCGCCGATGCAGTCAGCCATCTGGCCGGTCGCGGCGTCGGCATGGACGTGGTGCACAGCGAAGTACGCCAGCTCGGCGGCGCGCTCGACATCACTTCGCGGCCCAAACAAGGCGTCACCTTCACCATGCGCCTGCCGCAGACGCTGGCGGTGACGCAGGCGGTGTTCGTGCGCATCGGCGAGACCAGCTTCGCGGTGCCGATCGCCTCGGTGCGCGGCGTCGGCCGCATCGGTCGCGATGAACTGGCGACCGGGGGCACCAGTTACCGCTACGGCGGCGAAGACTATGCGCTGCACGACCTCGGCACGCTGCTCAGCCACGCGCCGGCCAAGGCCGAAGGCCAGCTGCAGGTACCGCTGCTGCTGATCCGCTCCGGCGACCTGCGCGCGGCGGTCAGCATCGACCAGGTGCTGGGCAACCGCGAGATCGTGGTCAAGCCGGTCGGCCCGCAGGTGGCTTCGGTGCCAGGCATCTTCGGCGCGACCATCATGGGCGACGGCAGCGTGGTGGTGATCCTCGACATCGCGCCGCTGGTGCGCCGCCAGGCGACGCAGCCGCGCGAAGTCGAATTCGCGCCCGCGGCACCGGAACGCGGCGTGCCGCTGGTGATGGTGGTCGACGATTCGGTGACCATGCGCAAGGTGACCGGCCGCGTGCTGGAACGCCACAACTTCGAGGTCGTCACTGCCAAGGATGGACTCGATGCGCTCGAACGCATGACCGAGCGCGTGCCGGACCTGATGCTGCTCGACATCGAAATGCCGCGCATGGATGGCTACGAGCTGGCGACGACGATGAAGCTCGATCCGCGCCTGCGCAACGTGCCGATCGCGATGATCACCTCGCGCACCGGCGAGAAGCATCGCCAGCGCGCATTCGACATCGGCGTGGAACGCTACCTGGGCAAGCCGTACCAGGAGCAGGAGCTCATGCGCAACGTGTTCGACCTGCTGGGGCTGACCCGTGACCACGCCTGAGCCTGTGGTTGAAGTCGCCCTGCGACGGCGGCGCGCGGTACTGCTGGCGCAGCCCGGCGTGGCCAGCGATCGCCTGCGCGACGCGCTGCAACATGCCGGCGCCGACGTGGTGCTGGTCGCCGATCCTTCCGGCATCGCCGTCGATGCGGTGATCGCGGCGGCGCCGGACAGCGTGCTGGTGGCGCTGGATCCCGCGATCGAGGGGCATCTCGAGCGTTTCGAAGCGGTGCTGGGCGATCCGTCGATCGCGGTGATCTTCGACGAGGCGGAACTGGCGGCACGGCGCGAGGGCTGGGATGCGGCGCGCTGGACGCGGCACCTGCACGCCAAGCTGTACGGCCACGACGACGTGTTGCCGCCAGGGCAGACCGAAGCCGACGACTATCCGCAGCCGGGAATGCCCGCTGGATTGCAGCAGGCACAACCGGTGCCGGAATCGATCGACGAGTATGTCGACGAAGCCGGCAACCATGCCGAGGTGTTGCCGATCGACGCGGTCGGAATCGGCGTGCTGGTCGAAGTCGACGAGGTCGACATCGGGCTGCTCGATCCCGAGCCGGCCGACATCGGCCCGATCGACTTCAACAGTTTCGATACCGGTGACGCCGCCGATTCCCCGCGCGCGCGCGATGACAGCGCAGTAACGACGCCGGAAGCGGTCATGGGGCTCGACGAATTCCTGCGCGACAGCGACATGGCGCGCGAGGCCGCCGAACTGCCGGTCGCCGCCGAGCCGCGCACGTTCAACAGCAACGACTGGAGCCTGGACGACAGCGGCGGCGCGCAGGCGCGTCCCGCGACGCCGGTGGCGCAACACGACATCGAGGAACTGGAGCGCCGCATCGCCGGCCTGTCGCTGGCCGACACCGACAGCTATGGCCACGGGCCGCAGCGCGGCGCGGTGGTGCTGCTGGCCGGGCTGGGCGGGCCGGACGCGGTGCGGCAGATACTCAAGGGCCTGCCGGAAGGTTTTCCGCGTCCAGTGCTGATCCTGCAGCGGCTCGATGGCGGGCAGTACGACAAGCTCGTCGGGCAGATGGCTCGCGCTTCGGCGATGCCGGTGCTGCTGGCGGTGACCAACATGGTGCCGGAAGCCGGCAACGTGTATGTGGTGCCGCCGGCGCTGGGCCTGGTGCGCAAGGCGGCCGAGCTGGTGTTCAGCGAATCGGCTGGCCTGCTCGATGCACTGCCGGCCAACGACAGTGCGGTGGTGGTGCTCAGCGGTGCCGATCTTGCCTTCGTCGACCCGGTGCTGCGGCTTGCCGCTGCCGGCGCCTGGGTCGGAGGCCAGTCGACGGAAGGCTGCTTCGAACCGGCTGCCGCCAACGACCTGGTCGCGCGCGGTGGCGAGGCCGGCTTGCCAGTGCAACTGGCCGAGCGTCTGAGCGAGCGCTGGCCGGTCTGATCATCTCCGCGATTCGGGTTTACAGGTAAGGACAGGGCATGGCGAACGCAAGCAACGACATCCGCGGGGTGTTGATCCAGGTGACCGGCGCGCGGCTGCTGCTGCCGAACGCGACCATTGCCGAGGTGCTGTCGTACGCGCAGCCGGAGCCGGTCGACGACGCGCCGGAGTGGCTGCTGGGCCACATCCGTTGGCGCGGCTGGCGCCTGCCGCTGATCGCGTTCTCGCGCATGGCCGGGATTGCCGAGGAAAACGCGGTGCTCGGCAACAAGGTGCTGGTGCTGAAAGCACTCGGCGGCAATTCCAGGCTGCCGTTCTTCGCCCTGCTGACGCAGGGCTTTCCGCGGCTGGTCACGGTCGCGCACGACGAATTGTCCGAAGACGCGCACGACGGCGAGGCCTTGCCGGCCGGCGTGCAGGCGCGCGTGCTGCTGAAGGAAGACGCCGCACTGCTGCCCGATCTGGCGGCCCTGGAAAACCGCATCGGCGAGTTCTGGCAGGCCGCGTAGACAGCCCTACAGGTCGCCGAACCTCGACTGCAGCGCGGCGATCGCGGCCAGGCCGGCGGTCTCGGTGCGCAGGATGCGCGGACCCAGACCCAAGCCTTCGAAGCCCGCCGCGCCCAGCGTTTCCCGGTCGCGCGGCGACCAGCCGCCTTCCGGGCCGATCGCGATCGCGATCACGCCTGATGGCAGCGTTCCCAATGTCCGCGCCGAGCGCTCGCCGGCGGGATCCAGCGTCAGTTTCAAGGCATCGGTCGGCAATCCTGCCGCGGCTTCCGCCAATGGCAATGGCGATGCAAGATCCGGAACGCGTGCACGCCCGGACTGCTCGCACGCAGATACCACCACATTGCGCCAGTGCGCGGTCCGCTTGGCACGGCGTTCGGCGTCCAGTTTCACCTCGGTGCGTTCGGCCAGCACCGGCACGATGCCGGCAACGCCGAGTTCCGTCGCCTTCTGCAGGATCAGGTCCATCTTCTCGCCGCGCGCGATGCCCTGCAGCAGCACGATGCGCAGCGGCGATTCGTTGTCGACCGCACGCGACGCCAGCACCTCCGCCTGTGCACCCCGTTTGTTGGCCGACAGCAGCCGCGCGTCGTAATCGTGGCCATCGCCGTTGAACAGCACGCAGGCATCGCCTTCGGCCAGCCTCAAGACGCGCACCAGGTGCGCGGCCGTCGCGTCCGGGAGGGCCAGTCGCTGCCCGATCGCGAGCGGCATGTCGACGAAGGCACGGGTCAGGCGCACGCGGTTGCCTCGTCGATCGCCGCGCGCGTGGTCTCGGCGAGCAATGCCAGCTGCGCGTCATCGATGCAGTACGGCGGCATCCAGTACAGCACGTCGCCGAGCGGCCGCAGCAACACGCCGCGCTCCAGTGCCGCGCGGTAGGCACGCAGGCCAATGCGATGCGCCGGATCGAACGGCATGCGCTTGTCGCCGCCCTGGGCCAGCTCGAAGGCGACGATCATGCCGGCCTGGCGAACATCGGCCACCTGTGGATGGCTTGCCAACGGCGCGGCAAGCGCCGTCATCGTCGCCGCGGTCGCGCGGTTGCGCGCAAGCACGTCGTCGGTCGCGAAGATGTCGAGCGAGGCCAGTGCCGCCGCGCAGGCCAGCGGGTTGCCGGTATAGCTGTGCGAATGCAGGAAGGCGCGCTCGCGCGAATCGTCGAGGAAACCGTCGTAGATCTCCTGCGTGGCCAGTACCGCCGCCAGCGGCAGGAAGCCGCCGGTGAGGCCCTTGGACAGGCACAGCAGGTCCGGCATCACGCCGCTCTGTTCGCAGGCGAACATCGTGCCGGTGCGGCCAAAGCCGACCGCGATCTCGTCGGCGATCAGGAATACGCCATGCACGTCGCACAGTTCGCGCGCGCGCCGGAGGTAGGCCGGATCGTGCATGCGCATGCCGCCGGCGCATTGCACCCGCGGTTCCAGGATCAGCGCGCAGATTTCGCCGACGTGCTCGTCGAGCAGGCGCGCCAGCGCGTCGGCGGCATCTTCCGCATGCCCGGCGGCGCTCTGTCCGGGCCGCGCCAGGTAAGCATCCGGCGACGGCGTGAACAGCGCTTCCGCGAGCAATGGCGCGTACACGCGCCGGTATAACGGGATGTCGCCGACCGCCAGCGCGCCCAGCGTCTCGCCGTGATAACCGTTCTCCAGCGCGACGAACTTGGTGCGCCGCAGGTCGCCGCGATTGCGATGCCACTGGAACGCCATCTTCAACGCCACCTCGACGCCAGCCGAACCGTTGTCGGCATAGAACACCTTGGCCAGCGGTTCGCGTCCGGGCTGGCGCGGCGCCAGCGCGAGCAGACGCTCGGCCAGTTCGACCGCCGGCTCATGCGAACAACCGGCCAGGATCACCTGTTCCAGCGTGCGTGCCTGCCGCGCGATTGCATCGGCGATGCGTGGTTCGGCATGGCCGAACAGGTTGGTCCACCAGCTGCTGACCGCGTCCAGGTAGCGCCGGCCGTCGTGTCCGACCAGCCACGCGCCGTCGCCGCGCGCGATCGGCAGCAGCGGCAACGTGTCCGGATGCTCGCGCATCTGCGTGCAGGGATGCCACAGCACGGCCAGGTCGCGCGCACGCCAGCGGTCGGCGTCCGTTATCATCGTTTCGGTATCGATCGTCTTCTGCATCCGGACATTATCGGGCTGCGCGCGCCGAGGGCCTAGGGCCGAACAGCGACGATCCGTTTTTGCTTCTCGGCCCCCAGATCCCAGCCCCAGGTTTCATGCACGATCCCATGTCCAAACGCCTGCCCATCATCCATGGCATCACCGAGCACGACGCCGGTCCCTACCGCATGGAACGGCTGGACCTGGAGTTCGGCAACGGCGAACGCCGTCGCTACGAACGCCTGCACGGTCGCGGCCATGGCGCCGTGGCAGTGGTGCCGCTGCTCGACGACGACACCGTGCTGCTGGTGCGCGAATACGCGGCCGGCGTGCACCGCTACGAACTGGGGCTGGTCAAGGGCAGGATCGATGCCGGCGAGACGCCACTGCAGGCGGCCAACCGCGAACTGAAGGAAGAAGCCGGCTACGGCGCGCACTCGTTGACCGTGCTGCGATCGCTGTCGCTGGCACCTACCTACATGAGCCACCAGACCGCGCTGGTGGTCGCACGCGACCTGTATCCCGAACGGCTGCCCGGCGACGAGCCGGAAGAACTGGAGCTGGTGCCATGGAAACTCGACGACCTGCACCAGCTGATCCTGCGCGAGGATTTTTCCGAAGGCCGCTCGATCGCTGCCTTGTTCATCGCGCGCGAATGGTTGAGGCAGGGTGATGCGCAACCACGTTGATCCGGTCGACGACGAACTCCGCGAAGGCGTCATCGCGCTGGCACGAGACGCAGCCGCGGCGATCCTCGAGGTATACGAAGGCGCGTTCGATGTCGAACACAAGGCCGATGCCAGCCCGCTGACCGCTGCCGACCTGGCCGCGCACCGCTGCATCGTCGCCGGGCTCGCGCGACTGGCGCCGGACATCCCGGTGCTGTCGGAAGAAGCCGCCGAGGAAATCCCGCTTGTGCAGCGCCGCGGATGGCAACGCCTGTGGCTGGTCGATCCGCTCGACGGCACGCGCGAATTCGTCAAGCGCAACGGCGAGTTCACCGTCAACATCGCCCTGATCGACCACGGCGTGCCGGTATTTGGCGTGATCCAGGCGCCGGTCACCGGCCTGTTGTGGCATGCGCGGCAAGGCCTCGGCGCCTGGCGTCGCGTCGGCGATCACGACGCGCCCATCGCGGTGCGCCGGCCGGCACGATCGCCGTTGCGAGTCGCCGCGAGTCGTTCGCATCGCGACCCGCGTACCGAGGCGTTGATGGCGCGTATCGGCGAAGTCGAGACGGTTGCGCTGGGCTCGTCGCTCAAGTTCTGCCGGCTCGCCGAAGGCGGCATGGACGTGTATCCGCGCTTCGGCCCGACCAGCGAATGGGACACGGCGGCCGGACAGTGCATCCTGGAAGGAGCCGGTGGCTGCGTGATCGACCCGAAGGGACGGCCGCTGCGCTACAACCAGCGCGACACGATCCTCAACGGGGATTTCATCGGACTGGGCGATCCCGGGTTGCCGTGGCGCGAGTGGCTTTGAGCCATCACCCGCGAAGACGGGAATGATGGCCAAGACGAGAAGGAGCGGAGCAAGACGTGGCGAAGAACGAATCTGACATCCAGCGCCTGCTCGACATCATGGCCCGCCTGCGCGACCGCGAGCACGGCTGCCCCTGGGACATCGAACAGACTTTCGCCAGCATCGCGCCGTATACCGTCGAGGAAGCGTACGAGGTCGCCGACGCGATCGACCGCAACGACTTGCCGGCGTTGAAGGACGAACTCGGCGACCTGCTGCTGCAGGTGGTGTTCCACTCGCGCATGGCGCAGGAGCAGGGCGCGTTCGCCTTCGCCGACGTGGTCGCGGCGATCAGCGACAAGATGACGCGGCGGCACCCGCACGTGTTCCCCTCTTCCGCGGGGCCGGTTTCGGAAGCAATAACGGATGCCGCGACGCAGACCGTCGCCTGGGATGAGCACAAGCGTCGCGAACGCGAGGCCAACGGCGACCAGGATGCGTCGGCACTGGCCGGCATCGCGCGCGGTCTGCCCGAGTGGCAACGCGCGATCAAGCTGCAGAACCGTGCGGCCAAGGTGGGTTTCGATTGGCCAGGTCCGGCGCCGGTGATCGAGAAACTGCACGAGGAGGTCGAGGAAGTCCGCGCCGAATTCGCAGCCCTCGCCGCGGACCCGGGCGACGCCGCGGCGCAGCATCGGCTGGAGGATGAGATCGGCGACCTGCTGTTCGTCTGCGCCAACCTGGCGCGCCATGCCCACGTCGACATTGGTGCGGCGTTGCGTCGCGCCAACCTCAAGTTCGAACGGCGCTTCCGGACGATGGAGGCGCTGGCCGCGGCCGATGGCACCGCGCTTGCGGGCCTGTCGCTGGAGATGCAGGATCGATACTGGGATCGCGCCAAGGCCACGGAAAAACCGTAGGGCGGGTCCCGGCCCTATGGAAACGACCGCCATGCCTCGCTTTGCCAGCTTCCGCGAGTTCTATCCCTTCTACCTGAGCGAACATGCCAACCGCACGTCGCGCCGGCTGCACTTCATTGGCAGCTGCGGCGTGCTGCTGCTGGTTGCCGTCGCCATCGTGCAGCGCAACGCCGGCTGGCTGCTGGCGGCGCTGCTGTGCGGCTATGGGTTTGCCTGGGTCGGGCATTTCTTCTTCGAGAAGAACCGGCCGGCCACGTTCAAGCATCCGCTGTATTCGTTCGTTGGGGATTGGGTGATGTTCAAGGACATCATCACCGGCAAGATTCCGTTCTAGCGCTTGGAAGTCCCTTGGGCCGCGCGCGCGGCATGAGCCTTGTCGCGGCGTGGCGATGCTCGCGGGCGGGGTGATGTTCAAGGACATCATCACCGGCAAGATTCCGTTCTAGCGCTTGGAAGTCCTGGGCCGCGCGCGCGGCATGAGTCCTTTCGCGGCGCCGGCCGTCATTCCATGAAGATCAGCCAGGCCGCCACGGCGATCAGGGCGAAGCCGGCCCAGTGGTTCCATTTCAGTGGCTGGCCGAGATAGCCCACGGAGAACGCCGCGAATACCAGCAGCGTGATCACCTCCTGCATGCCCTTGAGCTGCGGCGCCGAATAGAACGCGCTGCCCAGGCGGTTGGCCGGCACCATCAGGCAGTACTCGAAGAAGGCGATGCCCCAGCTGACCAGGATCACCGTAAACAGCGGCGCCGACTTGTACTTCAGGTGTCCATACCAGGCGAAGGTCATGAACACGTTGGAGCCCAGCAACAGCAGTACGGGCAGGAATCGCTCCAGGGACATGTCGAGACGCCGTTCAGGGAAAGATGCCTAGCGTAACGATGGCGTCTTCACGTTGTCTCGACCCGCTTATTGGCACCTTTCACAAAGCTGAAGGAACGGGGGCATCATGAGAAACCCGCAAGAACCCGCAGGACTGGTCCTCATCGTCGAGGACAACCGCAACATTTCGGAAATGGTGGGTGAATACCTGGAAGGGCGTGGTTTCGAGGTCGACTATGCCGCGGACGGCCTCGACGGCTATCGCCTGGCGACCGAGAACAACTACGACGTGGTCGTGCTGGACCTGATGCTGCCGCGGCTGGACGGCATCGAGGTCTGCCGCCGCCTGCGCGAGGAAGCGCGCAAGTCGACGCCGGTGCTGATGCTGACCGCGCGCGATACCCTCGACGAGAAGCTCACCGGCCTCGGCGCCGGTGCCGACGACTACCTGACCAAGCCGTTCGCGATCCAGGAACTGGAAGCGCGGCTGCGTGCCCTGATCCGCCGGGAGCGCCGCCAGGTCGGTGCCGAAGTGCTCAAGGTCGCCGACCTGGTGCTGGATCCGGCCAGCCTGCGCGCCACCCGCGGCGGCACGGAGCTGCAGCTGTCGCCGATCGGCCTGAAGCTGTTGACCATCCTGATGCGCGAATCGCCGCGCGTGGTCAGCCGCCAGGAAATCGAACGCGAGATCTGGGGCAATGGCCTGCCCGATTCCGACACCTTGCGCAGCCATCTGTACAACCTGCGCAAGACCATCGACAAACCGTTCGACCGGTCGTTGCTGCATACCGTGCAAAGCGCCGGTTATCGCATCGCGGATATCGAACACCCACCCGCCTGATCGGTCATGTCGCAGGGGTTGTCGCGCAAGATCCGGATCGCCTTCATATTGCAGGCGGTGATCGCCAGCTTCGTGATCGTCATCGGCGTGTTCGCGATTAATTCGGTGCTCAAGCAGGGCCTGCTCGAACGGCGCCTGCAGTCGCGCGTGGCTGAGTACTGGCAAAGCTGGGAAAGTGACCCGGGCCAGCGGCAGCCGATCGGCATCGTGGTGAAGGGCTTCGTGGTCCCGACCGGGCTGGACAACGGCTCGTTGCCGCCGGTGGTGAGCGGACTCGCCCGCGGTTTCCACGAACTGCCCGCCAGCAACCAGATCGTCTACGTGGACGAGCGTCCCGCCGGACGCCTGTACCTGATCTACGACGAGGATTTCGTAGACGAACTGTCGCTGTGGCTCGGCGTGGTGCCAACCCTGTTCGCGCTGCTGTCGCTATATGCGGTGTCATGGCTCACCTACCGCACTTCGCGCCGGCTGGTGGAGCCGGTGTCGTGGCTGGCACGGCAGGTGGCGCACTGGGACCCGCGCCAGCCCGATACCGAGCAGTTGGCGCCCGAGCGCCTGCCCGCCGCGCTCGATGGCGAAGTCAGGCAACTGGCCGATGCATTGCACGGGCTGGCGGTGCGTGTCGATGCGTTCGTCTCGCGCGAGCGCGCATTTACCCGCGATGCCAGCCACGAACTGCGCACGCCGCTGACCGTGATCCGCGTCGCCACCGACCTGCTGCTGGCCGACCCGGACCTGCCGCCGCGTACGCAACGCTCGCTGCAGCGGATCCAGTTTTCCGGCCGCGACATGGAGGCGGTGATCGACGCCTTCCTGGTGCTGGCGCGAGAGGCCGACATCGCGCCGCAGAGCGAGGACTTCAACGTGCGCGACGTGGTCTACGAGGAAGTGGTCAACCTGCGCCCGTTGCTGGCCGGCAAGCCGGTGCAGCTGGAAGTGATCGAGGATGCGTCGCCGCGCCTGCATGCACCGCCACGGATACTCGGCGTGATGGTCGGCAACCTGCTCAGCAACGCGGTCAATTTCACCGACGAGGGGCGCATCGAAGTGCGGATCGGCGCCGATCGCATCGTGGTTCGCGACAGCGGCATCGGCATGAGCCGCGAGGAACTGGACAAGGCGTTCGAACCCTTCTATCGCGCCGACCAGGCGCATCCCGTAGGCAAGGGCATCGGTCTGTCCGTCGTGCGTCGCCTCGGCGAACGCCTGGGCTGGTCGGTGACGCTGGACAGCGCACTCGGCGAAGGCACCACCGCCACGATCGGTTTCGCGGGCTTGCGGCCGGTTTGAATCCGGCACGGAAGTCTCACCCTTGCCGATGATTTCCGTGGCAGCGGCGTGCGGCCGCAGGCTCCGTGCTTCAACGCTCTTCCATGAAGCAGGAAACGCCGGCTGAAGGGCAGGCTGGAACTATCCGGCCCGGTCGCGTTCTACTGTCAACCTTTTCGTGGCGGGGGCGTTAGCGTCCGTCGACTCCCGGTGATCGACAACATGAGCGCTTCCCGCAAAGCCCCCAATTCCCGCCTCGTGCGCCGCATCGGCATCGTTGTCGTCGTGCTGGCATTGCTGGCGGCAGGCCTCTGGTTCTGGAACCAGCGCAAGGCCGCGCCGGACGATGGCGGTTTCCGCACGACGACGGTCGAGCGCGGCGACATCCGCGTGGCGATCTCAGCCACCGGCACGCTCAGCGCGATCTCCACGGTCACCGTCGGCAGCCAGATCTCCGGACAGGTGACCGACGTGCTGGTCGACTTCAACGACCGGGTCAAGAAGGACCAGGTCATCGCCCGGATCGATCCGGCCAGTTACGAGGCACAGATCCAGCAGGGCAACGCCGCCATCGCCAGCGCGCAGGCTTCGTTGCGGCAGATGCAGGCGACGCTGCGCAACGCCGAGCTGGACTACCAGCGCAAGGCCGACCTCGGCAGGCAGCAGCTGATCGCCAGGAGCGATATCGACCTGGCCCGCGCCGCGCGTGACCAGGCACAGGCGCAGGTGAATGCCGCGCAGGCGCAGATCCGCCAGCAGACCGCATCGACGCAGACCACGCGCATCAATCTCGGGCGGACGGTGATCCGTTCGCCGGTAGACGGCGTGGTGCTGACGCGCACCATCGAACCGGGGCAGACGGTCGCCGCCAGCCTGCAGGCGCCGGAGCTGTTCAAGATCGCGGAGGACCTGGCCAAGATGAAGATCGAGCTGGCCGTCGACGAGGCCGACATCGGCCAGGTCAAGGTCGGGCAGGCGGTGTCGTTCACCGCCGACGCGTTCGCCGACCGCCAGTTCAAGGGCGTGGTCGACCAGGTGCGGTTGTCGGCCACCACCACGAACAATGTAGTGACCTATCCGGTGGTCGTGACCGTCGACAACAGTGATGGCACCCTGCTGCCTGGGCTTACCGTGAACGCCGAGATCGAAGTCAGCCGTCGCAGCAATGTGTTGAAGGTGTCCAACGCAGCCCTGCGTTTCAAGCCGACCAGCGAAGACGGCGCGCCGAACACGGCGCCGCAGGTTGCCATCCAGCGCGGCGGCGGCATGGCCGACGATCTGGCGCAGGTCGCCGCGGGCCTGAAACTCGATGCCACCCAGCAGGCGGCGTTTGATGCCGCGATCAAGGCGATGCGCGAGCGCATGGCCGCGCGCATGGCGCCGCAGTCGGGCAATGGCGGCGGCAGCGGCTTGTTCGGCGGTGGTGGCGGCATGCGCATGGTGATGGGTGGCACCGGCGGCGACATGCAGGCGCAGATGCGCCAGCGCATGCTCGAGCGCACCACGCAGCAGTTCGCCCCGTTCCGCAGCACGCTGACGCCTGCACAACAGAAGCAATGGGATGCGCAGATCGCCACCCTGGTCGGCGCCAAGCGAGCGCCGTTGTACAAACTGGTCGACGACAGGCCGCAGCGGATCATGGTGCGCGTAGGCGCCAGCGATGGCACCAATACCGAAGTGTCCGGTGACATACGCGAGGGTGATCGGGTGATCACCGGCGAGCGCGCCGCGAAATGACCACTCCGCAGCCGCCGGCCGTGGTCATCCGCACGCACGGGCTGGGCAAGGTCTATTCGCCGGGCACCGAGGCCGAAGTCGTCGCGCTGAAAGGCGTTGACCTGAGCATCGGCCGCGGCGACTTCGTCGCCATCATGGGGCCATCGGGCTCGGGCAAGTCGACGCTGATGAACCTGATCGGTTGCCTGGATACGCCCAGCAGCGGCCGCTACGAATGCGATGGCGTCGACGTTTCGACGCTCGACAAGGAAGACCTCGCCGCATTGCGCCGCGACAAGATCGGCTTCGTGTTCCAGGGCTTCAACCTGCTGCCGAGGATGAGCGCGCTGGAGAACGTGGCGATGCCGCTCGGCTATGCGCAGGTGCCGCCGGCCGAGCGCCTGCGGCTTGCCCAGGAGGCGCTGGATGCGGTCGGCCTGTCCGCGCGTTCCGGCCATCGTCCGAGTGAACTGTCCGGTGGCCAGCAGCAGCGCGTGGCGATCGCGCGCGCATTGATCAACAAGCCACCGATCCTGCTGGCCGACGAACCGACCGGCGCGCTCGATTCCAAGACCGGCGAAGAGATCCTGTCGCTGTTCAAGCGCCTGCGCGACGAGGACCACACCGTCATCCTGATCACCCATGATGCCGAGGTCGCCGCGCACGCCGATCGCATCTATGTGATGCATGACGGTGAGTTGCATGAGAGGCCGTGATTGGTAATTCGTGATTGGTGATTCGCACAATCACCGCTCACCGCTCACCGCTCACCGCTCACCGCTCACGAATCACGAATCACGAATCACGAATCACGAATCACGAATCACGAATCACGAATCCGGCCCATGAACTTCACCGACATCCTCCGTACTGCCATCTACGCCCTGCGCGGCAACTGGATGCGCAGCGCGCTGACTTCGCTGGGCGTGATCATCGGCATCGCTGCGGTGATCGTGATGGTGTCGGTGGGGCAGGGCACGCAGGCGGAAATCGACAAGCTGGTGTCGGGACTGGGTTCGCAGCGGCTCGACATCTCGCCCGGCTCGCGGCGTGGCCCGGGTGGCGCACGGATGAGCTCCAGCAGTTTCTTCACCTTGACCGAAGGCGACGTCGAGGCGATCCGCAACGAGATCCCGGAAGTGCAGCTCGCCGCGGGCTCGCTGCGTGGCGGCACCCAGATCGTGTACGCCGAGAACAACTGGTCGAGCAACTGGCAGGGTGTGCAGCCGGATTATTTCGAGATCAACGGTTGGACCATCGCCGATGGCGAGGGCTTCGATGCCCAGGATTACAGCAGCGCGGGCAAGGAAGTGATCCTCGGCGAAACCGTGCGCCGCGAATTGTTCGGCGAGGACAGCGGCATCGGCCAGACCGTGCGCCTGGGGCGCGTGCCGTTCACCGTGGTCGGCACGCTGGCGCCGAAGGGCCAGGGCGGCTTCGGCCAGGACCAGGACGACGTGGTGATGGTGCCGCTGGAAACCGGGCGCCGCCGACTGCTCGGCATGATGGGCCTGCCGCCCAGCGCGGTGATGCAGGTCGCGCTGACCGTCGCCGATGCCAAGGACCTGTCGTACGCGCAGGGCGAGATCGAAGCCCTGTTGCGCCAGCGCCACAGGATCAAGCCCGGCGACGAGGACGATTTCACCGTGCGCAACATTTCCGAGATCGTCGCCACGCGCACGCAGACGACGCGACTGATGTCGCTGCTGCTGGGTGCGGTGGCGACGATTTCGCTGATCGTCGGCGGCATCGGCATCATGAACATCATGCTGGTGTCGGTGACCGAGCGCATCCGCGAGATCGGCCTGCGCATGGCGGTGGGTGCCGGTCCTTCCGACGTGCGCCGCCAGTTCCTTGCCGAGGCGATGCTGATCTCGCTGATCGGCGGCGTGATCGGCATCGCGCTGGGCATAGTCGGCGCGCTGGCGGTGGGACAGTTCAGTGAGCTGCCGGTGGCGTTGAACGGCAAGGTGATCGGGCTGGCCGCGGGGTTCTCGATCGCGACTGGTCTGTTCTTCGGCTACTACCCGGCGCGCAAGGCGTCGCAGCTGGATCCGATCGAGGCGTTGCGCCAGCAGTAGCCACGCGTCACCGCCATTTGCGTCGACCTCGAACGCATCCGATGAGGCAGCAGGCGATTCATTCCAGGTACGGCGCCACGATCGTCCGCCACAGCGCGTAACCGTCGCCATTCATGTGCAGGCGGTCGTCTGTGAACAGCTCCGCGCGAGGCCGTCCCGCCGCGTCCAGCATCGGCGCAGAGACATCGATGAACAGCACCTTTTCCATTCCGGCCGCTTCGGCCTTCACCAGTGCGTTCGCCTGCTGTTGCGCGGCCAGTTGGTTTGCACGCGCGGGACTGGGCTTGATCGACAGATAGGCGATCGGTACGTCCCGCAGGTCGCGGCGCAAGCGGGCGATCAGTGCGCGGAAGTCCTGCAGCACCTGTTGCGGGCTGCGGCCGGCGTCGATGTCGTTGTCGCCGCCATAGACCAGGATCATCCGCGGCCGGTAGCGGACGGCGACCTGGTCCGCGTAATGCGCGACATCGCGCAACTGCGAGCCGCCGAAGCCGCGATTGAGCACCGGCACGTCGGGGAAATCCTCCGCCAGGGTCCGCCATAGCCGCACCGAGGAGCTGCCGGTGAAGACCACCGGCCGCGCGGGCGGCGCAGTGACCGCGTCCTCCGCCGCGAAGCGCCGCATGTCTTCGGCCCAGTCAGGCGAGGAGACCGGGTCGAGCGTGATCGCGGATCGTCCTGTGGCGGCCGGTGCGCCCGCACAGCCGGCGACGAGCGCCAGGACGGCGAGCAAGCTCCAGAAAAATGGGCGCGCGGCATACAGGCGCATGCTCGATTTCCGTAGGGGTGGGCGATCAGTGAAGCAGCGCGGCGCCGGCGTTGCAAACGCGGCCGTGGCGAGGGCCGGCGGCACCTTGTGGCAAAATCGCGGACTTCGGCCCCGTGGCCCGCGCGAGATCCACATGCACGCTCCAACGCCGTCCACCGTCGAGCCCGGTCTGCCCGGCGTCCGGATTGCGGCGCTGCCGGATGCCTCGTGCGGACAGGCTGCCTGACTCTTCCCATGGCGGACGAATTCGGACATCTGCCGCGCGGACCGGCACGGGTAATGAAAGCGACGATGTGGTCGCTGCAGGGCCTGCGCGCGGCGTGGCTGTACGAGTCGTCATTCCGGCTCGAGGTCTACCTGTTCGTGCTACTGGCGCCGCTGGGCTGGTGGCTGGGTGCGAACGGGGTAGAACGCGCGCTGCTGATCGGCTCGATGCTGCTGGTGCTGAGCATCGAACTGCTCAATTCCGCGGTCGAAGCGGTAATCGAACGTTACGGTCCCGAACACCATGAGCTGGCCGGTCGTGCCAAGGACATGGGCTCGGCGGCGGTGTTTGTGTTGATGCTCAACGTACTGGTGGTCTGGGGCGCAGTCCTCGGGTCGCGTTACCTCTGAACTGATGCGAGACAAGAATGGATCTTAGTTTCCTGGCTTCCCCCGACGCATGGCTGACGCTCGTGACCCTGAGCGCGCTGGAAATCGTGCTCGGCATCGACAACCTGGTATTCATCTCGATCGCGGTCGGGCGATTGCCGCAGCATCAACGCGCGGTGGCGCGCAAGATCGGCATCGCGGTGGCCTGCATCACACGGATACTGCTGCTGGTCATGCTGGCGTTCCTGGCGCGGATGGAGCAGGACCTGTTCGTGCTGTTCGGGATGGGCGTCTCGATCCGCGACCTGGTGCTGATCCTGGGCGGCGCGTTCCTGATCGTGAAAGGCACGCTGGAAATCCGCGACCTGATTTCCGGCGGCGAGGACGAGGATCCGCGCACCACCAAGAGTTCGTCGGTGTTCGGCATGGTGATCCTGCAGATCGCGATCATCGACATCGTGTTCTCGCTCGACTCCGTGATCACGGCGGTGGGCATCGCCGAACACATCCCGATCATGGTGTTCGCGATCCTGCTGGCGGTGGCGATCATGCTGCTGGCGGCCAACCCGCTGGGCAAGTTCATCGACGAGAACCCGACCGTGAAGATGCTGGCACTGGCCTTCATCCTGCTGATCGGCGCGGTGCTGATCCTGGATGGTTTCGGCCTGCACGTGCCCAAGCCCTACATCTACTTCGCGATGGGCTTCTCGGTGCTGGTCGAGTGGCTGAATCTGCTGATGCGGCGTCGTGCGGTGACGCATCACGTGCCCGGCGCCGGCGAGTGGTAGGGCGGGCTCCGGATCGCCGCCACTGTCGCCGCGAGGCATTCGCGTAGCCGCCTCGCATCCGACGCATGCCGTGATGGCGGGTGAAAACCCGCCCAACATCCGATGGGGCACAATGGCCCGGCCTTCCCACAGGAGCCGGGCCATGCGTGCGCTTTCTCCCTTGCGTCTGTTGCTGTTGAGCCTGTTCGCGGTGCTGCTGTCCGGTTGCGGCTACAACCAGATCCAGCAGAAGGACGAATCGGTCAAGGCCGGCTGGTCCGAGGTGCTCAACCAATACCAGCGCCGCGCCGACCTCATTCCCAACCTGGTCAACACGGTCAAGGGCTATGCGGCGCATGAGCAGCAGGTGCTCACCGATGTCACCGAGGCGCGCGCCAAGGTCGGCCAGATCAACGTCAATGCCGATGATGCCGCTTCGCTGCAGCAGTTCCAGCAGGCGCAGGGCGAGTTGTCGAGCGCGTTGTCGCGGTTGATGGTGGTCACCGAGAACTACCCCAACCTCAAGGCCGACCAGTCCTTCCTCGGGCTGCAGACCCAGCTGGAAGGCACCGAGAACCGCATCACCGTCGCCCGCGGCCGCTACATCCAGACGGTGCAGGACTACAACACCTACATCCGTTCGTTCCCGCAGAACCTGATCGCGATGATGTTCGGCTACCAGCAGAAGCCGAATTTCACGGTCGAGAACGAACGCCAGATCCAGCAGGCGCCCGCGGTCGATTTCGGCCAGCCGGCAGCGCCGTCCGCCACGCCACAGCCTCCGCAGCCGTCACCGCAACCGGCGAACTGAGCGGTCGCGATCGTAGCGATGACAAGACGCCTGCGAAGCTCTGCCGGCAGCCTCTGGCTTGCCCTGCTGCTGGCCGGCGGCGCGTCGTTCGCGGTACTGGCACAGCAGGCGGCGATCCCGCCACTGGACTCGCCGGTGGTCGACACCACCGGAACCCTGAGCGCCGCGCAGAAACAGCAGCTGGAACAGCAGGCGCTGGCGCTGCAGCGGCGCAAGGGTAGCCAGTTGCAGGTGCTGATGGTGCCGAGCACGCAACCGGAGAGCATCGAGCAGTACACGGTGCGCGCGTTCGAGCAATGGCAGCTCGGTCGCAAGGGCGTTGACGACGGCGTGCTGTTGGTGGTGGCCAAGGACGATCGCCGCGTGCGCATCGAGCCTGGCTATGGCCTGGAAGGTGCGATCCCGGACATCACTGCCGGTCGCATCATCCAGGAATACCTGGTGCCGAAATTCCGCGCGGACGACTACGGCGGCGGCATCATCGATGCCACCGGCGCGCTGGTGAAACTGATCGACGGCGAACCGCTGCCGGCGCCGATGGCCGACCATCGCAGCGAAGAAGACGGTGGCGGCTGGGTGTTCGCGCTGCTGGCGGCGTTCATCGTCGCCAACCTGGTCCGTGTCGTGTTCAGGCGGACGCCGGCACCGGTGCGCGGCCTGGCGACGGGTGCGGCCGCAGGCGGCGTGGCGTGGCTGATCTCGTCGCTGCTCGGGCTCGGCGTCGCGGCGGCGGTACTCGGTCTGGTGTACGGCCTGGTCGGCGTGTCTGCCGGCAGTTTCGCGCGCGGAGCAGGCGGCTGGGGCGGTTTCGGCGGTGGCGGCTGGGGCAGTGGTGGCGGCTTTGGCGGCGGAGGTTTCGGTGGCGGCGGCTGGTCGGGCGGCGGCGGCATGAGCGGAGGCGGCGGCGCCTCGGGGAGCTGGTGATGGCGATGGCTCCGATGCGACTGCTGCGTCATCTCTTCGCCCGCTCGGCGCGCGGCCTGTTTCCACCGGAGCGCATGCAGCGCATCGCCGCGGCCATCGCCGAGGGCGAGCGTCGCCATCGCGGCGAAATCTGTTTCGCGGTCGAGGCCGCGCTGCCGGCGCAATCGGTCTGGGCCGGCCACGATGCACACCTGCGTGCGTCCGAGGTGTTCGCGCAGCTACGCGTCTGGGATACCGAGGCCAATAATGGCGTGCTGGTCTATCTGCTGCTGGCCGACCACCGCATCGAGATCGTCGCCGATCGTGGCCTCGATCCGCTGGTCAGCGCCGAGCAGTGGCGCGGCGTCTGCCTGTTGATCGAGGAGCGGCTGAAGGCAGGCGAGCCGGAAGACGCCGTGGTCCGCGGCGTGTCCGCGATTTCCGACCTGCTGGCCGAGCATTTCCCGCGTACCGCAGGTGACGACGACCGTAACGAACTTGCCGACCAGCCGCACCTGCTCTAGGCCTGTGCCGCGTTGCTAGCCTTGGTGAGGCCGCGTTCGGGTTCGGTTGCGATGCGCTCCGGGTGCGCTGTGCTTGTCCGGGCTACTACCTGTAGCGAGGCGCGACGAAGGCGTCCAACGGCTTTGTGCCCCGACAGCAGCCGGCGCAATCTCGCGCGCAGCGGCGCGTTGTGATGATTTCGCCTGCGCAGGAGCCCGCGGCGCGGCACAATAGGACCATCGCCGGCTTCGTGAAAATTCCCGCCCGATGATCGTCCTGCACCAGATCGACCCGATTGCCTTCTCGCTCGGCCCGCTGCAAGTCCACTGGTACGGGATCATGTACCTGCTTGGTTTCGCCGCCGCCTGGTTCCTGGGGCGCAGCCGCATCAATGCCGGGCGCCTGCCGGGCGTCGACACCAATGCCTATGGCGACCTGATGTTCTACGCGATGCTGGGCGTGGTGCTCGGTGGGCGCATCGGCTACGTGCTGTTCTATGCGTTCGGCGATTTCATCGGCAACCCGTTGATGCTGTTCAAGGTGTGGGAAGGCGGGATGAGCTTCCACGGCGGCCTGCTGGGTGTGTTCCTGGCGATCGCGTGGTGGGCGCGGCGGCATCGCCTGCATGTGTTCGACGTGGTCGATTTCGTCGCGCCGCTGGTGCCGCCCGGCCTCGGTTTCGGTCGCCTGGGCAACTACATCGGCGGCGAGTTGTGGGGCAAGTACACGCAGGCCGGCTGGGGCGTAGTGTTTCCGCGCGCCGAGTCCAGCCTGGCCGGGCTCGATTCGCAGCAGCTGCAGGCGAAATACGCTAGCGGCGCGCTGGATGCGCTCGCGCGGCACCCCTCGCAGCTTTACCAGGCGGTGCTGGAAGGCCTGGTACTGTTCTGCGTGCTGTGGTGGTACTCGCGCAAGCCGCGCCCACGCTACGCCGTGGCCGGCCTGTTCGCGCTGCTGTATGGACTGTTCCGCTTCGCGGTCGAGTTCGTGCGCGTGCCCGACGCGCAACTGGGCTATCTCGCCTTCGGCTGGTTGACGATGGGCCAGGTGCTGAGCCTGCCACTGATCGCGCTGGGCCTGTTCTGGCTATGGCTGTCGCGCCGCTCGCCGGTGCTCCAGCCGGAATCGCGCGCATGAAGCAATACCTCGACCTGCTGCGGCACGTGCTCGAGCACGGCACCGAAAAAGGCGATCGCACCGGCACCGGCACGCGCAGCGTGTTCGGCTGGCAGATGCGCTTCGACCTCGACCGGGGTTTTCCGCTGGTCACTACCAAGAAACTGCACCTGCGCTCGATCGTGCACGAGCTGCTGTGGTTCCTGCGCGGCGATACCAACATCGCCTATCTGAAGGACCACAAGGTATCGATCTGGGACGAATGGGCCGATGCACAGGGCGAACTCGGCCCGGTCTATGGCAAGCAATGGCGGCGCTGGGCGACCGGCGATGGTCGCGAAGTCGACCAGATGCGCTGGCTGGTCGAGGAGATCAGGCGCAATCCCGATTCGCGCCGGTTGATCGTCAGCGCCTGGAATGTCGCCGACCTGCCGGACATGGCGCTGATGCCCTGCCATGCGCTGTTCCAGTTCTACGTGGCGGACGGAAAACTGAGTTGCCAGCTGTACCAGCGCAGCGGCGACATCTTCCTCGGCGTGCCGTTCAACATCGCCAGCTATGCGTTGCTGACGCACATGGTGGCGCAGGCGACAGGGCTCGGTGTCGGCGACTTCGTGCACACGCTAGGCGACGCGCATCTGTATTCGAACCACTACGAGCAGGCGCGCGAGCAGTTGTCGCGCCAGCCGCGGCCGCTGCCGACGCTGAAGCTCAATCCGGAGGTGACGGACCTGTTCGCCTTCACCTACGACGACATCGCGATCGAAGGCTACGATCCGCTGCCTGCGATCAAGGCGCCGGTGGCGGTATAGGCCGTGGCTGGTGATTCGTGATTGGTGATTCGCAAAGGCAGGCAGCTGCGATTCGTGTTGTGCTGATCGCGGCACTGGATCGCAACGGCGCCATCGGCAAGGGCAATGCCTTGCCCTGGCGCCTGCCGGACGACCTCAAGCGGTTCAAGCGGTTGACGCTCGGCAAGCCGGTGCTGATGGGGCGCAAAACCGCCGAGTCGCTTGGGCGCGCATTGCCGGGGCGGCCTAACCTGGTGCTGACGCGTTCTGGACGCGTACCGTTCGAAGGCATGCAGGCGCTCGCATCGGTCGACGCCGCCGTCCAGGCGGCCAGAGCAGCAGGCGCGTTGGAGTTGTGCGTGATCGGCGGCGCCGAGATCTATGCGTTGACCTTGTCGGGCGCCGATGCCCTGTACCTCACCCATGTCGAAACCGCGGTCGCAGCGGCCGATACGTTCTTCCCGGCATTCGATGCGGGCCAGTGGCGGATCACGTCGCGCGAAACGCATGCGGCCGATACCCGGCACGCATTCGATTTCGAGTTCGTCGACTACGAGCGCCTTTGAGCCGGATGTGGTTGCTGCGACACGGGCACGTCGCGTCCGGGCACCTGCACGATCCGCAATTCCTCGCTGTCCAGTTGCAACGCGGTCAGCTTGCCGCCCCAGACTGCGCCGGTGTCCAGCGCATGCACGCCGTGTCCGATGAACAGTCCCAGCGCTGACCAGTGTCCGCACACGATCTTCAGGTCGCGCTCGGCCCGGCCGGGCACTTCGTACCAGGGATACAAGCCGGGCGGTTGCGTGCCTGGCGAGCCCTTCGCGTCGAACGCGATGCGTCCGCGCGGCGTGCAGTAACGCATGCGCGTGAACACGTTGATGATCGCGCGGTCGCGCTCGACCCCGGACAGACCCGGCGACCAGGGCGGCTGGTCGCCGTACATGTTCTTCAGCAGCTTGCGGTACTGCTCGCCGCGCAGGCGTTGTTCGACCTCGCGCGCGTGCTTTTCCGCCAGCGACACGGTCCATTTCGGCGCCAGCCCGGCATGCACCATCATCCAGCCGAGCTCGTGATCGGCGTGCAGCAGCGGTTGCGTGCGCAGCCATTCCAGCAGCACGTCGCGGTCCTCGGCGAACAGCACGCGCTGCAGGTCCGGGTTGACCTTGCGCTGTTCCTCGGGACGACGCTCGCCGATAGCCAGCAGCGACAGGTCGTGGTTGCCCAGCACGGTGACGCAGTTCGCGCGTAGCGAATGCACCAGCCGCAATGTCTCCAGCGATTCTCCGCCGCGGTTGACCAGGTCGCCGCAAAACCACAGCCGGTCCGTGGCCGGATCGAAATTGATGCGCTCCAGCAGGCGTTGCGTAGGCTCGTAACAGCCCTGCAGGTCGCCGATTGCCCAGACACTCATGCGCCGATCACCATGCCGGTCAGTGCAGGGTCCGCGGCGTCGACAGGGTGAACGCCGGGATCGGCGCGGCGAAATGCGTGCCGTCGTCAGCCAGCATGTCGTAGCTGCCGCGCATCGTGCCGATGCTGGTTTCCAGGATGGTGCCGGAGGTGTATTCGAAATCCTCGCCCGGACGCAGCCACGGCTGTTCGCCGACCACGCCTTCGCCCTCGACTTCCTCGACCTTGCCGTTGGCATCGGTGATGACCCAATGGCGACCGAGCAGTTGCGCGGGGACGCGACCGCGGTTGCGGATGCTTATGGTGTAGGCGAACACGTAGCGTCCCTCGTCGGGCACGGATTGCTCGTCGAGATAACGGGTGGCGACGTCGATGTCGAAGGCGTAGTCGGCGTTGTCCATGCCGACAGTGTAAGCGAGCAGCGTGAAAGTCCGGACTATGCCGCCGGCAGGTTGGCAAGGCGGACGAAGCCGGCGACATCGACCTGTTCGGCGCGCAGGCCAGCATCGATGCCGGCAGCCTGGATCATCGTGGTATCGGCCACGTCATGCAGCGCGTTGCGCAGCGTCTTGCGACGTTGGCCGAACGCCGCGCGCACGATCGCGGCGAAGCGCGCGCGATCGGCGATGCCGATTTCCTCAGGCGCGCGCGGTACCAGCCGGACCACGGCCGAATCCACTTTTGGCGGTGGCCGGAACGCACCCGGCGGCACCATGAACAGCGGCGTCACCCGGCAGTAAGCCTGCAGCATCACGCTTAGCCGCCCATATACCTTGCTGCCAGGCGTGGCCGCCATGCGGTCGACGACTTCCTTCTGCAGCATGAAGTGCATGTCGCGGATCGCGGCCGCGTGATCGAGGGCATGGAACAGGATCGGCGAGGAGACGTTGTACGGCAGGTTGCCGACCAGCCGCATCGGCTCGCCATCGGCAAGCACGGTCAGGTCGACGTTCAGCGCGTCGGCCGAGACCAGCGTCAGTTGGCCGACGTCGCTGGCCGCGGCAGCCAATGGCAACAGCAGGTCGCGATCGAATTCGATCGCGGTCAGTGCCCCGTGTCGCGCCAGTAACGGCAGGGTCAATGCGCCCTGGCCAGGCCCGATCTCGACGATGCGGTCGCCGGGGCGTGGATCAATGGCGAGGATGATCTTGTCGATCACGCCGCGTTCGTGCAGGAAATGCTGCCCCAGCGATTTCTTCGGCGGCTCGTTGAACAGGCTCATCGCGCGGCCCGGTTGCGTGCGAAGCGCGCGCAGGTCTCGACTGCGGCAAACAGGCTCGAAGGATCGGCGCGGCCGCTGCCCGCCAGGTCGAGCGCGGTGCCGTGGTCCACGGCCACGCGTGGATACGGCAGGCCCAGGGTGAGGTTGACCGCGCGCTCGAAGCCGCTGTATTTCAGCACCGGCAAACCCTGGTCGTGGTACATCGCCAGCACCGCATCGAAATGTGACAGCTTCGCAGGCAGGAAGGCCGTGTCGGCCGGAAGCGGGCCCACCAGTTGCATGCCTTCCGCGCGAAGCCGCGCCAGTGCTGGCTCGATGACGTCGATTTCCTCACGACCCATGTGCCCGGCCTCGCCGGCATGCGGATTGAGGCCGAGCACGGCGATGGTGGGCGATGCGATGCCGAAATCATCGCGCAGCGCAGCGTGCACGATGCGCAGTTGGGTGACCAGGCTTGCGCCGGTTATCGCATCGGCGACGGCACGCAGCGGCAGATGAGTGGTGGCCAAGGCGACGCGGACCACATCGTTGGCGAGCATCATCACCACTTCGCATCCGGCCTGCGCGGCGAGCAGTTCGGTGGTGCCGGTGTAGGCGATGTTCCCGGCATTGATCGCGGCCTTGTGCACGGGACCGGTGACCAGGCCAGTGAACCGGCCGTGGAGGCAGCCATCGGCCGCGGCATGCAGTGCATCGATGACCGCGCGCGCATTGCGCGGATCGGTTTCGCCGAAACGGCTTGCGACCCGGTTCGGGCAGGCGTGCAGCGCGATATCGCCCGGCGCCTCGGCATCCGCGTCGGCGTCGAGCAGGCGTAGCGGCAGCGACAGGGCGTCGGCCGCCGCCTGCAATGTGTCGGGATCGGCGAAGACGGTCAGCCGGCAATCCGTGCGCGGCCGTTGCGCCAGCCGCACGCACAATTCGGGGCCGACCCCCGCCGGCTCGCCCGCAACCAGGGCAAGCCGAGGACGCATGTCAGCGCTCGCTTGCGCTGCCCGGCAGCGACTTCGGCCTTTCGGCGGCCGGAGCCGGTGCGGGCGCCGGTTGCGCCGGTTGCGCCGGCGCGGCGCCGGTACGGATGTCCACGTAGGCTTCGCCGCGCATCTCGCGCAGGTAGCGGTTGTATTCGTCTTCCAGCTTGCGACGACCGATGGTTTCGCGCACTTGGGCGCGACGGGTGTCGTCGGTGTTGGCAGTGGTCTGGCGGGTCGCCACGCGCTGCACGATGTGCCAGCCGGCCGAGGTCTTGAACGGTGCCGAGACCTGGCCGTCGCCAAGGCTCGCGACCTGTTCGCCGAACTCCGCGCCGAACGCGTCCTGCGCGAACCAGCCGAGGTCGCCGCCTTTCTCCTTGGTGTTCGCGTCGTCCGAATTTTCCTGGGCGACCGTGGCGAAATCCGCGCCGCCGGCGATGCGCGCGCGCAGCGTGTCGATCCTGGCCTTGGCCTGCGCGTCGTTCGCCGGATCCTGGTTGGCGACGAGGATGTGGCGCGCCTGGTACTGGGTCACCGTGCCCGGCGCGCCCTGCGCCGCGTCACGCACTTCGACCAGCTTGATCAGCTGGAAACCACTGGGCCCACGGAGAGGTCCGACCAGCCCACCGGCTTGCATGGTGCGGATCTGCTCGGCGAAGGCGGTCGGAATCTCGTCCTGGCTGCGCCAGCCCAGATCGCCGCCTTCCAGCGCGTTCGGGCTGTCGGAGTAGCGCACGGCAGCGGCCGCGAAATCCATCTCGCCCCTGTCGAGCAGATCCTTGATGCCGTCGATCTTCTTCTGCCCGGTCGCGATCTGCTCGGCAGTCGCGCCATCGGGTACCGCCACCAGGATGTGGGCGAGGTGGTACTGCGCGCCGGCGTTGGCCTGCGTGGCCAGAGCGGCGTTGACTTCCGCCTCGCTGACATTGATGCGGCCCTGCGCGAAACTCTGGCGCAGGCGCTGGGTGACCATCTCGTCGCGCAGCGTGGCGCGGAAATCGGGAAAGCTGATGCCTTCCGATGCCAGCTGCTGGCGCAACTGGTCGACGCTGATGCCGTTCTGGCTGGCGACGCCGCTGACCGCCTGGTCGACTTCCTCGTCGGTCACCCGGATGCCACTGCGCTCGGCGCGCGCCACCTGCAGGCGCACCAGGATCAGGCGTTCGAGCACCTGCTTCTCAAGCACGTCGCGCGGCGGCAGCTGGTCCTGGCGGTTGGCGTACTGCGCCAGCACGTTGCGCATGGCGCGATCGAGCTCGCTCTGCAGGATCACGTCCTCGTCGACGACGGCCGCGATCTTGTCGATCGGCTGCGTGTTCTGGGCGTAGGCGGGGGTACCGGCGAACGCCACGGCGGCGAACGCGGACAACAGGATTTTCTTCATGGCGTGGGATCCGGATCGGCTTTCTGGCCCGTTGCGGTCTCGGGCGGCACAAGGTAAAGGTCGTCCCGGTAATAGCCGAGAATAGCACGGCGCAACGTGCGCCTCGTATCCTGGCCGGCCGAGCCGAGCCCCTTCAATTCGATTTCGAACAGGATGCCGGTGTCGAGCTCGCCCTCGACGTTCTTGACCCAGCGCCGCCCCATCAGCCGAGCGGCGATGCAGCAGCTTTCCCATTGCACGCCGGCGACGGTCTCGAGCGGCTTCTTGTCGAAGATCGAGTAGTAGTAGCGTCCGACCACGCTCCAGGTGGGATTGATCGGGTACAGGAACGAGAAGTCGACCTGTTCGAGCAGGTCGGGCTGGTTGCTGTCGCTCAGCGGTCGACCCGGCTGGAAATTCAGGTTGCGGCGGTAACGGTAAGCGAGGTTGACGATGCCATCGTCCTTGAGCAGGTAGCGCGCGCGAACACTGGCAAGGTCCTCGCGGCGCAACCGGGAATCCCACTGGTAGGAAGCGCCGATCGTCCAGCGGTCGCTCGGCGACCAGTTGGCGTCCGCGACCCATGACGATTTGCCATGTTGTGTGGTCCGCTCGTTCGGCAGCGTGACCTGCGAATCCTCGAAATAGCGGATCTGTCCCAGGCTCATGGAGAGTTTCTCGAACCCGTCAGCTCCACGGATCATGCGGCTGCTTACGGCGACCGTCAGTTGGTTGGCATCGGTCTGGCGGTCCGCGCCGGAATAGCGGTTGTCGCGGAACAACTGGCCCCAACTGAAACTCAACAGCCTGGTATCGAATACCGGCAGGTTGGATTGGTCCCGGTAGGGGACGTTGAGATAGAAGATTCGTGGTTCCAGCGTCTGTAGGTATTCGCGGTCACGCCAGCGGAAACTACGGTCGAAGAACAGCCCTGAGTCCAGGCTCGCGATTGGCAGGCTGCGGCTTGGATTGTTGCCGCCCAGTCTGGCGCCAAGTCCCTCATCGAGCCTGTATTCGGTATGACGCCAAGCGAGCGTGGGTCGCAAGAACCAGCTGGCGCCTTCCAGGGGGAAGCTGACGTAGGGCTTCAGGTCCAAGCGGGATCCTCCGGGAAACTCCCGACGGGTCGAGCCGACCATGGCGTCACCTTTGTGGAAACGCACGGCCTCAGCATCGACCCCTGCCATGATCCAACTGCCAAAAGGTTGCTCCCAGCGGAAATTCGCGCGTGGTTGCCTGCTGAATGGCAGGTTGGCATCCGTCAATGTAGGGTCGGCAAGTTGATGATGGTCCGCCATCAATGACGCATCCCAGTAAGGCCCGCGTCCATATAGGCCCAAGGTACTCACGGCAGTCGTGATCGACGTGCCGTTGATGCTGTTGCTGAAGTCCTCGAAATAACGCGGATCGCTGATCCAGATCAGGTTGCTACGCGCGCGCCAGTGGCGGCTGAGGTTCTGGAAGGCGTTGAAGGTGAAATGACCGCGGTCGCGATCGCGCAGTTCATCGTCGGGCATGTACATGCCGGTGATCGTGCCGGCACCGCGCGGATTGAGATAGCGGAACTCCGCGCCCAGCGATGCGCCGCGGTTGGTCATGTAACGCGGGTTGAGGGTGAGGTCGTAGTTCGGCGCGAGATTCAGGTAGATCGGCTGGCGGTAGTCGAAGCCGTTGCGATTGGAATTGGACAGCGATGGATACAGCAGGCCGGTGCGACGGGTGTCGTCGATCGGGAACATGAACCACGGCACGTACAGCACGGGTACCCGACCGATGCGCAGGGTCGCGTTGCGCGCCACGCCCATGCCTTTTTCGGTGTCGACATCGATCTGCCGCGCGCGCAGTTCCCAATGTTTGGCATCCGGCGGGCAGGTGGTGTAGCTGGAGCGACGCATCGAGCCTTCCGTGCCATCCATCTCGATGCTTTCCGCGCCGCCATGGCCGCGCCGGTCGATCAGCTGGTAACGGATGTTGTCGATCTTGTGCTGGTCCTTGCCCTGGTTGCCCTCGGCACGGTCGGCGACCACGCGCATGCCGCTGTCCTGGTAACGGACGTTGCCCTCGGCCACGTAGGTCTCGGTCTGTTCGTTGTAGGTCAGTTTGTCGGTGCCGATGAACTGGTCGCCACGGGTCAGCGCGACGTTGCCCTGGTATTCGATCGACTGGTCCTTGACGCCGCCGAGGCTGTCGCCTTCGATGTCGGTCGGCTGTTCGCTGCGCGGTGCGGCGATCGCGCCCGGCGGCAGCTTGGCGGGGGCACCTTCGAACGCGGGAATGGCGTCCTCCACCGGACACAGTCCCCAGTCCGGCGGTGGATCCTCCGCCTGCGCCGACAGCGAGATCGCGATGCAGAAGGGCAGCGGCAGCAGGCGGAAAGCAGGGCGCACGCGGCGGTCCGGAACGGAATCGGCGGTTAGCTTGCCGTATCCCTTGCGGGCGGGCAACGCGAGGGGCCGACTCTTGTTCAGGTCGAGGCAGCGTGGTGGCCGGCAGCGATTACGGCTTTGCCGGTTTTCATGCGGCCGGCGATGATCGGAAGCAGCAGAGCGAGCTCCGCCCTACAAGGCGGGAGGCAGCAACGCGCGCATGTGCGCGACGCTGCATTCGCGCAGGGCCTGCAGGTCGTAACCGCCTTCCAGCATCGATACGATCCGGCCCTGCGCATGGCGTCCGGCAAGGACGGCAAGTTGGGTGGTGATCCAAACGTAGTCTTCGACATCCAGCCGCAGTTGCGCCAGCGGATCGCGCCAGTGCGCGTCGAATCCGGCCGAGATCAACACCAGTTGCGGACGGAAGGCGTCCAGCGCCGGCAGCAGCGTGTCGCGCCACGCTGCCCGGAACGCGGCACTGTCCGCGCCCGCCGGCAATGGCACGTTGACGATGTTGCCGACGCCGCGTTCGTTGGCGTGGCCGGTGTCGGGATACAGCGGCCACTGGTGCGAACTCAGGTACAGCACGCGCGGGTCGGTGTCGAAGATCGCCTGCGTGCCGTTACCATGGTGCACGTCGAAGTCGGCGATCGCCACGCGCATCAGGCCGTGCTTGTCGAGTGCGTGCCGCGCCGCCACTGCGACGGAGTTGAACAGGCAGAAGCCCATCGCGGTGTCGGCGGTGGCGTGATGGCCGGGTGGTCGCACCGCGCAGAACGCGCTGCGTGCTTCTCCGCCGAGCACGGCGTCGACCGCGGCCACGCCGGCGCCGGCGGCACGCAATGCGGCCTCGGCGGAAGCCGGCGACAGCACCGTGTCGGGATCCAGCAGGATGCGCTCCGTCGGATGCGTTTCCAGCACGGTCTCCAGCAGCGACGCGTCGTGTGCACGCAGCAGCTGGCCGCGGCTGGCGCGCGGCGCTTCGCGCCAGTCTGCAGTGTCGAAGGCGGCGTTCAGTGCATCGATGACCGTGCCCAGCCGCGCGGAAGATTCGGGGTGGCCGGGGCCGGTGTCGTGTGCGAGACAGGCCGAGTGGGTGAAGATGACGGGCGACGCCGTCATGCTCAGCGCTTGCGGCGTTCGTGCTTCCACAGCACTTCGCCATGGCCGCTGGCGCGCGCCAGCACCCGCGCCAGCACGAACAGCAGGTCGGACAGGCGATTGAGGTAGCGCACCGCTTCCGGCCGCACGGCGTCGTGGTGCGACAGCGTCACCGTCTCGCGCTCGGCGCGGCGCACGATGGTGCGCGCCAGATGGCAGCGCGCCGCCGCTTCGCCGCCGCCGGGCAGGATGAAATCCTTCAGCGGCGGCAGGTCTTCGTTGTAGCTGTCGAGCTGCTGCTCGAGCGCATCGATGTCGGCATCGACGATCGCGGCGTGACCGGGGATGCACAGTTCGCCGCCGAGATCGAACAACTGGTGCTGCACGGTCGTCAGCAGGTCGCGGATGCCGTCATCCAGTTCGCCAGCCAGTAGCAACCCAATCGCCGAGTTGGCTTCGTCCACCGTGCCGTAGGCAGTGACGCGGGCCGAATCCTTCGCCACCCGCGTGCCGTCGCCGAGACCGGTGCTGCCGTCGTCGCCGGTGCGCGTATAGATCTTGCTGAGACGATTGCCCATGGCGTTCGGTCAGTGCTGCCGGCGATCCTGCGCCGCACCTTGCGCGTGTTTCGCGACCTGCTCGCTGGCGACCTGCGCGATGGCGGCCACGGCGACGAACATGGCGGTGCTGCCCAGGTAGAGTGGGAACCAGTCGCTGTAGTTCTTCCACCAGCCGGCCAGGGTCGGCTCGGCCACGCTGCTGCTGATCCAGTAGAAGCTGCCCTGTGCCAGCAGATGGCACAGCGTGGTGGCGACCAGCAGGCTCGCGGCCAGCCGGCCCAGCGCGGGCAGGCTTGCGCCCGTGTAATGGCGGCGCAGCCACAGGCCGCCCATCCACATCGCCAGGTGCGCGGGGATCAGGAACCAGTACGCCGGCGACACGCAGTAGTGGCTCCAGAAACTGATGCCCTGGCCGCTGATCACGAACCAGTCGACCGTCACCGCCAGCGCCATCAGCAGCGGAAACGCCCAGCGTGTCCACGCACGCAGGTAGAAGCCGCCGATGAAGAATACGGCCCACGAAGCGTCGGGTACCGGTGTGAAGTGGGTGAAGTAGTGGGTCCGGGTCGCGGTCATCAGCAACATCAGCAGGGACAGGACGATGGCGCGTTGCAGGGTGGTGTTCATGGCGCTGGAAACTCCGGACACGGCATGCAGGACAGACCACATTCTAGCGAACTGGCCCGGCCGCGGCCTTATCATGGCGTGATGAAGGCAGAACACGACGTTGTCATCGTGGGCGGCGGCCTGGTCGGCGCCAGCCTGGCCATCGCCCTGGACCGGCTCGGCGTCGATACGGGACTGGTCGAGGCCACACCCGCCGGCGCGCTGCCAGCGGTGTTCGACCAGCGCAATCTCAGCTTCGCCGCGGCGACCGTCCATGCGCTGACCGCGCTCGGGGTGATGCAGAAACTCGCACACGCGACCGGGCCGATCCGGCGCATCCATGTCAGCCGCCGCGGCGATCTCGGCCGCATCCGCCTGGCCGCCGCCGACTACGGTCGCGACGCCTTCGGTCAGGTGGTGGTCGCCAGCGATTTCGGCGCTGCGCTGGAATCGCGGCTGGGCGAACTGACCCGTTTCACCCGTTACCGGCCCGCGCGTTTCGTTGGTTTCGACGACGACACTGGTGAGACGAGGCGCGTACGCATTGTCGATGACGACGGAGAACGCGTGATTGACGCGCGGCTGGTGGTCGCGGCTGACGGCACGCGCAGCGGCGTACGCGCCGCGCTTGGCATCGGCAGCGAGGAACGCGATTACGCGCAGACCCTGTTCGTCGCGCGCATGCGTGCCGAGCGCGCACCGGACGGGACTGCCTACGAGCGGCTCGGCGACGATGGCCCGACCGCATTGTTGCCGCGCGGCGATCGCCACTTCGGCGTGGTGCATGCGGTCGCGCGCGAACACGCCGATGCCGTTGCCGCACTGGACGACGAAGCCTGGCGGGAGCGCGTGCAGCAGGCCTTCGGCTGGCGTGTCGGCCGTTTCCTCGACAGCGGACCACGCAGCCTGTATCCGGCGATCGGCGCGGTTGCCGATGCGCTGGTGGCGCCGCGCGCGGTGCTGGTCGGCAATGCCGCGCAGACCCTGCATCCGATCGGCGCGCAGGGCTTCAACCTTGGCCTGCGCGATGCGCTGACGCTGGCCGAACTGATCGAGTCGCGCTTGTCGACGAAAATCGCTGCCGATCCCGGCGCAGACGAATTGCTTGCCGCGTATGTCGCGCGCCGACGCGAGGACCGCGAGCGCACGCTGGGTTTCTCCGACGGACTGGCACGCCTGACGGCGAACACGTCGCCGCTGCTGCGGCCGCTGCGCAGCCTCGGCTTGCTGGCGCTGGATCGCGTGCCGTCAATGCAGGGCATGCTGGTCGGTGGTGCGATGGGGTTCCGTGGCGACGTGCCGAGGCTGTGCCGATGAGACACCGCAATCGCCTGGACATCGCCGTCGTCGGTGGCGGCGTGGTCGGCGCGGCTTGCGCGCTGGCGCTGTCGAAACTTGGCCTCGAGGTCGCGCTGGTCGAAGCGCATGCGCCGCCGCCGTGGCGGGCGGATCGGCCCGACCTGCGCGTCTACGCGTTCGCGCCGGACAATGCCGCATTGCTGCAGCACTGTGGCGTGTGGACCTCAGTGGTGGATGCGCGCGTGCAGTCTTACCGCCGCATGTGCGTCTGGGACGCGGCCGGCGGCGGCGAATTGCAGTTCGATGCCGATGCCTTCGGCCGCGACGAGCTCGGCTGGATCATCGAGCACGGCTTGCTGGTCGACCGCTTGTGGGCAGCGCTGCCTGCCGCGGGCGTGCAGCTGCGTTGTCCGTCCAAGGTCGAGGCGCTGGAACCGTTGGACGATGGCGTGCGCCTGCGCCTGGACGACGGCAGCCGCCTCGAAGCGAACCTGGTGATTGCCGCCGATGGTGCCGGATCCAGCGTGCGCGAGCTGGCGGGCATGGAAGTCGATGCGCACGATTACGCGCAACGCGGCGTGGTGGCCTATGTCGAGACCGGACTTCCGCACCAGCAGACCGCGTGGCAGCGCTTCCTGCCTTCCGGTCCGCTGGCATTCCTGCCCTGCGCCGACGGCTCCAGTTCGATCGTGTGGACGCTACCGGAAGACGATGCCACCCGCGTGATGGCGTTGGACGACGAGGCTTTCGATCGCGAATTGGCTACGGCTTTCGAGATGAGGCTCGGCCCTACGCGCGTGATGTCGAAGCGTGCCGCGTTTCCGTTGCGCCGCCAGCTGGCGCGCGACTACGTCAGCGGGCGTGTCGTGGTGATCGGCGATGCCGCGCACGTGGTGCATCCACTGGCCGGGCAGGGGGTGAACCTGGGCTTGCGCGACGTGACGGCACTGGTCGATTCCATCCGCGCGGCGCGCGCACGCCGCGCCGATTACGCCTCGCCGCAACGCCTCGCGCGCTGGGCGCGCACGCGCCGCAGCGACAACGCGATGGCAGCCTATGCCTTCGATGGCATCAACCGTGTGTTCTCCAGCGATGGCGTCGCCGCCACCCTGCTGCGCGGACCGCTGCTCGGGCTGGCAGGCAGGCTGCTTCCAGTGACCCATGGGCTGTGGAAGCGCGCGGCGGGTGTCTAGTCATTGCCGCATGCGGTAGTTCTGAGTCGCCTGAAGTAAGTAGCGTGCGCTGTGCGCACGTATGGGAACTCTCTCGCGCGCACAGCGCACGCTACGGATGCTGCAACCGGTGGTCGATCTCCGCCGAGCGGCTTTGCTTTCGACGACAGACCGTGAGAAGCACGAAGGCTGTTGTTGCAGGGCGCCTGATATCGTGCTCAGCGGCCGTACTCACGCCCCCGGTGCTCGGCGCGAAAAACCTCGATCGCGCCGCGATCCTGCAGGGTCACGTACACGCTGCGGCCATCGGCGCCGCCGAAGGCGACGTTGGTCGGCTTGTGGCCCTTGAGTTTCACCTCGCGCAGCAGTTCGCCCTGTGGCGACACCACCGCCACCACGCCTGCGCCGTAGCGGGCGATATGGAGATTGCCGGCGTCGTCGCTGCGCATGCCGTCCAGGCCATGCTCGGGGAACTGGATCAACAACCGCTTGTTGGCGACGCTGCCGTCGGCTTGCAGGTCGTAGCGCCAGACCTTGCGCTGCACGCTTTCGTTGACGTACAGGTGCCTGCCGTCGGGGCTGACTTCGACGCCGTTGCTGGTGCCCATCCCGCTTTCAAGCAGGTGCGTGCTGCCGTCGCGGTCGATGCGCCAAAGCTGTCCGCTGCTGTTTTTCCAGTCCGGGTCGCTGGCGTAAAGCGAACCATTGGCCGTGATGGCGATGTCGTTGGGCTGGTGCATCGCCGGCTGGTGCGCGAATCGTTCGATCTTCCTGTCCTGCAGATCGATGCGAAGGATGTTGTGGCCGCTGTAGTCGGCGACATACATCGCGCCCCGGCGGTCGAAGCGGATGCCGTTGCCGGTGCTGCCCTCGGGCAGTTCGACGAACAGTTCGGCGACGCCCCGACCGTCCTCACCCGTGCGCACGCGGCCGATGGTGCCTTCGCGGGCGAAGTTGACCACGTACAGGTGATCATCGGGTCCCATCGCCGGACCTTCGATGCCCTGGGTGAAAACGTGGTCGGCGACGTAATCGCGCGCCACGAACAATTCGTCGGCGGACTGTGGCGCCTGCGCACCCATCGGGCCGGGCGCAAGGAATGCGATCAGCGCGGTCAGCGGCCGGGACACGGTGCCTGCTCAGGTGGCAAGGGCATAGGCGGCAAGGGCGAACGCGAGCGCGGCGGCGGTGCAGGCGATCATGGCGAGCCGGTGGGCGGCGAGCTGCGATTTCTGCAGGCGCTCGGAACCCAGCTGCAGGACTTCCAGTGTCTTCTGCATGTCGGTAGCGAGCTTGCGGATGGAGTCGGCGTTCTGGTCGGCTGCGTTCTGCAGCTCGGCGATCTGCGCGATGACCACGTCCAGGCGTACCTGGTGCGTGTTGTCGACAGGCGGGGTGCGGGTAAAAAGCGGGCGCGCGGCCCGGATGATTTCCGGGACGTAAGGCGCGGCGATGGTGATCCAGGTGGCGGCCATGACTTCAGATCCCTGCAGCGGGTGGTTGCCGGACCGTGCCCGATCCGATAACCGGCGATTGATTGTAGAACCAATCCCGGAGTCGAGATGCGCCGCCTCTCCGTGGCATACGCTGTGCAGGACGATTCCGCCAACGACATTGCGCGCTCAAACGCCGCCACGCGAGGCGAACACGGTGATCTCCTCGCGGTCGTGATACAGCTGGCGTGCGCGGACCAGCAACGGACGCTGCGCCTGCGTCGCGAATTCCTGCAGGCACAAGGTGGTTTCCTGCCAACGTTTCTTCATCGGCAGTTTCAGGTTGAAGATCGCGTGGCGGCACCACCCTTCACGGAACCACTCCGCCATGCGTCCAGCGACGCGTCGCGGCTGTTCGACCATGTCGCATACCATCCAGTCCAGCGGCTGCGGCGGTTGCCAGGCGAAACCATCGGCGCGCAGGTGTTCGACCCGACCGCTGTCGAACAGGTGCGGGCGCAGCGGTCCATTGTCGATCGCGGTGACGTGCAGGCCGTTGCGCATCAGAACCCAGGTCCACCCACCCGGCGCGGCGCCGAGATCGGCGGCGCGCATGCCCGGCTTCAGCAGGCGCTGCCTGTCGTCGTTGTCGAGCAGGCAGAGCAGCGCTTCCTCCAGCTTCAGTGCCGAGCGCGAGGGCGCGTCCGCGTGCGTGCGCAGGCGCGGGATGCCCAGCGGCCACGGCGAACTGTCACGCAGTTCGCCGCGGGCCAGAAAGGCATGATCTCCGGCGACGAAACAGACATGCAGGCGCGGCAAGTCGTTGCGTGCGCTGGCGCTGAGCAGGCCGGTCTTGCGCAATGCCGGGCGCAGCGCATTGCCGAAGCTGCGCGCAAGTCCGGACAGCGGCTTGGCTTCGTCGCTGTCGGGGTGTTCGACCACCAGGTCGCCAAATCGCGTTGCGGCTGGCGATGTCGGAGTTGCTGCGCCTGCCGCAGGCTCCGGAAGCAGCGCGGCCAACATCGGCGCGATGCGGTCGCTCGGATCGAGGTCGCGCAGTTCGGCGATCAGCTGCAGCTTCTGTCGGGCGAAGATCAGGTCGTGCCAGGGCAAGGCCCGCGACAGCGCCTGCGCATCGTCGTCGGCGAAGACCACGTAACCGCTGCCGCGCACCGTGCGCGCATAGCCGGCGTGACCGGCGTGGGCGGCACGGTCGGTCAGTTCCGCGGCGAGCTCGGGTTCGAAGCCGGCGCGGCAGTAGCAGAGCAGGCCGCTCACAGGCAATGTGGGGTGGCGGCGATAGCTTGCGGTGAGGGCGAGTGCATCAGTAGCGCCTGCCACCGGTTCGGCCATAGGCGCGCAGCACTTCGCACGCGGCGTCGCGCTCCAGGTCGCGGACCACTTCGATACCGCGCGCGTTCAATTCACCGATCCAGTCGGCCGGCAATGGGCCTTCGTCGAATTCGGTCAATGCCATCACATCGTTGCTGCGCGCACCGATCAGCAGTCGGTCGATGCCGGCCCAGATTGTGGCGCCATAGCACTGGCAGCACGGTTGCGAGGAGGTGGCCAACGTGTACGGACCGTCGTGCACGCCGGCCTCGTCCTGGTTGAGGCGCGCGCGCTGCAGGCGCTGCTGGGCGAGCATGTAGGCCATGTTCTCGGCATGCGCCAGCGACGTGCTCTGCGGCAGCACCACATTGACGCCGGCCGCGACGACGCGATCGCCGGGGCCGAATACCACGGCGCCGAACGGCCCGCCGGTGGCCGCGTCGATGTTGAGGCGCGACAGTTCGACGGCGAGCGCGACCTTGTCGGAGTCACCGACGTATGCGCGGCCGGTGTCCACTGCGTCGTGCACCCAGGCCGGAAGGGTGAGATGGACCTGTGCGTACAGCATCAGCGCACCGGTACCGATGGTCGCGCCGGCTTGCGCAGGAGTTGGCCGGAGCCGGCGGCTTCCTCGCAACGTCCGTTGCTGCACTGGCAGGCGCTGATCTCACGGAAACCGCACACGCCCATCATGCCGCGCCTGGCGCATTGCGCGCTCACGGCAGCCGGATCGGTCGGGCTGTCCTTGTTGACGCAGGCCGGCATCGCACCGCAGCAGTTGCCGACATTCTTCACCGCGCAATCTGCGTTCGAACTGCAGCTGTAGTCGAGTTGCGGCGGCGATCCGCTCCGTGCCGATGACGGGTCGGCCGGCGTGGCGGAGGTGTCGGATGCCTGCGGTGGTGGCGGCGTGTTGGAATTCGCCGGCGCGGCGCAGGCAGCCAGCAATGCCATCGACAGGATCAGGGAGGACAGGAGCGGAACGATTCTGTGCACGGCGCACCTCGGACAGATGGACAGGTGGACGTTGACGTGATCGGGGATTCGATCTTAACGCGCGGCCGCCGACTGAAGCGTTTCGAACCTGCTGGTCATCACTTGATCGATGCAGAGCAGAGCGGGACAGCCGGCGCGATGTCGCCCGCATCAAGCGGGATTTTCCACTTCTCCAGTCAGTCCTTCGTCGCCCAGGTGTCTCTGAGCGTCACGCTGCGGTTGAACACCGGCGAGTCAGCGCGGTGTTCGCGCCGGTCCGCGACGAAATAACCGATGCGCTCGAACTGGAACGCGGTTTCGGGTGCGGTCGCGGCAGCGGCCGGTTCCACCCAGCCACGCACGGTGCGATGCGATTCCGGGTTGAGATGGTCGCGATAGGTCTTGCCTTCCGATTCGTCGTCCGGATCGGCGACCGAGAACAGGCGGTCGTAGAGGCGGATCTCGGCGGCGACGGCATGTGCGGCGCTGACCCAGTGGATGGTGCCCTTCACCTTGCGATTGGCGCCTTCCATGCCCGGCCGCGATTCCGGATCGAGTGTGCCGCGCAGTTCGACGATGTTGCCGTCGCCATCCTTGACGACTTCGTCGCAGCGGATGATGCCGGCGCCGCGCAGGCGCACGTCGCCGCCAGGCACGAGCCGCTTCCAGCCCTTCGGCGGCACCTCGGCGAAGTCCTCAAGTTCGATCCACAGTTCGCGCGAGAACGGCACCTCGCGCGTGCCGAAGGATTCGTCCTTCGGGTGATTGGAAAAGGTCAATGTCTCGACGTGGCCTTCCGGCAGGTTGGTCAGCACCAGCTTCAGCGGATCGATCACCGCCATGCGCCGCGGCGCGTGCGCGTCGAGATCGTCGCGCAGGCAACCTTCCAGCACCGAGAAATCAATCACCGAGTTCTGCTTGCTGATGCCGACGCGGTCGACCAGCAGGCGCAACGAAGCCGGAGTGTATCCGCGCCGTCGCAGGCCCTGCAGGGTCGGCATGCGCGGATCGTCCCAGCCGTCGACCAGGCCGTCGCCGACCATGGCCACCAGCTTGCGCTTGCTCATCACCGTGTAGTTGATGTTGAGCCGCGAGAATTCGATCTGTCGCGGCTTGGCGGCCTGGTTCGGCAGGCCGCGCGCCAGCAGCGGCGCCAGCAGCTCCGGCGAATGCGCCAGGTCGACCTTGTCCACGCACCAGTCGTACAGCGGGCGGTGGTCCTCGAACTCCAGCGTGCACAGCGAATGGGTGATGCCCTCGACCGCATCGCTCAGCGAATGCGCGTAGTCGTACATCGGGTAGATCGGCCAGGCGTCGCCGGTGTTCTGGTGGGCGACCTTCTTGATCCGGTACAGCGCCGGATCGCGCATGTTGATGTTGCCGCTGGCCATGTCGATCTTCGCGCGCAAGGTGCGCGCGCCGTCGGCGAACTCGCCGGCGCGCATGCGCCGCAGCAGGTCCAGGTTCTCCTCGACACTGCGGTCGCGGTACGGCGAATTGCGACCGGGCGTGGTCAGGCTGCCGCGATACTCGCGCACCTGCTCGGCCGACAGGTCGCAGACGAAGGCATCGCCCTGGCGCACCAGCTTCTCGGCGGCCAGGTACAGCACCTCGAAATAGTCCGAGGCATGGCGCAGTTCGGCCCAGTCGAATCCCAGCCAGCGCACGTCGTCCTGGATCGCCTGCACGTACTCCGGGTCTTCCTTGGCCGGGTTGGTGTCGTCGAAGCGCAGGTTGCAGACCCCGCCAAACTCCGCGGCGATGCCGAAGTCCAGGCAGATCGCCTTGGCGTGGCCGATGTGCAGGTAGCCGTTGGGCTCGGGCGGGAAGCGCGTGCGTGGCGCCGTGTGCCGCCCCTGGGCCAGGTCGTCGCGGACGATCTGGCGGATGAAGTCCTGTTTGCCCGGGGCCGCGCCGGCTTCGGTATGCTGGTCGGGTGTGACCGAGGTCACATTTGGAGGGGTCGGGGCGGCCATGGAGGCAAGGGGCGAGGGCGGGGCAACAGTCTAACGGCCCCGGTTCGGTTAGTCGCCGAAGCTGGGCCCGATTCTTGCGTAGGTGTTGGCTCGACCAGGCAGTCCGCTGGCCAACGCCGGAATCACAGGGGGGCGCCACCATGCAGGTGGTGTTTGGAGCCGGGCAACATCGAAACGCGCGCAGGCGTCGGCGGCCGTCGGTCGCCGGGACGCCGCATGTCGGGCCAGGACAGGGCGCGCGGCCATGACCGCGACGCGGCCCTTGAATCATGAATGGCTGTTTGCCATCGGCCTGGTGCTGCTGGCGGCGGTGTCCGCGGCCAGCGTCGCGGCCGCATCCTTCAGCGCCGAACAGGACATCGCGGTGCGGGTATCGCCCGCGCCAGGTGCCCACGCGGCGCAGGTGACGACGGCTGGCGACGGCATCGTGATGAGCGGCGGCCACAGCGTCCTGTCGAAGGCGCGGATGGAATTCGAGCTGCCGCCGGCCGATGCCGAAGGACAGCGCTGGGTGGTGCTGTTCCATCGCGTCATGGTCGAGGAGATCGATATCGGCAACGCGCAATGGCACAGCCCGACGCGGCGCTTTTTCGCGCCGCATGCGGATGAAGGCGCGATCCCGTCGGTATTCGTGTTCACGCTGCCGCAGCACTGGCAGGACGCGATCGCGCTCGATTTGCGCGTGCGTTCCGGTACCGGTGGCGTGCTGCGGCCGCTGGTCATGCGCGAAAGCACCGCGATCCGCATCGAGCAGCGCATCATCGCGCTGGCCGCGGCAGTCTATGCCAGCCTTTTCATGCTGGCGCTGATGATGCTGGCGTTGTTCCACGCCGCGCACGATCGTGCGTTTCTGGCGTACTTCGGCTTCGCACTGAGTGCATTGCTGATGGTCGCCGCGCTCAACGGCCACCTGTACCTGCTGCCGGGATTTCGTCTGCTGGCACCATGGCGCGAACTGGGCGCGGTCGCGCTGACCATGCTGTTCAGCGCGGCGGCGCTGCAGATATTGATGCGCTACGCCGACCTGCGCGGGTCATCGCCGCGCGCGGCCGCGCTGGGCAGGATCGCCTGCACGGTCCTGCTGGCGATCGCCGCACTGGCCCTGCTCGGGCTGGAAACTTTGCGCGCGCCATTGCAGGCCGCGTCGCTGTCCGGCTGGCTTGCCGTCAGCTTCGGCTGCATCGCCGTCGCCTTCGACGCGGTGCGCCGCCGGGTGGCGATGGCCCGGCCGATCGCGCTGCTGTGCGTGCTGACCGGCATCGCCGCGGTCGTGGCCGAGCTGCTGTCGCAAGGCTATGTCGGCGACTTCTGGTGGACGCGGCGCGGATACCAGGTCGTGCTGGTGGCCTGCGCGGCGGCGCTGGCGATCGGCCTCGCGGCGCGGGTCAGCGATTACCGTTCGCAGCGTGACCGCGCCCGCCTGGCGCATGAGGATTCGGACCGGCGTGCGTCGCGCGAGGCCGCACGCCTGGCCCTGGCCGAAGGCCTGCAGGCGCGGTTGAAGCTGCTCGCGGCCGGCGACCTGGAGTGGACGGCCTATCGTCGCGTGCTGGACCAGTTGCGGCGCATGCTCGACCTGGATGCGGCGGCGGCGGCGATCTTCGGCAGCGACAGCGAAACCCTGCTGGTCGCCGAGCCCAACGAGCGCAAGCCGCAATACGCGCAGCTCGTTGCGCGGCGGCAGAACATGCTGAAAAGCCTGGCCCGCACGCGCGCGCCGATGCAGGTGACGCTCGACGAGCCCGACGCCCCGCCCACGGGCAAGCCGGTGCCGGCGATCGTGCCGTTGCCGCTGCACGCGCCCGCATGGGGCGTGATGATCCTGGAACGTGGGCGCGGCGATGGTTTCACCACCGACGAACTGGCCCTGGCCAGCGAGTTCGGCCGCCTGGCGGTACAGGCGATCGACGAGGCCAATACCTCCATTCGCCTGCGCCGTTCCGCGGAAATGGATGCGCTGACCGGCGCGTTGAACCGGCGCACACTGGACCAGTGGCTGTCGCGCAGCTTCAGCGAGGCGCATCGCTACAACAAGGAGCTGTCGGTGCTGTTCGTCGACCTGGACAACTTCAAGGCGATCAACGACACCTATGGACATGCGGCCGGCGATCATTGCCTGCGCCGGGTGTCCGGCGCGCTGCGCGGCGTGATCGGCCTGCACGACCTGCTGGGCCGTTACGGCGGCGAGGAGTTCCTGGTGGCCTCGGTCGACGCCACTTCCGACGCGGCGCGGCAGCTTGGCGAGCGCATCCGTGCCGCGGTCGAGAACCTGCCGGTGGAATGGAGCGGACAGACGCTCAAGCTGACCGCGAGCGTCGGCGTCGCGTCGCGCTGGCCGCACGAACATGAACCCAATGAAACCATCGAGCGCGCCGACAAGGCGCTGTATGCGGCCAAGCGCACCGGCCGCAATCGCGTGAGCGTGGCGCCCGCCGTGTTCATATGATGGCAACATGCACGCATCGAAAAACGTTGGTGGATGTGCGATGCGTACCCTGGTGATCGGCAACAAGAATTATTCCTCGTGGTCGCTGCGGCCCTGGCTGTTGCTGCGCCATTTCGAGGTCGTGTTCGAGGAGCGCAGGCTGCTGCTCGACACACCCGCGTTCCACGATCAGATCGGGCGCCTGTCGCCCAACCGCCGCGTGCCGGTGCTGCATGACGACGGCCTGGTGGTATGGGATTCGCTGGCGATCTGCGAATACGCCAACGAGCGCTACCTCGATGGCCGCGGCTGGCCAGCCGATCCGCGTGCCCGTGCCCAGGCGCGATCGGCGGCGGCGGAAATGCATTCGGGCTTCGCCGCGCTGCGCCAGCAGCTGCCGATGAACTGCCGGCGCCAGCCGGACGCCTATCGCTGGGATGCCGATGCCGACCGCGACATCGCCCGCATCCAGGACCTGTGGCGGGACCTGCGCGCCAGCCACGGCGCCGGCGGTCCGTTCCTGTGCGGTGCCTTCGGCATCGTCGATGCCATGTTCGCGCCGGTGGTGATGCGTTTCATCGGCTATGGCGTGGAACTGGACGACCAGGCACATGCGTATGCCGATGCGATCCGCGCCTTGCCGGCCTTCGCCGAATGGCTGGCGGCGGCACATGCGGAAAGCGAACACCTGCCGGCGACGGACAACCTGAAGTGAGCACAGCGCGGACCGATCGTGTCGCGCTGTTGTCGATGCTGGCCGGTGCCGCGCTGATCGGCACCAACGCGATGATGGTGCGCGCCGCGCAGACGCCGCCGACGGTGTCTGCGTTCTGGCGCATGTTGTTCGCCGGATTGATGCTGGTGTTGCTGCTGCGCGCGACCGGACGCTGGCGGAAATTTCCGGCGCGGATCTGGTTGTGGACGCTGTTGCCGGCGGCAGCGTTCGCCGGCGACCTCTGGCTATGGCACCGCAGCATCCTGCTGATCGGCCCCGGCCTGGCGACGCTGCTGGGCAATGCGCAGGTGTTTTTCATGGCGCTGGCCGGCGTGCTGCTGTACCGGGAACGACTGGGGCCGCGCTTCGTCGGCGGCATCGTGCTGGCCTTCGTCGGCCTGTGGCTGCTGCTGGGCGAGGGCTGGGGCGCGCTGCCGCTGCAGTATCGCTGGGGTGTCTGGCTGGGGCTGGGCACAGGCGTCTGTTACGCGATCTACAACATCACGTTGCGGCGCGCGCAGCAGCAGGCGCGCGAAGCGACGCAGGGACCGGCGCCCGTCGAGCAGGTGCTGGCGCTCGCATCGCTGGCCAGCGCGGTGCTGCTGGGGCTGATGGGCTGGATTGAAGGCGCCTCGTTCGCGATTCCATCGTGGCAGTCGCTGGGCGTGCTGTTGACCCTGGCGTTGGTCGGCCACTGCCTGAGCTGGGTGCTGATCTCGCGCGCGATGCCGCACCTGAGCGTGGCCTTGATTGGATTGCTGCTGCTGTTGCAGCCGATCGTGGCGTTCCTGCTGGAAGTGTGGCTGCTCGATCGCGCCACCACGCCGCGCGAATGGGCGGGCCTGCTGGTGAGCCTGGCCGGCATCTTCCTGGCCGGCCTCAAGGGTCGCGAACGACTGCCGGAACAACCCGCCTGAATGCGTTGTTGAAGTGCCTGCCTTGAAGCACGGTTTCGTGTCCGCAGATCAGGAGGTGATCCACACAGGAGTAACGGACATGCTTGGCATCGGCGCCCACAAACAACGCATGGTCGAACCGGCGCGCGCGCTGCCCGGACGCGAGACGCCGATGCGCGTCGGCGTAGCACACCACGTGCATGGACACCCCCTCGCCGGCGACTTCACCGGATTGCAGCAGGTGCAATTCGGGCTCGGCTGTTTCTGGGGAGCGGAACGCAAGTTCTGGTCATTGCCCGGCGTGGTCACGACCGCGGCTGGCTATGCCGGCGGTTACACGCCCAATCCCACCTACGAAGAAGTCTGCTCCGGCGAGACCGGTCATGCCGAAGTGGTGCTGGTGGTCTACGACGAAGCCCGGGTCGGCTTCGACGCATTGCTCGGCATCTTCTGGGAAAGCCATGACCCGACCCAGGGCATGCGCCAGGGTAACGACGTCGGCACGCAGTACCGCTCGGTGATCCATTGCAGCACGCAGGCGCAACACGACGCCGCGATCGCCAGTCGCGATGCCTACCAGCAGCAGCTACGCGCGGCCGGATACGGCGAGATCACCACGCAGGTCGTGTTCCCGGCGCCGCCGTTCTACTACGCCGAGGACTACCACCAGCAATACCTGTCGAAGAATCCCGGCGGCTATTGCGGTCTGGGCGGCACCGGCGTGAGCTGCCCGATAGGCCTGTAGAGCGGGCCCAAGGCCCGCCATCACGATAGGAAATTAGCGGAACGCAGCTCTGGATTTGTGCTGGGCAGTAAGCGGTGGCTGGTCCCACCCAGCGTACCGGGCTTAGCGGTGGAATTCGCCCGCGGCTTCCGGCTGGTAGCGGATCGACAATACCTTCAGCCGGATGTGGCGGCCGCCCGGGACCTGCCAGTCGATTTCCTGGCCGACGCGCATGCCCAGCAGCGCGCTGCCGACGGGCGCGAGGATCGACACGCGATCGGGCTGGCCATTGACGTCGCGCGGATACACCAGCGTCATCTCGCGCTCGTCGCCGCTGTCGATGTCGCGGAAGCGGGCGGTGGCGTTCATGGTGATCACGTCGCCGGGCATGTCCTGCGGCTCGACGACCTGGGCACGCGCCAGTTCGTCGCGCAGCGCCGAGGTATCCAGCGATTGCGCGACCGGCTGTTCCAGCAGTGCCTCGATGCGCTCGCAGTCCAGGCGCGAGATCAGCAGTTCGGGGGTAGTACTCATGCGTTGCTCCAAAGCAATGCGGGCGCCGCGTGGCACGCGCCGCCCGCCATGTACGAATTGAGGCAGCCACCCTAGCCCGGACCGTGCCGGGCTTCAAGCCCGTGCGTTCAGCCGCGCTTGTGGTGCATCGTCATGCCCATTCCCGCGCGAAGGCCGCACGGAATTCGTCGATCGCGGCCTGCTGTCCAGGGGCGAGGATGCGCAGGCACTCCACCGCAAAACTGATCGGCGCCGTGCCGGGTGCACTGACCACCACGCCATCGCTGACGCAGTGCTGCTCGCGGTAATGCACGCTACCCACGTAGTCCGGCACGTTTTCCTGCAGGAACGCCAGACTGTTGCTGGTGTGCGGCCGCGATTGCAGCAGGCCAGCCTGCGCCAATGCCAGCGTGGCACCACAGATGCCAGCCACCGGACGGCCCGCGGCGACACGGGTTTCCAGGGCCGCCAGGATGATGCCGGGGATCGGCTTTTCGGCCCAGGCGTCGCTGCCGGGCAGGATCCACAGATCGGCTTCGTTCGAATCCAGTTCGGAGATCCTGCGATGCGGCACGATGCGCATGCCGCCGATCGAGGTGACCGGTTCGCCGTCCTCGGTGGCGGACGTCACCTTCATGCCGAACCAGGCATGCGCGGCGGCCATCACGGGCGCGTACTCCCAGTCGGCGGGACCGTCCACCATGATCAGTGCGATCGATTTGCTCATCTGCGCAAGTTCTCCGGCTTGACGCCGCGAGTCTACTTTCTCCGCACTTGTTGAGGGAGCGGCTTCCAGCTTCAGTTGTCATCTCCTGCGTTCGGCATGACGAAACTTCATGGCGGCCGATGGCCGTGCAGCCGAGTCGTTCCTACGAAGCGCGGGACGGGTGCGCGGCGAACAGATCCTGCGGCAACGCGCGGAACACTTCCGCCAGCTGCAGCAGGAACCCATGCATCGCAGAACTCCTGCGCCAGACCAGTGCGATGCGCCGGCTGGGTTGCGAATCATGAAAGCGCAGCAGGTGGATGGCTTCCGAACGCGCCACCGGCGGCTTGGTGGCGAGCATCGGCAGCAGGGTTACGCCGACGTCGGCGGCGACCATTTGCCGCAGCGTCTCCAGGCTGGTCGCCTGGAAGCCCGCCTTCTCGCTGGCGCCGGACAGCTGGCAGACATCCAGCGCCTGGTCGCGCAGGCAATGGCCGTCCTCGAGCAGCAGCAGGCGCTGGTCGCCGAGATCCTTCAGCGCCAGCGTCTTGCGCGCCGCCAGCGGATGGTGTTCGGGTACCGCCAGCAGGAAGGGTTCCTCGAACAGGAATTCGGCATGCAGCTGGTCGTCGTGCAGCGGCAACGCCAGCAGCACCGCATCGAGCCTGCCGTCGCGCAGCCGCGACAGCAGTACGTCGCTCTTCTCCTCGACCAGCAGCAGTTCCAGGCGCGGGAAACGCGCACGGATGCGCGGCACCGCGTGCGGCAGCAGATAGGGGCCGAGGGTCGGGAACACGCCGAGCCGGATCGTGCCGGCCTCCGGATCCTGGCTGCGGCGCGCGGATTCCTTCATCTGTTCCACGTCGCCGACGATGCGGCGTGCGCGCTCGGCGATGTCGCGGCCGGCTGGCGTCAGCATCACCTGGCGCGGGGCGCGCTCGACCAGGATCACACCGAGTTCTTCCTCGAGCTTGCGGATCTGCGTGGATAGCGTTGGCTGGCTGATGAAGCACGCTGCAGCGGCGCGACCGAAATGCTTGTGGTCGGCAAGGGCGACGAAATAGCGGAGGTCGCGCAGGTTCATAAGTTCGATAGTTTATATCTATTGATATCATATAAACAATCGGTTTGATGAATTGATGTTGCGATGCAATAATCCTCTTCGTCGAGCCGCCGCTCACCCGCGGCCACCCGGTTTACCCCTCACCACCCACCAGGAGCGATCACATGCTGACCGTTGGCGACAAGCTGCCCAGCTTCAACCTCAAGGCCACCGTATCCACCGACCTCAACAACGCCTTCACCGATATCGACAACGATACCTACAAGGGCAAGTGGCTGGTGCTGTTCTTCTACCCGAAGGATTTCACCTTCGTCTGCCCGACCGAAATCGCCGGCTTCGCCGCGCAGAACCAGGCCTTCCTGGACCGCGACGCGCAGCTGCTGACCGGCAGCACCGACAGCGAGTTCGTGCACCACGCCTGGCGCACGCACCACAAGGACCTGGCCAACCTGCCGTTCCCGATGCTGGCCGACATCAAGCGCGAGTTCACCAGCGCGCTCGGCATCCTGGACAAGAACGAAGGCGTCGCCCAGCGCGCGACCTTCATCGTCGATCCGGACGGCATCATCCGCTTCGTGTACGTCACCGACCTGTCGGTCGGCCGCAGCCCAGACGAAGTGCTGCGCGTGCTCGATGCGCTGCAGACCGACGAGCTGTGCCCGTGCAACTGGAAGCAGGGCGACGACGTCCTCAAGGCCGCCTGATCCTCGCGGATCGGACTGTTCGATTCCGTCGGCGTACCCCTCCCTCGCGTGGGCGGAATCCCGAAGGCGGCTACGGCCGCCTTCGTTTTTTTCATGCACCCGCTTTGTAGGCCGGAGTTTGCTCCGCTGCTTTTGATCTTCTCCTTCCCCTTCAAGGGGAAGGCCGGGATGGGGATGGGTTTGCTGTTGCGATGAACATCAAAGTCAAACCCATCCCCACCCAACCCTCCCCTTGAAGGGGAGGGCTTGGAGCAGCGGAGCAAGCTCCGCTCTACAAGCAAACAAGATTGGAGCCAACACCATGACCCTTTCCGAACTGCGCAACCAGGTTCCCGATTACGCCAAGGACCTCAAGCTCAACCTCGACAGCGTGCTGTCCGACGCCGGCTCGCCGGGCATCAACGGCAAGCAGATCCGCGCCATCGCGCTGGCTTCGGCCATCGCCGGTCGCCACGCGCCGCTGGTTGCCGCGATCGAAGCCTTCGCCGCCGAACAGCTGTCGCCGGAGGAGCTCAACGGTGCCAGGGCCGCCGCCGCGATCATGGCGATGAACAACATCTACTACCGCGCCACGCACCTGATCGAGAACGACGAGTATGGCCAGCTGCGCGCCGGTCTGCGCATGAACGTCATGGCCAGCCCGGGCGTCGACAAGATCACTTTCGAACTGGCCTCACTGGCGGTGTCGGCGATCAACGGCTGCGGCATGTGCATGGCCTCGCACGAGCGCACCCTGCGCAAGCATGACGTCAGCGCCCAGGGTGTGCAGAGCGCGCTGAAAATCGCCGCCGTGGTCCATGCCGTGGCGGTGACGCTGGAGCAGTCCGCGGGCTGAAGGCTGTACCTCCGGACCGGCTTGCGGGTCATCCAGGGGCTTCAGCCCGGCACGACAGCCTGGGCTGGCCCTTTTTTTCACCGGATCGCGATGCTCCGTGGCGGCGGCAGGACTTTCGTCAGGGGCCGGCGGCCGGGCCGCTGGGTATTCTCCGGGATCGACCTGGGAGACACCCGATGCGCCTGTTCCGTCCCACGCTGCTCGCTTCCGCTCTGCTGTTCGCCACCGGCCTGGCCCACGCCGCCGACGCCGTGCCCAAGGGCCCGCTGCCGCGCACCGTGGTGCCGTCGCTGGTCAAGCTGGAACTCAAGCTCGATCCCAAGCAGGAGCGCTTCAGCGGCACGACCCGCATCGAAGCCAAGGTCGCCGAAGCGACCGACACCATCTGGATGCATGGCCGCGACCTGAAGATCGCGAAGGCTGAGGCCGTGCTGGCCGACGGCAAGCGCATCGCGCTGACCGGGCAGGAAGCCGATGTGTCCGGCGTTCTCAAGTTCACCGCCGCCGAGAAGATTCCGGCCGGCAATGCCACCATCGAGATCGCCTTCGAGGCACCGTTCGGCGAACTGCAGGGCGCTTACCGCGTCAAGCCCGACGGCCGCGACTACGTGGTCACGCAGATGGAACCGCTCGGCGCCCGCGGTACCTTCCCCGGCTTCGACGAACCCAGCTTCAAGCAGCCCTGGGACATCACCCTGATCGTGCCGGAAGGCGAGGGTGCTTTCGCCAACAGTGCCGAGGCGAAGACCGAAAGCCTGGGCGACGGCTGGAAGAAGGTCACCTTCGACCGCACCGAGGCGTTGCCGAGCTACCTGATCGCGTTCGCGGTCGGTCCCTGGGACGTGCAGCCCGGTCCCGACATCGCGCCGAACCAGTGGCGCGACACCCCGATCAAGCTGCGCGGCATCGCCGCCAAGGATCAGGGCAAGAAGATGACGTACTCGCTGGCCAACACGCCGGCGATCGTCACCGCGCTGGAGGACTACTTCGGCATCCCGTATCCGTTCGACAAGCTCGACAACGTCGCCGCGCCCGATTTCTGGGCCGGCGCGATGGAGAACGCGGGCCTCATCGTCTATCGCGACAGCCTGATGTTCCCCGACGAGAAATCGGCGGTCGGCCAGCGCCAGGGTTTCTGGGGCGTCAGCGCGCACGAGCTCGCGCACCAGTGGTTCGGCGACCTGGTGACCATGGAGTGGTGGGACGACCTCTGGCTCAACGAAGCCTTCGCCACCTGGATGGGCAACAAGATCACCGGCCAGCTGCAGCCGCAGTTCCATACCGACCGCGGCATCCTGGAAGGCGGCCTCGGCGCGATGGGCGCCGACAGCCTGGCCAGCACGCGCCGCATCCATGAGCCGATCAACGACTTCACCCAGATCCAGTCGGCGTTCGACGGCATCACCTACCAGAAGGGTGGCGCGGTGCTGGCGATGTTCGAGAACTACGTCGGCGAAGAGCAGTTCCGCGACGGCGTGCGCAACTACCTGAAGAAGCACGCACGCGGCAACGCCACCAGCGCCGACCTGATCGCCGCCGTGGCCGCGCAGAGCAAGGAGCCGCAGGCGGTCGACGCCGCGTTCAAGAGCTACATCGACCAGCCGGGCGTCCCTTTCCTCAAGATCGACCTCGACTGCAGCGGCAAGACGCCCGCACTGGTGCTGCAGCAGCAGCGCTACCTGCCGATCGGCTCGACCGCCAGCGCCAACCAGACCTGGGGCATCCCGTTGGCCGTGCGCTACGCCGACGGCGACCAGATCCGCGAGCAGAAGGGCATCATCAGCGGCAAGCAGGCGCGCTTCGAGCTGACCGAGGCGCAGAGCTGCCCGGCCTGGGTGATGCCGAATGCGCACGGCGCCGGCTACTACCGTTTCGCGTTGACGCCGGCGTTGCAGCAGTCGCTGTCGGACGCCTTCGCCAAACTCGACGAGCGCGAGCAGCGCGTGTACGCCGACTCGGTGACGTCCGCGTACAGCGCGGGCGCGGTGACGCCGTCGCAGCTGCTGGCCGCGTTGCCGCAGTTCGCCGGGGCGGAAGTCCGCCAGACCGCAACGGCCGGCATGAACAACATCGGCTGGATGGAGGAATACCTGATCGACGACGAAGCGCAGCGCGCCGAGTTCCTCGCGTCCGCCGCCGAGATCTATCGCCCGCGCCTGCAGCAGCTGGGTTACACGCTGAAGGACGGTGAGAGCGACGACGACCGCCTGCTGCGCACCAGCCTGATCGGCTACTTTGCCGGGACGCTGAAGGACAACGCCGTGCGTGACGAGATGAACAAGGCCGGGCGTGCGGTACTGGGCCTGGATGCCGGCGGCAAGCTCAATGCCGATGCCGTATCGAAGGACCTGCGCGGCATCGCGTTGTCGGTGGCCGTCGAGGAAGGTGGCAAGGCCGCCTTCGACGCCGCCGAGAAGCACTTCCGCGGCAGCCAGGACGCCGTGTTGCGCAGCCAGTTGCTGGGCGCGCTCGGTGGCACGAACGACGCCAAGCTCGCCGAACGCGCGCGTGCGCTGGTGTTCGAGAAAGACCTGCTGCGTCGCAATGAGATCTTCCCGGTGGTGTTCGGCCAAGCCGACGAACCGGCGATGCGTCCGGCACTGCGCCAATGGGTGGACACGCATTTCAGCGACCTCGAAGCGAAGCTGGCCCCGGCCGGCGCCGGCCTGGTCAACCTGTATGCCGCCGGCATGTGCAGCAACGAAGAAGCGGCAACGCTGGAGAGCAAGTTCGCCGAGCGCATGAAGAACATCGAGGGCGGTCCCCTTGAGCTCAAGCAGTCCGTCGAAGGCATCCGCCTGTGCGCGGCCGCGAAGGACGCACGCAAGGGACAGCCGCTGCAGTTCGCCCGGAAATGACGCTGCCGTCGGGGCCCGCTGTCCTCGTCGGCGGGTCCCGGCTGCGGCGCATTGCATTGCATGTCGAAAAAAGAGGGCTGAGGCCCTCTCATTAGCAGCGTCCGGCTAGGATGCCGGCCATGACGCCGCATTCTTCGATACGACAGACCCTGCGCACCGCGCGCGACCGCATCGACGTCGCGGATGCCGAACTGCTGCTGCTGCACGCGTTGCAGCGCCACGACCGCGCCTGGCTGTTCGCGCACGCGGACGATCCGGTGCCGATCGATGCTGTCGACCGCTTCGCGTCGCTGCTGGCACGTCGTGCGGATGGTGAGCCGCTTGCCTACCTGATCGGCCAACGCGGCTTCTGGTCGCTCGACCTGGCGGTGACGCCGGCAACACTGATTCCGCGCCCGGAAACCGAACTGCTGGTCGAACAGGCGTTGGCGAGGCTGCCGGCCGACCGCATCACGCGCGTCGCCGACCTGGGCACCGGCAGCGGCGCGATCGTGCTGGCGATCGCGCGCGAACGTCCGCTGGCACAGCTGGTCGCCACCGACACCAGCGCGGACGCACTGGTGGTGGCCGCCGCCAATGCGCGCGCGCACGGCATCGGCAATGTCGAATTCCGCCGGGGCGACTGGTGGTCGCCGCTGGCCGGCGAGCGCTTCGACCTCGTCGTGAGCAATCCGCCGTACATCGCCGACGACGATCCGCACCTGCGGCAGGGCGATCTGCGCTTCGAACCGCGCAACGCACTGGCGTCGGGCCGCGATGGCCTCGATGCGATCCGCGTGATCGCCGCTGCCGCGCCCGCACACCTGCTGCCGGGCGGCTGGCTGTTGCTGGAGCATGGTTGGGAACAGGGTGAGGCGGCCAGCGCGATCTTGGGTGCGGCCGGTTTCGGTGACGTCGCCACCCTGCGCGACATGGAAATGCGCGACCGCGTGACGCTGGGCCGGATCGCTTCGTAGGATTTTCTTCGCATTTCTGCTGATGTCGTAGCGTGCGCCATGCGCACGAACGGAATCTCCAGTGTCCGTGTCACGATCGTTGCATACCGAGCACGCATCGTGCGCACAGCGCACGCTACGGTTTGCGTCCGCAACGGCGGTTGTGCCGGATCGGTTTCACAACAGAGCATTGCGGGCATCGACGGCGGCCAGCCGTTAGACTGTGCGCCCGCCCACGTTGGAGCCGCGGCATGCGCGATCTGTATCCGGACATCGAGCCCTATGACAGCGGAATGCTGAAGGTCGATGATCGCCACACACTGCATTACGAACAGTGCGGCAATCCCGAGGGCAAGCCGGTCGTGCTGTTGCATGGCGGCCCTGGCGCCGGTTGCAGTCCGAAGATGCGTCGCTTCCACGACCCGGAGAAGTACCGCATCGTGCTGTTCGATCAGCGCGGCAGCGGCCGCTCGACGCCGCATGCGGACCTGGTCGACAACACCACCTGGGACCTAGTCGCGGACATCGAGCAGCTGCGCGAGAAACTGGGCATCGAACGATGGCAGGTGTTCGGCGGTTCCTGGGGTTCGACGCTGTCGCTGGCCTACGCGGAAACGCATCCACAACGCGTCACCGAACTGGTGCTGCGCGGCATCTTCATGCTGCGGCGCTGGGAACTGGAATGGTTCTACCAGGAAGGTGCATCGCGCCTGTTCCCGGATGCCTGGGAGCACTACGTCAACGCGATTCCCGCAGTCGAGCGCCACGACTTCATTTCCGCGTTCCATCGACGCCTGACCTCGGACGACGAAGCCACGCGGCTGGCCGCGGCGCGCGCATGGAGCGTGTGGGAAGGCGCGACCTCGTTCCTGCACGTGGACGCGGACTTCGTCAGCGGCCACGAGAATCCGCAGTTCGCACTGGCGTTCGCGCGCATCGAAAACCACTACTTCGTCAATGGCGGTTTCTTCGAGGTCGAGGACCAGTTGTTGCGCGATGCGAAGCGCATTGCCGACATTCCCGGCGTGATCGTGCATGGCCGCTATGACGTGGTCTGTCCCGTCCAGAACGCCTGGGAACTGCACAAGGCATGGCCGAGGGCGAAGCTGGAGATTACGCCGACATCCGGCCATTCCGCATTCGAGGACGAGAACATCGATGCGCTGGTGCGCGCCACGGATGCGTTCGCATGAGCGCCTCGGCCTACGCGCGCCGGCAGTAGCAGGCTTCGGCCAAATCAGGACAAGCGGAAAGGGAAATGACTGACGAAATCGTGGTGAAGGACAGCAACGGCACGGTGCTGGGCGACGGAGATTCCGTCACGCTGATCAAGGACCTGAAGGTGAAGGGCACTCCGGTGACGCTGAAGCGCGGCACCCTGGTCAAGAACATCCGCCTGACCGACGACGCAGACGAGATCGAGTGCAACGTCGAGAAGGTGCGCGGACTCGTGCTCAGGACCGAGTTCCTGAAAAAGGCGTAACGAGACGTCGCTGTGGCGTAGGCGCGGCGGGCCTGGGCCCGCCCTACAGGATCAATGGCGCTTCGTCGGCGCGACTGCCATCGGGATTGTGCTCGATCATCCACAGCCCGGCCCAGAGCTTGAGGTCCAGCTCGTAGCCCTCGCGGTATTTGCGCATCAGCCATGCCGGCGCTTCGGCGCGCGGGACGGTGTGCACGGTGATGTCCTCGTTGCCGACGCCGCCGCCGGCGCCGACTTTCTTCAGATCGCGGGCGCGGACGAAGGCGATGCGCTCGTTGCTCATGCCCGACGAGGTCGGGCCGACCAGCAGCACTTCGACCTTGCCGGCTTCCCAGCCGGTTTCCTCGACGATCTCGCGCCGCGCCGCGGCTTCGAGCGTGTCGTGCGCATGGTCGTCGCCGACCAGGCCCGCCGGCATCTCGATGGTCCTGGCACCCAGCGGCACGCGGTACTGCTCGACGAACAGCACCTCGTCATCCGGCGTGACCGCGATGACGATCACTGCCATGCCCTGGGCGTGCGTGCGTTCGCAGGATTCCCAGTGGCCGCGCCGTACCAGCCGCAGCCAGTTGCCCTGATAGAGGATTTCGGTAGTGTCGTCGTTCGCGTGCATGCGCCGATGCTACGACGGCGATGATGACAACGCGACCGCCGGCCCGGCGGCGGCCTGCAGGCGGCGGCGCGTCAGCGGACCGAAGCGCAGGCTGTCGCAGAGCGCGGCCAACGCGTCGGCCTGCACCTCGAGCCGCTGGAAAGGCAGGAGATCGCCCAGTGGTGCATCCAGCGCGATGGTCGACAGCTGGCGATACAGCAGCGCCTGCTCGCGCTGCGCGCGCAACTTGACGGCGAGTTGCGCCGCGCCGCGGATGCGCAGGAACGGCAGTTCGTCGACGCGCTCCAGCAATGCGTCCAGGCTGCCGAAATGCGCCAGCAGCACCGCGGCGGTCTTGTTGCCGATGCCCGTCACGCCCGGGATGTTGTCGATCGCATCGCCGGCCAGTGCCAGGTAGTCGGCGATCTGATGTGCATCGACGCCGTGCCGCGCTTTCACTCCCGCCATGCCCCAGCGCTGGCCCTTGCCGAAATCGAACTGCTCGTCGTGTTCGCCCAGCAGCTGCGACAGGTCCTTGTCGGCGGAAACGATGACGCTGCGGAACCCCTGGCTGCGCGCGGCATGCACGGCGCTGCCGATCAGGTCGTCGGCTTCATAGTTGGGATGCGCCAGGGTGACCAGGCCCAGCGCGGCGCATACCGCCTTGCAATGCGCGAACTGGCGCCTGAGTTCTTCCGGTGCAGGATCGCGGTTGGCCTTGTAGGCCGGATACAGTGCGTTGCGGAAGCAGGAATCCAGCGCCTCGTCGAACGCCACCGCGATGTGCCGAGGTCGCTCGCGTTCCAGCAGTTCCAGCACGAAACGCGCGAAACCGTGTACGGCATTGAGCGGCCAGCCGTCGGCGTCGTGCCATTCGTCGGGCATCGAATGCCAGGCGCGGAACACGTAGAGGCTGGCGTCGACCAGGTACAGCGTCGGCCGTGTCACCGGCATGCCATCGCTCATGCCGGCGCCCAGTCGCTGAGCAGTTCGCGCGGATCGGGGCGATCACGTTCCGGAGCCTCGAGCTTCGCGGTGCCGATATGGATGAAGCCGGCGATCTTCTCGTCATCGGCCACGCCCAGTGCGTGCCGGATGACGGGGTCATACGCCGCCCAGCCGGTCAGCCACTGCGCGCCGTAGCCGAATGCCTGCGCTGCCTGCAGCAGCGCGAAGCAGACGCAGCCGGCAGTGAGCAGGCGCTCCTGTTCGGGAATCTTTTCGTCGGCGCCGAGCCTGGCGATCACCGCCACGATCACCGGCGCGTGCGCGAAGCGCCCACGATCCTTCTCGATGACCGCGTCGCCGGCCTGCGGATCGCGCTCGCGCGTGCGCCTGACCAGGATTTCGCCAAGGGCATGGCGCTCCTGACCGGCGATGCGCAGGAACCGGAACGGCACCCGCTTGCCGTGGTCGGGCACGCGCGAGGCGGCCTGCAGCATGCGCAGCAGCGTGTCGTGGTCGGGACCGGGGCCGGCGAGCTGTTTGCTCGGCACCGAACGGCGCGCATCGAGCGCGGCCAGCATCTGTTTGTTCACCTTGCGATATCCGTCACAGACAGGTTGGCCCTGCCATAGGGCATCATCCTAACGCGGACTGCGAACGCTCCGCGTAAGATGATCCCCCGATGACCCAGCCTCTGGACAAGTACGGCTCCGGCGCTTTCGCGCATGCCTCGCGGCAGGCGCCGACGTTCCTCGTCGAGAGCCTGAAACGCACCGCGTTGGACCAGTTGGGCACGATCACCCGCGGCCTGTTGCGGCCAACCGAGTTGACCCTGCACGAGATCGAGCTGGAAGCCCCCGGCACGCGCCGCGCCGACCTCGACGCGGTAGCCATGCTCAAACAGCGCGAAGCGGCGCTGGTGATGCGCTACCGCCAGTTGCTGGCCGACAGTTTCGACCAGTTGCTGACGGCCAACGTGCCGGCGCAGAGCGGCGCGACCCTGAGCCTGCTCAGCGAGGACGAGCTGGACCAGCACCTGGATGCGCAGCGCATCGCGACCACGCTGCGCGCGCGGCACGCGCGTGCGCTGGCGGGTGCGGAAGCGCGCTTCACCACCTTCGCGCGCATGCTGGGCGTCGCCGACGGCAAGCAGCCGATCGATCCGGAGCGTTTGTCCGAACTGCTGGTCAAGACCCTGCAGGGCCAGACGGTGCCCGATGGTCTGCGCGACCTGCTGTTCAAGCAGTACCAGGCCGAGTTGAGCCATGTGCTCGACGCCTTCTACAGCCAGATCGACACACAGCTCGCAGCCGCCGGCTATGGCCTGCACGCCGCGGCGACACCGCGCCGGGGCACGGCACCGGCAGCCGTGCCTTCCGCCGAGTCGTTCATGGGCGAGCCTGGCTGGGAACAGGTCGCGCCGCGCACGGGTTCGACGCCGTACTTCGTCGGTGGCGGCGCCGGTCCCGGCCCGTCGGCCTACGCCGGCATGGCGTCGCGCCTGGGCAACGCCGCGGCCGGTGTCCATGGCGGCGAGATGGCGGGCGCAGCACTGCCTTCCGGCCCCGCCGGCGTGGCGTCCGAGCAGCTGGTGCGCGAGCTCGGCCTGCTGCGCGAGCAGCTGCATCAATGGCGCCATCAGGCCGGCATGTCCGGCCCGGCGGTATTGCCCAGCACGCTGGGCAAGGACGCGTTGCCGGGCGCGCAGCGCCGGCCGCTGCGTACCGACGAACTGCGCAGCGTTGCCAGCCTGTTGCAGGGCGAGGACACCAGTCAGTTCGCCGATGCGCTCGCGCACGGCGGTGGTCGGCTGCAGTCGGCGCTGCGCAACGAAATGCTGGAAGGCGCGCGCAAGCTCGGGTTGGATCCACGCTACACCAGCCTGAGCGCCGAAGAGCAGGATGCGATCGATTTGGTCGGACTGCTGTTCGAAGCGATCTGCGACGTGCATCGGCTGTGGGAAGAAGGTCGCGGTCTGCTCGGCCGCCTCGTGTTGCCCTATCTGAAGCTGGCACTGCACGACGACAGCCTGTTCGTGCAACCCACGCATCCGGCGCGACGCCTGCTCGACGTGCTGACCGAGGCCTGCGAAAGCAATCGCGGCGCGAGTCCGCACGATCGCGAACTGCTCGATCGCGCCCAGCAGGCCGTCGAACGGATCATTTCCGAGTACCAGGAAGACCTCAGCGTCTTCGAACTGGCGGCTTCCGAACTGAATGAACTGGTGGTGCAGCAGCGCCATCGCATCGAACTGGCCGAACGCCGTGCCGCCGAAGCCGCGTTCGGCCGCGAGCGGCTGATGCAGGCACGCCAAGATGCCGCGCAGGCGCTCGCACAGTGCGTGCGCGAGTACAAGCTGACCGCGCCGGTGCGGCAATTCCTCAGCGAACACTGGCAGCATCACGTGGTGCAGACCCTGCTGCGCGACGGCGTCGACTCGGCGCGCCACATCGGCGCGATGAACCTCGGCCAGGCGCTGGTGGAAATCGACATCGCGGCCGGTTCAGCGCAGGGCGCGGTGATCGCCGATCGCCTGCTGCTGCTGATGCCGTTGCTGCGCGACTGCCTCGGCAGTTCCGGCCTGGATGCCAGCGCCGCCGATGAGGCGATCGCGCGACTGGTGCGCGCGCTGGCATGGCCGGACGTGCCGCGTTCGGTGGTGACGCCGGTGCCGGTGCCGGCACTGGAAACGGTGGAGACCGAACCAGCGCTGCGCTTGATCGACAACAGCGGCAAACAACAGGTCAACCAGGATGCCCTGGCGGCGATGCGACGCCTGTCGCTCGGAGACTGGGTGCGACTGATCGACGACGAGGGCTTCGAGCGCGCACTGAAGATCGCCTGGATCAGCCCGCTCACCTCGCGCTTCCTGATCGTCAACCGCCGCGGCGTGCGCGAACTGGTAGCGACGGCCGAACAACTGGCCTTGCTGGCGCAAGCCGGACGCCTGATCGTCGGCCTGCCCGACGCGCCGTTCGAAGGTGCGATGAAACAGGTCTGGAAGCACCTCCAGCGCGCCGCCTGACACAGCACGAGAGCAGCTTCGCTTTCATGTTGCCTGTACCGTTGTTTTCTTCTCTCCTCGCGAGCGAGGGTGAAGCGGCGCGCCGCGCGCAGAGCGAGATGTCCGAGGACAGGTGAGGGATGCGTGCGCAGCGAGCCTGCCGTTGCCGTTGCTTGAAGCTGTCGTAGTGGCATGACGCCACGGGTATACCGCCTCTGCCTCGCCCCGGGCTACGATGGTCGCTCCTGACAGCGGCGGAGTGGGCATGGCAGTCACGATCGGTATCGCACGCGAAACGGCGCCGGGCGAGAAGCGGGTGGCGGCGACGCCCGAGACCTGCAAGAAACTGATCGCCGCCGGCGCCACGGTACGCGTCGAACGCGGTGCCGGCAGCGGCGCGTACTTCACCGACCAGGCCTATGCCGATGCCGGCGTCCAGGTCGTCGCCGATCGCGCCGCGGCGTATGACGGTGCCGACCTGGTGCTATGCGTGCAACCGCCGGATCCGTCCGTGATCGCGTCGTTGAAACCCGGCGCGGCACTGGTCGGCATGTTGCAGCCGCAAGCCGACACGGCCCGCGCGGAGGCACTGCAATCGCGGCAGATCGTCGCCTTCCCGCTGGAAAAGCTGCCGCGCACCACGCGTGCGCAGGCCATGGACGTACTCAGTTCGCAGGCCGGCATGGCGGGCTACAAGGCGGTGCTGATCGCGGCGCAACTGGCGCCGCGCTTCTTTCCGATGCTGACCACGGCGGCCGGCACGATCCGCCCCTCCAAGCTGCTGGTCATCGGCGCGGGCGTCGCCGGCCTGCAGGCCATCGCTACGGCCAAGCGGCTCGGCGCGCAGGTCGAGGGCTTCGACGTGCGTCCGGAAGTGCGCGAGCAGATCGAGTCGCTGGGCGGCAAGTTCCTCGACCTCGGTGTCAGCGCGGCGGGCGAGGGCGGCTACGCGCGCCAGTTGACCGACGAGGAGCGTGCCGAGCAGCAACGCCGCCTCGGCGAACACATCCGCAACATCGATGTGATCGTCTGCACCGCCGCGGTACCGGGGCGGCCGGCGCCGAAGATCGTCAGCGCCGCCATGATCGAAGGCATGAAGCCGGGCAGCGTGCTGGTCGACCTGGCCGCGGAAACCGGCGGCAACTGCGAGCTGACCCGACCCGGCGAAACCATCGGGCACGGCGGCGTCACCATCGCAGGCCCCTTGAACCTGGCCAGCAGCGGCGCGATGCATGCCAGCGAGATGTACGCGCGCAACGTCTTCAACTTCGTCAGCCTGTTCGTCAAGGACGGCGTGACCGCGTTCGACTGGGACGATGAGTTGCTGGCAAAGACGGTATGGCCGGAGCGGCCTGCGGCGGCATAGGTATCAGCAGGTCCATCTTTGCGTAGGGATGACGCAGGGCCAGAGGTGGCCGAACAGGAAGACGAGGGTGGATGGCGAGCCGATCGCGGTTGCGTCGGGATGACGATCCGAGGCTTGTTCAGCCTCGCTCTATTTGGCTGGTGCGGACTTTCGCCGAGGCCTGGTCGTCACGCGCGCATCGGACTTCGCATCGTTCGCAGCTGGCGCGCCGATCCGTACAACCTTTTGCTGCGAAAGATTCTCTTCGCCGTGCAGCGTCATCAGCGATTCCATCAGCTGTTCGTCGGCACTGGAGCAGATGCCCAGCAGCAATGCCTCCTCGCAGCCTTCGGCGGCGATATAGGCGTGGCCCATGTTGGAGTCGATGTAGACCGATTCGCCCGCCTCGAGCACGATCGCGTCGTAGAACTCGGTGTGCACTTCCACCTTGCCTTCGAGCACGTGGATGTATTCCTCGCCGGAATGATGGACCAGCTCGCCGAACTCGCGCAGGCTCTTCGCGCGGACCCGCGTCAACACGGGGATCATGCGCTTGCGGCGTAATTCCGGGCACAGGTAGTAGTAGTCGTAGTTCGGCGTGTTGACCCGGATGGCGTCGGCGATGCGGCCGATGCTGCGACGCGCGGTTACCGGCTGCTCGGTGACCTGGGTCTCTTCGGCGAACAGTTCCGACATGCGGATGTTGAGCCGTTGGCTGAGCTGCAGCAGCTTGTCGTAGGTCAGAGTAAGACGGTCATGTTCGACCTTCGACAGCGTCGACAGCGGTATGCCGCAGCGCTGGCTCATTTCCTTGAGCGTCCAGCCATTGCGCGCGCGCAGGGCGCGCAGCAGGCTGCCGATGGTGCGGTGTTGGGGGGGCATCTCGTTGCGAGCTCCTGGGGGCAGTGATCGCGGGTCGGCACCCTTTGCCGGCCGCAGTACGGACGATCTGCACATGATCCCGCGCCGGGACCGGATTGACCATCATGGGTTGACAATTCTCTGATCAGGATCATTATTGCGAAACAGACAATCCTGTCCGCGTGAAGATCGCTGCGGCCCGCAGCGCCCGATCCGGTCATCGCCGCAAAACGAGATTTGGGGAGACGAATCGATGCGTGTGAATGCTGTCTTGGCGGGTCTTCTGGGTATCTTCCTCGCATTTCCTGCCGCCGCTCAGGAAGGCCAGGACCTTCGTCCAGCGAAGCCGGTCACGCCGCCGGCTGTTGCGGCGCAGGCGCCCGCATCGACGACGGACGTGCCTGCCGGCGCCGCGCCGTCCCTGACTCGAACCGACCTCGAGTCGTGGCTGGATGGCTTCATGCCCTACGCGCTGGAGCGTGGAGACATTCCAGGCGCCGTGGTCGTGGTGGTAAAGGACGGGCAGATCCTGCTGCAGAAGGGGTTTGGTTACGCCGATGTCGCCGCGCGCAAGCCGGTCGATGGCGAAAACACAATGTTCCGTCCCGGTTCCGTCTCCAAATTGCTCACGTGGACGGCAGTGATGCAACTGGTCGAGCAGGGCAAGCTCGATCTCGACGAGGACGTCAACGCCTACCTCGATTTCAAGATCCCGCCACGCGACGGCAAGCCGGTCACGCTGCGCCAGGTGATGACGCACACCGCCGGCTTCGAGGAAACCGCGCGTGGGCTGATCCTCGATGACCCGGCCGCGCTGGCTTCCATCGAAGAGTCGGTGAAGCACTGGATCCCGACGCGGGTGTACGAAGGAGGCACTACGCCGGCCTATTCCAATTACGCGACTTCACTGGCGGGTTACATCGTGCAGCGCGTCTCGGGCATGTCATTCGACGACTACATCGAGCGCAACATCTTCGCACCGCTGGGCATGACCCGTTCGACATTCCGCCAGCCGCTGCCCGAGAAGTTCAAGCCGTACATGTCGAATGGCTACAAGTCCGGCTCGGACAAGGCGCAGGCCTACGAGCTGGTCGGCATGGCACCCGCGGGTTCGATGGCTGCCAGTGGCGGCGACATGGGGCGCTTCATGATCGCGCACCTGAACAAGGGCGCCTATGGCTCCGGCCGCATCCTGCAGGCCGATACCGCGACGAAGATGCACGACACCGCGCTGACCCTGCTCGAACCGTTGCATCGCATGATGCTCGGCTTCTACGAAGCGAACATCAACGGTCATCGCGTGATCGCGCATGCCGGTGACACACAGTGGTTCCATAGCGATCTGCACCTGTTCCTCGACGATGGCGTGGGCCTGTTCGTATCGTTCAACAGCGCCGGCCGGGAAGGCGCTGTGGGCCCGCTGCGCACCGCACTATTCGAGCAGTTCGCCGACCGCTACATGCCAGGACCGATCCCGGAAGGCAAGGTCGACGCGGCTACCGCCAAGGAGCATGCCGGCATGATCGCCGGTCGCTACCAGAACAGCCGCCGCTCGCACACCTCGTTCCTGTCCGCGCTCAATCTGGCCGGACAGATGAAGGTGGTGCCCGGTGAGGACGGCACCATCACCGTGTCGGGTCTGAAGGGACTCAACGGCCAGCCGATCAAGTGGCGCGAGATCGCGCCGTTCGTGTGGCGCGACGTGGCGGGTGCCGATCGCCTTGCAGCCCGTGTGGAGGATGGGCGCGTGGTGCGTTTCGGCGTCGAGCCGTTCTCGGCGTTCATGGTGTTCGACCGCGTCCCGAGCTGGGCATCGTCCGGCTGGCTGACGCCGGCACTGGGCGCTGCGTTCGTCGTGTTGCTGCTGTCGACCCTGGCATGGCCCATCGCGGCGCTGGTCCGCCGCCGCTATGGCGTGGCCTACGGTCTGAGCGGCAACGACGCGCGGATGCACCGACTGGTGCGCATCGCGGCGGCGCTGGTATTGCTGGGACTGCTTGCCGGCGGTGTCCTGATCGGAATGTTGATGAACGACTACAGCCTGATGAGCGCGAGCGGCGACATCTGGGTGCGTCTGGTACGCATCTTCGCACTGCTGGCGTTCGTGGCTGGCGCGGTGATCTCGGTGTGGAACGCCTGGGTGGTACTGCGCAGCAACCGCCGTCGCCTTGCCAAGGTCTGGAGCGTGCTGCTGGCGCTGTCCTGCCTGTTGGTCCTGTACTTCGGCATCGTGTTCCGGATCGTCGGCTTCAGCGCGAATTACTGATGCCCGCATCGCAGCGGCCCGCACCGTGGGTCGCTGCGTCACTCAACGCAGCTGGAGCGACGCGTGGGCCCTGCGCATTCCCGTATCGAGCTGGATGTCCGCAACGAACCACTGCGGATGAAGGCGCCTTTCCGCATCACCGGTTACATGTTCCAGGATCCGCTGGCGACGCTGGTCACCCTGCGCGATGGTGCGCACGTTGGACGCGGCGAGGCGTCAGGCGTGTATTACCTGCAGGACACGCCCGCGGCCATGCTCGCCACGCTGGAATCGCATCGCGATGCCATCGAAGCCGGCATCGATCGCCAGGCCCTGCGTACGCTGCTACCGCCGGGTGGGGCCCGCAATGCGCTCGATTGCGCCTTGTGGGAGCTGGAGTCGCGGCGTGCCGGCAGCACGGTATGGCAACTTGCCGGTATCAATTCTCCCAAGCCACTGCTGACCACGTTCACGGTGGGCGCCGACACGCCGGAAGTCATGGCGGCGGGGGCGCGGAACTATGCACAGGCACGCGCGATCAAGCTCAAGCTGACCGGTGAGGTGGACCTCGATATCGCCCGTGTCAGGGCGGTTCGCGCGGAGCGACCGGACGTGTGGCTGGGCGTGGATGCCAATCAGGGTTACGTCATCGATACGCTGCAGCGACTGCTTCCGGCACTGGTCGATGCCCGAGTGGCGCTGCTCGAGCAACCCTGCGCGCGCGGTCGCGAGGCCGAGCTCGACGGGATCGACCATGTCATCCCGATTGCCGCAGACGAAAGCGTGCAGGGGCTCGACGAGGTCGAGGCACTGGTCGGGCGCTTCGACGTGGTCAACATCAAGCTGGACAAATGCGGCGGCCTGACCGAGGGCCTGCTGATCGCGGAACGCGCGCGCGCGCTGGGCCTGAAGGTGATGGTGGGCAACATGCTCGGCACCAGCTGGGCGATGGCACCTGCATTCGTGCTCGGCCAGCAATGCGACGTGGTCGACCTGGACGGGCCATTGTTCCTTGCCAGCGATCACGTGCCCGGCGTGGTGTACGCGGACGGGATGGTGTCGTGCGATGACGCGGTATGGGGTAGCCGGACGTCCGCCGCGGCATGAGCGACGTGACCGCAGCGGGTCCGGATGCGCTGCACGAGAAGGCGTGGTTCGGCCAACCGCGCGGACTGACCATCCTGTTCCTGACCCAGATGTGGGAGATCTTCTCCTACTACGGAATGCGCACGCTGCTGGTCTATTACATGACCAAGCAGTTGCTGTTCGCGCAGGAGAAGTCGTCGCTCATCTACGGCACCTACACGGCGATGGCGTATTTCACGCCGATCCTGGGCGGCGTGATCGCCGATCGCTGGCTGGGCAAGCGCCGCGCGGTGGTGATCGGCGCCAGCGTGATGGCCGTCGGCCATTTCATGATGGCGTTCGAGCCCTTGTTCTTCGTGGCGCTGGCCACGATCGCACTGGGCAACGGCCTGTTCCTGCCCAGCCTGCCCAGCCAGATCAACGACCTCTATCGTCCCGGCGATGCGAGGCGCGGACGTGCCTACAACGTCTACTACGTCGGCATCAACGTCGGCGGTTTCCTGGCGCCTCTGGTGTGCGGGACGTTGGGCGAGCTCTATGGCTGGCATTACGGTTTCGGCGCTGCCGGCGTCGGCATGTTCATCGGCCTGCTGATCTACCTCGTGGGCCAGCGCTACCTGCCGGCGGAACCGGCGAAAAAGAATCCCGCGGCCAGCATCGGCGAAACATCCGGGCACCGGACATCGCGGGTCTGGCTGTTGCTCCTGGGCGTCGGCATCGCCGTCACCATATTCCGTGGCGCCTACGAACAGATCGGCAACACGCTGCCGTTGTGGACCGATGTCGGCGTCGATCGCGTTGTAGGTACGTTCTCGATCCCGATGACCTGGTTCCTGTCGCTGAATCCCTTGCTGGTGATCGCGATGACGCCGCTGCTGCTCGCCCATTGGCGTCGACGCGCAGACACGGGACGCGACCTGCCACCGGCGCGGAAGATGGCCATGGGCGCGCTGATCGTGGCGGCCGCGTACCTGCTGCTCGCCGGCGTCGCCGCGTTGTCCGGAAGTGGCGGAGCGAGCTGGCTGTGGCTGGTCGCGTTCTTCGTCGTGCTGACATTCGGCGAGCTCTACATCCTGCCTACCGGCCTTGGCTTGTTCGCGCGGCTCGCGCCACCGCGACTCGGCGCGACCACGGTCGCGTCGTGGTTCCTGGCGGTGTTCAGCGGCAGCCTGCTGGCGGGCATCGTGGGCACCCTGTGGAGCCGCATCGATCCACCCGCGTTCTTCAGCCTGCTCGCAGTCCTGGCCGTGCTGGCGGCGGTCGGACTGCGGCTGCTGGAACGTCCGCTCACTGCCGCGGCAGCGGCCTCCGACATCACTCAGGGAGAACGATGATGCAACGACCCGCCACTGTCCTGGCCACGTTCGCGTTGATGGTCTGCGTGACCATGTCGTCGCACGCCGCCGACGAGCGCTACGATCTGCTGATCCGCAATGGCATGGTGCATGACGGCAGTGGCGCCGCGCCGCGCCAGGTCGATGTGGCCGTGCGTGGCGACCGCATCGTCGCGCTGCTGCTGCCGGGCAGCGACGCCACTGCCGTGCAGACCGTGGATGCGGCAGGTCGTGCGGTGGCACCGGGTTTCATCAACGTGCTCAGCTGGGCGACCGAATCGCTGATCGTCGACGGCCGCGGCATCAGCGACACGAAGCAGGGCGTGACCCTGGAGATCTTCGGCGAAGGCTGGTCGATGGGGCCGCTGAACTCGAAAATGAAGGCGGATTCGCTGAAACAGCAGGGCGATCTCAAGTATCCGATCGAATGGAGCACGCTTGGCGGATATCTCGAGCATCTGGAACGCCGTGGCATCACGCCCAACGTCGCTTCATTCGTCGGTGCCACCAGCGTGCGCATCCACGAACTGGGCGAAGGAGACGTCGATCCCGATCCGCAGCAGCTGGCGCGCATGCAGGAGCTGGTGCGTGAAGCCATGCGCGAAGGTGCGCTTGGCGTCGGCGCGTCGCTGATCTATCCACCGGCATTCTTCGCCGAGCCGCCGGAACTGGTGGCACTGGCACAGGCGGCAGCCGAATCTGGCGGTGGCTACATCGCGCACATGCGCAGCGAAGCCGACCGCTTTCTCGAGGCGCTCGATGAAACCATCGCCATCGCCCGCGCCACCGGCCAGCGCGCGGAGGCCTACCACCTCAAGGCCGCCGGCGAACGCAACTGGCCGAAGATGGCGCAGGCGATCGAGCGGATCAATGCGGCGCGCGCCGAAGGCCTGCAGGTCAGTGCCGACATGTATGCGTACACCGCCGGTGCCACCGGACTGACGGCGGGCTTGCCGCCCTGGGTGCAGGCCGGCGGCCACGAGGCAATGGTCGCGCGGCTGAAGGAACCGGAAACGCGACGCCGCGTGATCGCGGAGATGAAGTCGCTCGACAATGCCTGGGAGAACATTCGCCTGCTCACCGGCTCCAACGAGCGCGTGCTGCTGATCGGGTTCAAGAGCGACAAGCTCAAGCCGCTGACCGGCAAAAGTCTGGCCGAAGTCGCCAGGCAGCGTGGTACCTCGCCGGAAGACACGATGCTCGACCTGATCATCGAGGACGACTCGTCGGTCGGCACTGCGTACTTCCTGATGAGCGAGACCAATGTCGAGCTTGGCCTGAAACAGCCCTGGACCAGCCTCGGTTCCGACGCGGAATCGTCCGCGGCCGAGGGCGTGTTCCTGGAATCCAGTACGCATCCGCGCGCCTACGGCAACTTCGCGCGTTTCCTGGGGCACTACGTGCGTGACCGCAAGCTGATGCCGCTTGAAGAAGCGATCCACCGCCTCACCGGACTGCCGGCGAGCAACTGGAAGCTGAAGGATCGGGGTTGTCTTGAGGTCGGCTGCCATGCCGACATCGTCGTGTTCGATCCGGCCACGATCGCCGACCACGCCACTTTCGAGGCACCGCGGCGCTATGCCACGGGCGTCGACGAGGTATTCGTCAACGGCGTCCAGGTGCTCCGCGGCGGCGAGCACACCGGCGCCAAGCCGGGACGCGTGGTGCGCGGTCCGGGCTGGCGCGGGAATACCGCCAAGCCTGCGCCGGCGCGCTGAGGCCGCTACGGGCGGATTGCTGCTGCGCAAATTGACATTTCTCCAATCAGGATCATTATCTCCTGATAGGGGAATATATTGACGATCAGGCATTCGTGCCGCGTTCCAGACGGTCGATCACACACATGCAATTCACCGGGAGAAATGGCATGCGTACGCTCACTTCAGTGCAACGGCTCCGCCCCATGCCGCTGGTCGCCGCCATTGCGGGCATTCTCTGGTTCGCAGCACCCCCGGTCGCCCTGGCGCAACAGGCGCAGGCAGACAGCGAGGCAGCGGACAAGCCGGCCAACCGGGTTACCACCCTGGGCGGCGTGGTGGTCACCGCGGACAAGCGCGAGGAGAACATCAACAGGGTCGCCTCCTCGATCAGCGTGGTCGCTGGCGAACAACTCGAAAAAATCAATGCGACCCAACTCAGCGACTACGCCGACTACATCCCCGGCTTCCAGGTGGTGTCGTTAGGCTCCCCCGGGAAGACCGCGGTGTCGATGCGCGGCATCGCCCCGCTGTCGTCGGGCTCCACCATCGGCACCTACATCGACGAGACGCCGGTGGGTTCCAGCGGCCTCTACCAGCGCGCGACGCAACTGACGCTGGACCTGCTGCCCTATGACATCCAGCGCGTCGAAGTCCTGCGCGGCCCGCAAGGCACGCTATATGGCGCAGGTTCGATGGGTGGCCTGCTCAAGTACGTCACGCGCGAACCCGACCTGGACGAGACCGAATTCCGTATCGGTGCCGGCCTGTCGAGCGTTGCCGACGGCGAGACCGGCAACACGGTCCGCTTCGGAGCCAACCTGCCGATCACGAAGGATCGACTCGGCCTGCGCCTGAGCTACACGCGCAACGAGATTCCGGGCTACATCGACAACGCCGTCAATGGCGAAGAGGACATCAACGATGGCGTCCAGACCAGCGCGCGCGCCGCGCTGCTATGGCAGGGCGACGATGTCAGCCTGAAGCTGTCCGCGATGCGGCAGACCGCCGACACCGACAACAACGCCTACGTCGCACTCGACCCGGTCACCGGCAGGGAGCTCGATCGCGACCTGAGCAACCGCATCTGGAACGACGAGCTGTACAGCAGGGACATCGACTACTACGCGGCGACCGTGGACTGGGACCTGGGCTGGGCCGACTTCACCTCGGCGACGGGCTACTCGGATACCAGCGCGTTCATCCGCCAGGACACGACCGTCGAATACGGCCAGTTCACCAACCTGGGGCTGGGCCTGCCCGATCCGGGCAGTTCGTTTTTCGACAACATGCTGTCGCTGAAGAAGACCACCCAGGAATTCCGGCTGACCTCGAAGTCCGGGTCGCCCTTCGAATGGCTGGTCGGCGCGTTCTATACCAAGGAAGAGGGCGACAACAGCCAGTTCATCGCGCTGCGCCAACTGGATGGCAGCGCCTTGCCCGCGCCTTTTGATGCCATTGCGGGCACGCTGGCCTATCTGACGCTGCCGACCGACTACAAGGAGACCGCGGTGTTCGCCAATGTCTCCTACCACTTCACCGACAAGTTCAAGCTGGGCGCCGGCGTGCGTTATGCGGAGAACGACCAGAACTTCAGTCAGAACGTGACCGAGGGTCTCCTGCTGCCGATCGAGACGACATCGAACACTTCCAGCGAGAACGTTTTCAACTGGAGCCTGAGCCCGCAGTTCCAGCTGACCGAAGACACGCTGCTGTACGGCAAGATCGCGACCGGTTACCAGCCAGGTGGCCCGAACGTGGTACTTCCCGGCATCCCGCCGTCGGTGGATTCGTCCACCCTGACCAGCTACGAGCTGGGCATGAAGGCGCTGTTCGCCGGCAACCGGCTGCAACTCGACGTGGCGGCCTACCGCATCGACTGGCAGGACATCCAGATCATCACGTTCTTCAACGGCAATTCCGGGCTCGCCAACGGCGGCAAGGCCAGGAGCCAGGGCCTGGAGTTTTCCCTGCTGTTCAATGCCACGTCCAACCTGCAACTGGGCTTCAACGGCAACTACACCGATGCGACGTTGAGCGAGGATTTGCCGCCGCTGTTCATCCCTTCGGGGCCAGTCACGGTCCAGCTCAACAATGGCCTGGAGGGCGACGTCCTGCCCTATATCCCCAAGACCTCCTGGTCGGCGACCGCGGACTATTACATTCCGATGAGCGGCAACTGGTCGGGCAACGTAGGCGCTGGCCTGCGCTGGGTGGATGGTCGTCCGACCGCGACCAGCGAACGCCAGGTCATCACGACCACCACCACGCCCCCGGTCGTGGTGTCTGACACGATCACGCCGCCGATCATGCTGGGCAGCTACATATCGCTGGACCTGTATGCCGGCATCTCGAACGACCAATGGTCGATCCGCGCCTACATGAAGAACGCCACGGACGAGCGCGCCTACCAGACGATTGCCGACAAGACCAATGCGCTGACCAATGAAGTGCCTTTCCAGGTCGGGGCGCCGATCCGGCCACGCACCATCGGGCTGGAAGTCGACTACCGGTTCTAGGACATGCTTCTCTGGGGCACGCGTTGCAACTACGCAAAAACGAGCTGGCGGCCGACAGCCGCCAGCGATCCTGGCTACCGTGCCACTTCCGGAACATCCCTGCGCATGTCCCAGCCGCTTCTTTCGATCCCCGCCGCCACCGAAACGCTACCCCAGCCCTATCTGCTGTTCCTCGGCGACACCACCGAGGCCGGGTATGCAAAAACGGCGTTCGGCCTGCGCGACTGGGCGCGCGAGCGCTGCGTGGGCGAATTCGCCTGCGCCGGCGCCACGGTCAGCACCGGGCTGGCGTTCATGACGCCGCTGCAGGCGTATGCCGCGGGCGCGCGGTCACTGGTCATCGGCGTCGCCAATCCGGGCGGATACATTCCAACGGCCTGGTTCGAGCCGCTGCAGCAAGCCCTGGAAGCGGGTCTGGACCTGATCGGCGGCATGCATGCGCGACTGGCTGACATCGTTCCGCTGCGTGAGACCGCCGCACGACTGGGACGACGGCTGATCGATGTCCGTCAGCCACCGTCGGACATTCCGGTGGCTTCCGGACGTCCCCGCCGCGGACGACGCCTGCTGACGCTGGGCACCGATTGCGCGCTCGGCAAGAAATACACCGCGCTGGCGTTGGCACGTGCCTTCGTCGCACGCGGGATCGATGCCGACTTCCGCGCCACCGGCCAGACCGGCATCCTGATCGCAGGCCAGGGCATGCCGATCGATGCGGTGGTCTCGGACTTCGCAGCCGGAGCTGCGGAAATGCTGTCCCCCGACGCTGCCGACGATCATTGGGACGTGATCGAAGGGCAGGGCTCGCTGTTCCATCCGGCCTACGCCGGAGTCTCGCTGGCGCTGCTGCACGGCAGCCAGCCCGATGTCGTGGTGATCTGCCACCAGCCCGGACGCACACACATGCTCGGTTATCCGCAGCATCCCCTGCCAAGCGTCGAGGCAACCATCGAACTGGCGCTGCAACTGGGGCGACGCACGCAACCTGCGATCCGCTGCGCGGGCGTCACCCTCAATACCTCGCATCTCGCCGAAGCGGAAGCGTTGCGGTTGCTGTCCCACGAGCGCGACCGGCTGGGCCTTGCCGTCGCCGATCCAATGCGCGGCGGCGCGGCCTTCGAACGACTGGTGGAGGATTGCCTGGCATGAAATCGCGTTTGCAGCTGTCCGCAGGAAAGCCATGACGACGTCGTCGAGCTGGTTCCAGCGCTATCTGCTGCCGGGCTTCGTGTTCCAGGCGGCGGTGATCGCCGGCGGCTACGCGACCGGGCGCGAACTGGTGGAGTTCTTCCTGCCGGCCGGGCCCTGGGGCGGACTGCTGGGCATGGCGGTGAGCATGCTGGTGTGGAGCGCGGTGCTGATGGCCAGTTTCGAACTGGCGCGGGTCGCACGGGCCTACGACTACCGTTCGTTCTTCAAGCTGTTGCTGGGTCGCGGCTGGTTCCTGTTCGAGATCGCCTATTTCCTGCTGATCATCGTGATCATGGCAGTGATGGGCGCGGCGGCCGGTGAGATCGTGCACAGCCTGTTCGGCTTGCCGAAGCTGGCCGGTTCATTGGCGATGATCGCCGCCACCGGCCTGATGCTGTTCTACAGCGGTGCGGTCATCGAGAAGTTCCTGGCGCTGTCCGTGGGCTATCTCTATCTGGTCTACCTGGTGTTCGTGGTGTGGAGCGTGGTCGCGTTCGGCGACCGCATCGAAGCGAACTTCGCCGCGGTGCCGGTCGACGACGACTGGTTCATGGCCGGCGTCACCTACGCCGGCTACAACGTCGCCACCATACCGGCGGTGCTGTTCTGCATCCGTCACCTGAGCCGTCGTCGCGAAGCGCTGGTCGCCGGCGCGCTGGCCGGGCCACTGGGCATGCTGCCGGGCGTGTTGTTCTACATCGCGATGATGGGCTACTACCACGAGATCGGCGACGTCGCGCTGCCCTCGGCCTTCCTGCTGGCCAAGCTGCAGGCGCCGTGGTTCGAGTGGGCGTTCCAGATCGCGGTACTGCTGACCCTGGTGGACACCGGCGTGGCACTGCTGCATGCGATCAACGAACGCGTGGCGAAAGCCTACGCGGAACGGCAACGGCCGATGCCGCAGTCACTGCGTCCGGCGCTCGCCGTGGGCGTGATGCTGGTCTCGGTGTACGCCGCGACCGCCGTCGGCCTGGTCGACCTGATCGCGCAAGGCTACGGCACGCTGACCTGGGTGTTCCTTGCGATCTATGTGCTGCCGCTGCTGACCGTGGGCGTGTGGTGGTTGTGGCGCAATGCTCATCCTGCTGTTGCCGCAGGTGGCTAGAGCATTTTTTGACGCGGATCAGATCTGAAAGAAGCGGACAAGAGCCTTGTGTTGAACACTGAAGCGGTATCCGTTTTTATCCCCTCTGATCCGTATCAAAAGCTCTACCTTTCAAGTCAACACATTCCGGAGAAGCCGATGCCATTCCCGTCGAAGCTACTGCGTGCAGTTGCCAGCATTGCATGTTTGTCGATCGCCTTCGTGGCGTCGGCGGCGGTACCACCCGGCCTCGACGCACGCGTCGAACAGGTGATGCGCGACAACGGCGTGCCCGGAATGGCGGTGGCGATCGTCGAGGGCGGCAAGGTCGTGCATGCCAAAGGCTACGGCGTGCGGCGCCTGGGCTCGCCGGAACCGGTCGATGCCGACACCATTTTCCCCACCGGTTCGACCGGCAAGGCGGTCACCACCGCGGCGCTGGCGGTGCTTGTCGACGAGGGCAGGATTGGCTGGGACGACAAGGTCATCGACCACCTGCCGGGTTTCCAGATGTACGACCCGTGGGTGACGCGCGAGATGACGATCCGCGACCTGCTGGTGCATCGCAGCGGCCTGGGCCTGGGCGCGGGTGACCTGCTGTTCGTGCCGCGCTCATCGCTCAGCCGCGCCGAAACCGTGCGTCGCCTGCGCTACATCAAGCCTGCGACCAGCTTCCGCAGTGGCTACGCCTACGACAACGTGTTGTACGTGGTGGCCGGGCAATTGATCGAGGCCGTCAGCGGCAAGACCTGGGAGGATTTCGTCCGCGACCGCGTGCTCAGGCCCGCGGGCATGCGCGTGTCCACGACCAGCGATGCCGCGCGCTTCGCCACGGCGAACCGCGCGCAGCCGCATGCGCGCATGGATGGCGGCTTTCGCGGCGTGGGCAGGCAGGAAGTGCTGGATGAGCGGCAGGCGCTGGGCGCCAATGCTGCACCGGCCGGTGGCGTGTCATCGAGCGCGAACGACATGGCACGCTGGCTGTCGATCCAGCTCGCGCATGGCGCGCTCCCCGGCGAAGGCGACCGCCGGCTCTTCAGCGAGGAGGCCTCGCGCCAGATGTGGACGCCGCAGGTGCTGACGCCGATCAGGCCATATCCGGAACCCATTGCCGATGCCACGCCGCAGTTTTCCGCCTATGCGCTGGGTTGGAGCGTACGTGACTATCGCGGCGTCAAGATCCTCGAACATGGTGGCGCGGTCTTCGGCGTGCAGACCATGGTCGTGCTGATCCCCGATCGGCAGGTCGGTTTCTCGCTCCAGATCAACTCCGAGGATGGCGTGGCGTTGCGCGGACTGATGTACGAACTGCTCGATCACTACCTCGATGCACCGAAGCGCGACTGGCCGGCGGATTTCGCAACCTACAGGCAGGCCAGCATCGACAAGGCGCTGGCGGTGCTGGGCAAGAGCAAGGCTGAGAAGAAGCCCTCGCGTGCGTCCTTGCCTTTGAAGGACTACGCCGGCAACTACGCGGATCCCTGGTACGGGCCGATCGAACTTCGCGACGAAGGCGGCCGCCTGCGCATCGATTTCAGGCAGACGCCGGACATGGTCGGCACGCTCGAACACTGGCAATACGACACCTTCCAGGTGCGCTGGGACGATCGCACCATCGAGCCGGCCTACGTCAGCTTCGCGCTCGATGCACAGGGCAAGGTCGACCGGATCACGATGAAGGCGGTGTCACCGCTGGCCGACTTCAGCTACGACTACCACGACCTGCTGTTCACTCCGGTGGCCAACGACTGAATGACGAGCATGGCGCGCACCATGCGCGCCACTGGCTCAGGGCTTCTTCGGCGGGTTCTGCTCGATCCACTGCTTGCGCTGTTCCGGCGACATCTCGTGCCACTGCGCGCGCAGGGCCTTGCGTTGCTCGGGCGACATCGTGCGCATGCGTTCGTACAGGGCATGCGCCTGCTCGCGTTTGGCCGGATCCATGCGTTCCCAGCGATGCATGCCGTGGCGGGCGTCGCGGCGTTGTTCGGGCGTCATCTGCTGCCAGCGCCGGGCGCGTTCGTAGATGCGCGCGCGATCTTCCGGCGCGCGGTTCCAGCGCTCCCGCATCGGTGCGATCAGTACGTCGCGTTGCGCCGGCGTCAGCTGTTCCCAGCTCGGCAACGGCGCCGCAGGCGTGGCGTCCTGCGCGTGGGCGGTACCGGCGAGGCCACCCAGCAGCAACGCGGCGGTCAACAGCAAAGGCTTCATGTGCATCACTCCATCGCGACCAGTTCGGCGTCGGCCGAGCCCAGCCATGCATAGAAATCGGGATCCTGGTCCAGTGCCGATGCCGGTTCGGTAATGGCATCGCCGATCGCCACCGCGGTCGGGGTGGCATCCGTGGCCGGCAGTGTGTCGTTGCGCAGGTTCAGGCCGAACGCGATCGCGAACACCGCCGCGGCCAGCGCGCCGGCGCCTCCGAGCAGCGGCCATGCAAAGCCGCGGCGCTGCGGCACGCCGAGCGTGGCGGCGTGTCGGACTTGGCGCAGGCGCGCCAGCGTGTTCGGCGACAGCTGCCGCGTGGCCTGCCGGTACTGCCCGCGCAGTGCCTGGTCGAAAGCATCGTCGGATTGTCTGTGGTCGTTCATCGCCAGTCTTCCAGTTGTTTCTGCAGCGCGGTGCGTGCGCGCGATAGATGCGTCTTCACCGAGCCTTCGGTGCAGCCCATGGCCTGGGCCGTGGCTGCCACGTCCAGTTCCTCCAGCACGCGCAGCGTGAACGCCTCGCGCTGCCTCCTCGGCAGGCCGCGCAGCGCCTCGGCCAGCTTGCCGTAGGCTTCGCGGCCATCGTGGGCGCGTTGCGGATCGGGTGCCTCGTCGGCCCAGTCGATGGCGTTGTCCTCGTCGCGTTCGTGCTGCGGCGACAGCCAGCGCAGCCGGAACACGCGCCGGCGCTGCAGGTCGACGATGCGGCTGCGCAGGATGCTCCAGAACAGCGGCGTCCATTCCGCGGCCGGCCGGTCGCCATAGGCCAGCATCTTCATCATCGCCTCCTGCACCGCGTCCAGCGCATCGTCGCGATGGCGCAGCGCCAGCTCGGCGAAGCGGAACGCGCGCGTGCCGATCCCGGCCAGGAAGCTCTCCAGCGTGGGTACGGCGGCGATGTGCGATGGCTCGGCGGCAGGATCATTCACGGGTTCAGGATAGTCCCGATGCCGGCCGTCGGTGTCGTAGGTCATGGGGAGCGCTCCAGCTGCCGATGGAAACGCAGCCGGCGCGGATCGGTTGACGCGGCTGGCGAAGGAGGGGGAGGGGCCGGTTATGATGCGGACAGCATCGGATCTGGGGAGATGGGTAATGGGCGACGGTTTCGTGGCGCTGTACATCTTCATGCTGGCGGCCATCGCCGGCCACGTGATCATCTCGCGCGTGCCGGTGATCCTGCATACGCCGCTGATGTCCGGCAGCAACTTCATCCACGGCATCGTGCTGATCGGCGCGATGGTGGTGCTGGGGCATGCCGACACCACGCTGGAGAAGGTGATCGGATTCATCGCCGTGCTGCTCGGTGCGGGCAACGCCGCCGGCGGCTACGTGGTCACCGAGCGGATGCTGGAGATGTTCAAGCCGTCCGCGAAATCCGGCAGCAACCAGCAGGGAGGCAAGTAATGGCCTGGTTGCCGCTGCTGGTGAAATCGAGCTATCTGGTCGCCGCCACCCTGTTCCTGCTCGGCCTGCAGCGCATGGCCTCGCCGAAGACCGCGCGCAGCGGCATCCAGTGGGCCGGCGTCGGCATGCTGATCGCGACGATCGCGACCTTCTTCCTGCCCGGGCTGCACAACCTGCCGCTGATCGCGATTGCGCTGGTGCTGGGCACCGCGGCGGCATGGATCTCGGGCAAGAAGGTCGCCATCACCGACATGCCGCAGATGGTTGCGCTATACAACGGCATGGGTGGTGGTTCCGCCGCGGCGATCGGCGCGGTCGAGCTGCTGCGGTTCTCGGCCGCGGGACAGGCACCGTCGTTGACGGTGTCGGTGCTGGCGGTGGTCGGCGCACTGATCGGTTCGGTGTCGCTGACCGGTTCGATCATCGCCTGGGCCAAGCTCGACGGGCGCATGGACAAGCGCTACACCTTCCCCGGCCAGCAGTTCTTCAATGCCGGCGTCGCGATCGCGGCGCTGGTGCTCGGCGGCTTGGTGGTGCACTCGCTCGGCGTGCCGCTGATCGTCGCGTTCTTCATCGTGTCGCTGGCGCTCGGCGTGCTGATGACGCTGCCGATCGGCGGCGCCGACATGCCGGTGGTGATCTCGCTGTACAACGCGCTCACCGGCCTGGCGGTCGCGTTCGAAGGCTACGTGCTGGGCAACGAGGCGTTGATCATCGCCGGCATGATGGTCGGCGCGGCCGGCATGTTGCTGACCCGGTTGATGGCCAAGGCGATGAACCGCTCGATCCGGAGCGTGCTGTTCTCCAACTTCGGCGGCGGCGGCGAACTGCAGGAAATCATCGGTTCGCAGAAACCGATCGAAGCCGGCGACGTCGCCGCGATGATGGCCTATGCGGAACGCGTGGTGATCGTGCCCGGTTATGGCATGGCCGTGGCGCAGGCACAGCACAAGATCTGGGAACTGACGCAGAAGCTGATCGAGCGCGGCGTCAAGGTGAAGTTCGCGATCCATCCGGTGGCCGGCCGCATGCCCGGGCACATGAACGTGCTGCTGGCCGAGGCCGGCGTGCCGTACGACCTGATCGCCGACATGGACGACATCAACCCCGAGTTCGCCAACACCGACGTGTCGCTGGTGATCGGCGCCAATGACGTGGTCAATCCCGTCGCCAAGACCGATCCGGCTTCGCCGATCTATGGCATGCCGATCCTGGATGTCGTCGACTCGAAGAACACCATCGTCATCAAGCGCGGCAAGGGCACCGGTTTCGCCGGCATCGAGAACGCGCTGTTCTATGCCGACAACACGCGCATGCTGTACGGCGATGGCGCCGAGATGGCAGCGGCGCTGGTGAGCGAACTGAAGGCGCTCGACGGCGGGCATTGAGCCCGCCATCGGGAACTGCGTGGTCGCGCAACTTCAATCGTCGTCGTGCCCGTGGCCGGGCAGACAGAGTTGCCCGGTCACCTCGGTGGTGATGACGCCGCTGGCGCGGGTACCGCTGACGAAGAAATAGCCGGTGGCGCCAGCGAATTCGCCGGTGCCTTCCGCGATGCGCTGGATCGCGGTCACGAAGCCTGGTGGAACGATGCCGGCTTCGCGCAGGAACAGGCTGCCCTCGCCGGTGTGGTATTCGAACGCGCCCGAATAGGGCGTGGCGTCCGGTGCGCCGGGAGGCGCCTTGCCGACCACCGGATCGCCCTTGAAGTAGGTGACACCGTCGAGGCCGTGGTTGCCGTCGACTTCGCCCAGGTAGCAGGATGTGTGTTCGGGCTTGCAGCCTTCGGTGGAAAGCACTTCGACCAGGTCCGCACGGATCCGTTTGCAATGAAGATCGTCGTTGGCCTGAGCGATCGGTGCGGCGAAAGCGAGCAGGGCAACCAGACTGAGCTTGACGGTTTTCATGATGTTCTCCTGTGTTCGATGGGAACGGCGCGCAGGTCGCGCACACCGCAACGCCGTGCCGGGTCTGGCACGAGTGGAGTCATGGTTAGCGAAGCGCGTATCGACGTCGGTGTACGGTCGTGGCGCGCTGCAAACATAGGCGCCCGCCGGACGCGATGACAGCACCAATCAGCGCGGTTTCATCGGAGCCAAATCGCGGCGCGTGCAGAGACGACAGACCGATCGCGGCGATCGAACCGAATGATGCCTACCTCACTGATGCATGGCGACTGCTTGTCGCCGAACGCGCATCACGGGCGCGAAGCCGCCAGCGCGCGACGCGCGAAGACGAAGCAGATCCAGCCGAAGACCGCATGCATGGCGATGCTGCTGGTCACCCATGCGGCATTGGCGAAGTCGGGCGTGCCGGCGGCCGACAGCGGCAGCACGATGAAGTTCATGACGCCATAGAGCAGCAGGCCGTACAGCGGGCCGAACACCAGCGGCCGGCGCAGCAGGCCCGGAAACCTGCGTGCGACCAGGTAACAGGCGAGCACCATCATCGTCGCGATGAAGTAGTGCAGCCCGGCGCCGAGCCACGCCGTGGCGATACCGCCCTCGTAGCTCGGCCTGCCCAACAGCCCGGCGGCGATCGACTGCAGGATCCGGGTCAGGGTGACGCCCTGCGGGGCCCAGAACGCGAACGCGAACAGGATGTCCAGGCTGCCCAGCGTGGTGCCGCCGAGCAGCAGCCATGACGTCGGGCCTGGCAATCCGGTACGGGGCAGGGTATTGGCCGGCATCACGCTCTCCTCGGAATGTCGTGCGTTGTTTCGATTGTCTTCGTTCGATCGTCTTCCGGCCAAAAAATTCCCGCAGCCGGGGGTGGCTGCGGGAGTCCGGGGGTTACCACAATGGCATCATGCGTGATGCTCTTCTCTGACTGACGATCAGAAGTCGTACTGCACCATGAACTGCACGAAGCGCGGTGCCTGGAACGAAAGCGGCATCAGGTAGGTCTGCGAAGGCGCGCCCGTCGCACGTACTTCCGCACCTTCCGCGACGGAGGTGACCTTGCGCGAATTGAGCACGTTGAAGATGTCCATCTTCAGCGTCAGCCCGTCGGCCCAGGTCGGCGTGTAGACCACGTTCAAGTCCAGATTCGTGGTCCACGGCAGGCGACCGGAAGTGCCGCGTGGCCGCGCCGCGACCGTTGCATCGTCGACGCCGCCGGCAGGCGTGGTGCCGCAACGCATGAACGCTGAACCGTAGCGGTGCGGGCTGTAATCCGGTCCGGGATCCTGGTCGAAGACGCCGAGGCAGTTGTACGGGCGCCCGGACTGCACCAGCAGGTTCGCACCGATCGCCCACTGCCCGGTGGCCTGGTAGTTGCCGAACAGCTTGAGGCTGTGGCGGCGGTCGTTGGGCAGGTAACCGAAGGTGTCGGTGGTCAGTTCGATGTAGTCGAAGTCCAGCGTGGTGTTGGTGTCGGTCTGGCCGTTGTCCGACTTCACGCCGCCTTCGGTGTTGCCGCGGCTGCGCGCGTAGGTGTACGAACCCTGCAGGAACAGCCTGTCCCAGCTGCCGTCGACGAAGAACTCGAGCGCGGCGTACGTGCGTTTGGCTTGCGGCGCCAGCACGCTGCCGGGGATCGTGTTGGTGGTCAGCTGTCCATCGCCGAGCAGATCGGTCACCCACACCGCATCCGATCCCGGGTTGAAGATGCGGCAGTTCGGGAAGCCCGGGGCGGGATAGGCCGCGACCTGGCCGGCGGCATTGCTCCAGCTGCCGTCCGCGTTCTGGCTGAAGCCATTGGCGGCCATCACCGTGGTGTAGTCGCACTGGTCGTCGATCGCCGCCTTCAGGTTGCGGTAGATGCCGCGCACGCCCAGCGACATGTGATCGGTGAGCTGCTTCTGGAAGCCGAGGATGTATTCGTCCTGGTACATCGGGTCGAGGTTCTTCGAGGCGATGGTCTCCGGGTTCTTGGCTTGGCCGTTCTCGCCGTTGAGGTAACTGAAATCACCGCGGCTGACCGGCGCGATCGGTTCGCCCGTGTCCGGATCCACGCCGCTGAAAGTGAAGGTCTCGACGCTGAACAGCGAAGCGCTGGCGCCACGCACGGCGACGGTGGGCGTCAGCGGCAGCGCGTAGCGGCCGGCGTTGCCGAACACCTTGAAGGTCGAATCGCCGTACACGTCCCAGGAAAATCCGAGCCGTGGTCCGAACTGGTCCTTGATCTCGACGTAGGCGGCGCCCTGGCCGTTGATGTTCTCGAAGGTGTCCCAGCGCCCGCCGATGTAGGCGATGAAATTGTCGGTGATGTTCCAGGTGTCCTCGATGTAGTACGCATGCTGCTTGACGCTGACCGTGGCGCCTTGGCTGAAATACTGCTTCTGCGCGATGTCGAAGTCGTCGGCGGTTTCCGGTATCCGATCAGGACCGTTCGACGTCGTGTACGTCCACATGTAGCCACCTTCCAGCGCCACGCCCGCGACGGACTCGTAGTCATCGCGGTCGTAGCCGAAACGCAGCAGGTGGTCGCCGAGCTGCCACTCCGCGTCCAGGCGGTACTGCTTGCGGGTGTCGCCGGAATCGATCCGGTCCAGGGTGTTGCCGCTGATGTTGCAGTTGCTGGAGTACAGGCCGGTCGCGTCGATGCGGTCGTTCCTGCGGCCGTCGACGATGACCGGGCAGCCCGGCTGCGCGGGGGCATCGATGTTGCCGTCGTAGAACACGATGGTGCCGTCGGGCGCCTGCAGCTTGGTGGAGCGCGAAAATTCGCCGCGTCCTGCCAGTGCCGACAGGGTGAAGCCGTCGGTCAGGTAGCCGGTGTATTTCAGGACGTAGTTGTCGCCGCCCTGTTCGTTGATCTGCCGGCCGACGTAATCGAGCCGATCCAGTTCGCCCGCGCCATTGAGGTAGGTGTCGACGTCCTGTTCCTGCTTGTCTGAGAACGCCGTCAGTTCGAGCAGGTGGTTGTCGGTGATGCTCCAGTCCATCTTCAACAGCCACTTCGGATTCCTCTGGTCGGTGGCGGTATTGGTCCCCGCGTTCACCGGGCCCCAGGTGTCGTTCTCCTGCTTGCCGTAGGACAGCAGGCCGTAGGCGAACAGCCGGTCCTTGATCAGCGCGCCACTGGCCCAGGCGTTCACGGTCCACAGCGACTCCGTGTCTTCCGAGTTGTCCTCGCGCAGCCTGCCCCTGGCGGAAGTCAGCGGATTCGACAGGAAGGTATTGCGCTGGGCTTCGCGCAGGCTGTCCGGCGCGTAGAAGACGTTGCCGCCTGCCTGGAATTCGTTGGTGCCGCGCTTGCTGATCTGGTTGATCACGCCGCCGAGCGAGCGGCCGAACTCGGCGCCGTAGCCGCCGGTCTTGATCTGCTGTTCGGCGATCGCCTCGAACGGCACCTGTGCGAAGTTGAGGCTGCGGAACGAGTTGGTGATGTTGAAGCCGTTGAGGTAGTACTGGTTCTCCGCGACCGAGGAACCACCGAACGAGGCAAGGTTGCCAAGGCGCGCATCGCCACGCACGGTGCCCGGCGCCAGCAGCGCGACCGCGGTCGTGTTCTGCGCGACCGGGATCTTCTTGATCTGTTCCGCGGTCAGGATGGTGGTGGATTCCACCGACGATACGTCGATCGGGTTGACCGCACCGGTACCGATGACGGTCACGGCGTCCAGCGTCTGCGTGTCGCCGGCGCCGGTGAAACTGATGTTGGCGGTGGAGCCGACGCTGATGCTGGCATTGCGACTGCTGGTGATGCCGTCGACGCCCTTGCGGGTGATGGTGTAGTCGCCGATCGGCAACTGCGAAACGCGATAGCTGCCGTCGTCGCCGACCGTGACGGAGCGGGAGAAGCCGGTGGCCGGGTTGGCGACGGTGATGGTGTCACCGGCGGCGGCACGTCCGGTGACCGCGCCGGCGGTGTTGGTCTGTGCCTGGATGCCGCCGGTAAAGCACAGGCCGAGTGCCAGGCCCAATACGCTGCGGCGGAACAATGGTTGACGATGTCTGGACATGATGTGCGCTCTCCCCGGAATGGGCGTGGTCATGCAATCTCGTCACGAGCCCATTGCATGGAGGGAATCCGGCGGGCGTTCGCGCATTGTTCGACTGCCTTCGCAGATCGACTCGACTGCGATGCAGTGCGCCATGCATGGGCCAGCCGCGTGACGCGTTAAAAATGCGTGTGCGGCTGCGGCGCAACCAGAACCAGTTGGATGTGGCGGGATGGGGCCAATTGACCCGCCGTCATGGCGCCGGGCCTGGCATCAGCGCGATCACCGTCCTGCGGAATGCATCGGGCGCGGCTTGATGCGCGGCGTACCTCGGATTCGGCGTGCCATCCGGCGCAATGCCCTACGGTTATTGCGCCCTACGCGGGATGATCGGCACGTCCTGTGCCATCGCCGGCGCTTTGCGCGCCGGGCTTCGCCCGGAAAGCGCCGTTCGAGCCGCTTTCAGTGCTTGCATTGGCGCGATTTGCGCCTGCGCCGGCACGGGAAGTGCCGGCGCTGACGAAAAAAGCGCCACGCGAGGCACTTTCATGGCTTGGCTTCAATGCGCAAAGCGCCTGCGTCGGCACAATCCGCGGCGCCGCCGGCACATGCCGCGCCAGCGTTGGCGCTTTTTTCGCCATCGTTGCGGCTTTTCGTGCTGCGGGTCGGGACCGGATCGTCTTCCGTCGGCACTTCAAGTGCCGGCGTTGCCGCTTCGAGGGCCGTGACCGGCGGAAAAGGCGGGCCGCGGCCCTCCAGCGGGATGCCGAAGCCTGCGTAGGATGGGCCCCGGCCCACCTCGACGACAGCGAAGGCCACCAAGAGTCGGCGCAGAGCCAACCCGACCAACAGCCCCGCTCAGTCGTCGGCGTGTATCGCCAGGCGCGCGAACAGCGCCAGCGGTATCCCGATCAACCCCATGTGCGCGGTGATGCAGCTGCTCACCCACACCAGGTCGCGATCGAAAGCGGGCTTCGGCGGCATGGAGGCGATCAACGGCACCATCAGGTACTGGGTCGACAGATAGATCGCCAGGCCGAACAACGCGCCGCACAGGTAGGGGCGTTCGACCAGCACCGTGTAGCGGCGCGCAACGATCTGGTAGAGCACCGCGAGCAGGCACATCCTGGCGAAGAACAGCGTGGCGCCCAGTACCGCGGTGTCGACGCCGCCGGAATAGGCGTTGCGTCCCCACCCCCAGTACGCCGCGATCGCCTGCATCACCCGCAGCGGCGAGACGTCGTGCAGCGATTGCCAATAAATGATGGCGAACGCCAGGTCGAGCGTGGTGGCGATCGAGGCGGCAAGGATCGCCCAGGCCAGGGCGGGGACCGGAGTGCTGCGCAGGGCGGGGAGGGTGTTCACGGGAAGACCTCGGTGGGCTGCGGACGGGTTTCGTCTTCGGCTGGGCGGCGGGCGGGGGCCGGAGAGCCGATTGGCTCCATCTAAGCCGGATCAATTGGCCCTAGAAAGGTCCAATTCTGTACATTTGAATGGTGCCAATTCCCCGGGAGCGGCCACATGTACCTGGAACTGGATGGCAGCGGCCCCCTGCACAGCCAGCTCACCCGAGCCCTCAAGGCCACGCTGCTCACCGGCAACGTGCACGTGGGTGCGCGGCTGCCGCCGACGCGCCTGCTGGCGCGCGAACTGGGCGTCTCGCGCAACACCGTGCTGGCCGCTTACGAGCAGCTGCGTGCGGAAGGCTTCCTCGATGGCCGGGTCGGATCGGGCAGTTACGTGACGCCGCCGGCGCGCACCGCGCAGCAGGGCACTGCGCGGCCGGCCTGGGTCGAACCGCAATCGGCCTATGCGCGGCGCCTGCGCGCGATCCACAACCCGCACGTGATCCCGGGCATGAACGCCGACGTGGTGCGCTACGGGTTCCAGTACGGCGAGCCGCTGACCAATCCCGCGTTGAGCACGGCGTGGGCGCGCGAACTCTCCCACGCCGCGGCCTACACCCGTCCCGGCTACACGCGGACGCAGGGATTGCCGGCCCTGCGCGAAGCCGTCTGCGATTACCTGGCGCGCCGCCGCGGCGTGCAGACCCGGCCGGAAGACGTGCTGATCGTCGCCGGCACGCAGCAGGCGCTGTCGCTGACCGCGCGCGTGCTGGTGGATCCGGGCACGGATGTCGCCATCGAGGAGCCGCAGTATTTCGCGGCGCGCAAGGTGATGCAGATCAACGGCGCGCAGTTGTGGCCGATCCCGGTCGACGAGCAGGGGCTGGTCACCGACGAACTGCCGGCCTGTCCGCCGCGGCTGGTCTGCGTCACGCCGTCGCACCAGTTCCCGAGCGGCGCGGTGATGTCGATGTCGCGGCGGCTGGCGCTGCTGGACTATGCCGAGCGCCGCGACTGCTGGGTGCTGGAGGACGACTACGACGGCGAGTTCCGTTACGACAGCAAGCCGATCCCGGCATTGCGGTCGCTGGACGTGCACGATCGCGTCATCTATGTCGGCACGTTCTCGAAAGTGCTGTTCCCGGCGCTGCGCCTGGGCTACCTGATCATGCCGGCGCCGCTGCGCGACGATTTCATCGGCGCCAAGTGGGCGGACGATTTCGGCGCGCCGGCGATCGAGCAGGCGGCGCTGGCGAATTTCATCGGCAACGGCGGCTTCGAACGGCACCTGCGGCGTTCGGTGCGCGCGGTCGAGGCGCGACGGTCGGTGCTGCTGCAGGGCCTGCGCGACTGCAGCCGCGGTCGACTTGAGATCGCCGATTCGCGCGCCGGCATGCACATCGTGGTCTGGCTGACGGGCCGGCGGAAAGCCGAGGGCGATGCCTTCGTCGCGCATGCGCTGACACGTGGGCTGGCGCTGCATCCGATCTCGCCGTCGTACTACATCGACCCGCCCGATCGCGCCGGACTGCTGATGGGATTCGCGGCGATGTCCGCGCTGGAGATCGAGGAAGGCGTCGCGGCGTTCGCGCGCTGCCTCGACGAGATGTTCCCGGTCGGCCCGCGACGATCGCAACGGACGCCGCGCGCCGCCGTCGCCGAAACGCAGGACGCCTGACTGGCGTCGATCAGCGCCCCAGCCAGGCCGCCAGCAGCAGCGACGCCGCGATCCAGGCCCACTCGACCGCGCCATTGGCCAGTTGCACCAGCGTCCAGGCGTAGGACAATCCCAGCTTCTGCAGCGATTCCCAAGGCAGCAGCCCCATCGGCGCACCGATCTGTCCGCCGGCGATGCCCCAGTTGGCCAGGGCGACGATCGCCATCGTCGCGACCGTCGCCAGCAAGGCGCGGCCCCAGCCGCGGCGCATGCCGCCCAGGCGCAGCATCAGCGCCGCGTCGACCGCGGCCAGCACCGCCATCCAGCCGAGCGGACGGTTGCTGTACAGGGCCAGCAACACCCACAGCGCGGCGAAACCGGCGCTGCCGATCAGCAGCAACAGCAGGGCCAGCCCGTGTCCGGGCCTTGCGTTCGGGGTGGGATGATCCATCGGTGCTCCGCGTGGCCGCATAGGATAGCGGGCGCGCGACGTTTAGAATGCGCGGTATTGCGTCGGGCATCGGCGCCCGCATCTACAGGATGCACGCCGCTTCTTCCGGAACATCTTTCCCGACATGTATTCCCGCAACAGCGAACCCGTCCGCTTCGAACGCGACTGCGATGCCGTGCTGGTGCCGCAGGGCGAGGCCGTCAGCCTGCCGGCCGGCAGCATCGGCTACATCACCCAGGCACTGGGAGGCAGCTACACCGTGTTCGTCGAAGGCAACCTGTTCCGCATCGCCGGTCGCGATGCCGACGCGATCGGCAAGGAGCCGATGGCCGCGCTCGAGTTGCCGGAAGGCGCCAGCGACGACGACGTCGAAACCCTGGTCTGGAAGCAGCTGCGCACCTGCTTCGATCCGGAGATCCCGATCAACGTGGTCGACCTGGGGCTGGTCTACGAAGCGCAGGTGCACCGCCGCGACGACGGCCAGCGCGAAGTCGAGGTCAAGATGACGCTGACCGCGCCGGGCTGCGGCATGGGCGAGATCCTGGTCGATGACGTGCGCAACAAGCTGGAACTGATCCCGACGGTGGCCGAGGCCGATGTCGAGCTGGTGTTCGACCCGCCGTGGAACCGCAACATGATGTCCGAGGCCGCCCGGCTCGAAACCGGCATGCTCTAGGACGATCCGGCGAGCGCGTCTGCGTCCTGTGGATCGCCGCCGGCCGCGACAAGAAGGCTACCGGTGGACAACGGTCGCGGCCAAACCCGCGCTGCCAGCGGCTGTTCCGGAGGGTGATTTCACTTGCGCGCGTCGTCCGCATAAAAAGTTCCAAATGGAATCGTTTACGTGATGGAAATGTGGATTCACGCACGTTTCCGGGCGTTTTTTTGCTGCCATGCAGCGTGAAAGTCCGTTGACGTGTCCGATATGGTCATTTTCCGGACGCAGCGCGTCACCCGTCCGGACACCGCGGATTCCGCCAGACGCCGAATCCGCCCTTGCCGCCTTGCGGCATAACCGTACCGGGGAGTGACCCATGCGCAGCCCAGTCCGCAAAGCCGCCACGCGGCATCCGCGACCGCCGCCGCGTCCGCTCCCCCGGCGCCGATGAGCGTCGCCACTCTCTGACCGGATCACCCAGGACGGGACTACTAGAAAAGGAAAAGATGCCTGGCGACCCACGGTCGCCAGTTGGACCGCAAGCCGGCTTGCGGTTCGCAGGGGGTTTTGAACACTTGATGTCGTGCTGCCGCCAACAGGCGGCATGCAGATGGCAGTTGGATTTGCCGGGAAAAAAGTTGTCGCGTTCGCGCGATCCATTTTTCCAATCTTTGTAGGGATACTCAACATGAAGAAGTCTAGGCAAGCATCGCGTCTCCTCGTCCTGTCGCCGTTGGCGCTCGCGCTTTCGGTCGCCTCCGTGCAGGCGGCCAACCGCGTCGACCTCCACCAGCAGGACGTCGCCCAACTGAACCGCCAGTACGCGGCCGCCAGCGCCGCGGTCGGTCGCTCGTCAGTGGCCGCCGAACGCCACGCCGAACTGCTGGCGCTGGACACAGATTCGGCGCTGACCCTGCTCAGGACCACCGAGTCGGAGGACGGCGTACGCAACTTCCGTTATGAGCAGACTTTCCGCGGGATTCCGGTTTTCGGCGAACACGTGATCGTCAGCGAGGACGGCGACGGCAATGTGCGCACGCTGTTCGGTCGCAGCGTGACCGGGCTGGAGCGCGAGATGCCAGCAGTCGCGCCGAAACTGGCCAAGGCCAGCGCCCTGTCCATCGCCAGGAATGCCGCGCTCGGCAACCGCGCCGCGGCGCTGGTGACGTCGAACGAAAGTACCCGCCAGATGATCTATGTCGACGACGGCGGTCGTGCCCACATGAGCTACGTGGTGTCGTTCTTCGCCGACGCGCACAAGGGCGGCTCGCCGACGCGGCCCACCGTCATCATCGATGCCAATACCGGTCGCGTGCTCAAGCAGTGGGAAGGCCTGACCCATGCCGAGATCGGTACCGGCCCCGGCGGCAACCAGAAGACCGGGCAGTACGAGTACGGCACCGACTACGGCTATCTCGACGTGGCGCAGAGCGGCAGCAACTGCACGATGAGCAACGCCAACGTCAAGACCGTCAACCTCAACCACGGCACCAGCGGCAGCACCGCGTACTCGTACGCCTGCCCGCGCAACACCGTGAAGACGATCAACGGCGCGTACTCGCCGCTCAACGATGCGCACTACTTCGGCAACGTCGTGTTCAACATGTACGACGACTACATCAGTGCCCCGCCGCTGACGTTCCAGCTGACGATGCGCGTGCACTACAGCAGCAACTACGAGAACGCGTTCTGGAACGGTTCGTCGATGACCTTCGGCGACGGCCGCAACACCTTCTATCCGCTGGTCAGCCTGGACGTGTCCGCGCACGAGGTGTCGCACGGCTATACCGAGCAGCAGTCGGGCCTGATCTACGACAACCAGTCGGGTGGCATCAACGAGGCCTATTCCGACATGGCCGGCGAGGCCGCCGAGTACTTCATGCTGGGCAGCAACGACTTCCTGGTCGGCGCGCAGATCTTCAAGGGCAACGGCGCGCTGCGCTACATGGCCAATCCGCCCCAGGATGGCGTCTCGATCGACCACACCAGCGACTACAGCGACAGCGTCGACGTGCACTATTCCTCGGGCATCTACAACAAGGCGTTCCACACGCTTGCCACGACGTCGGGCTGGAACACGAAAACCGCGTTCCAGGTGTTCGCGCGCGCCAACCGCGACTACTGGTCCCCGAACACGACCTTCAACCAGGGTGCGGCGGGCGTGGTCCAGGCGGCCTGTGACCTCGGCATGAGTGGCCAGGCGGTCATCAATGCGTTCACGCCGCGAGGCGTCAACGCCGGTTCCTTGCCGGCCAACTGCGGTGGCGGCGGCAACCAGGCGCCGACGGCGGGCTTCAGTTCGAGCATCAATGGCCTGACGGTGCAGTTCACCGACAGTTCCAGCGACAGCGACGGCTCGATCGCCTCGCGCAGCTGGAACTTCGGTGATGGCACCACGTCCACGGCGACCAGCCCGAGCAAGGCGTACACGGCCGCGGGCACCTACAACGTCACCCTGACGGTGACCGACAACCAGGGCGCGACCGATACCGAGACCCAGTCGGTGACGGTCACCGGCGGCGGTGGCGGCAACGAGTTGCAGAACGGGGTGCCGCGTACCGGCATCAGTGGTGCGTCCAAGAGCAACCAGTACTTCACCCTGGTGGTGCCGGCCGGCGCCAGCAACCTGCGCTTTGTCACCTCCGGCGGCAGCGGCGATGCGGACCTGTATGCCAAGTTCGGCAGCCAGCCCAGCACGACCAGCTTCGACTGCCGTTCCGAAGGCTCGACCTCGGCCGAGACGTGCACGATCAGCAATGTGCAGGCCGGGACCTACCACGTGCTGGTGCATGCCTGGAGTGCGATCTCCAACGTCACCCTGACCGGCAGCTACGACACCGGTGGTGGCGGTACGCAGACCTACAGCAACACCACCGACTACCCGGTGACGGACTACACCACGGTGGACAGCCCGGTGACGGTGTCCGGTCGCAGCGGCAACGCGCCGAGCGATGCGTCGATCACGGTAGACATCCGGCACACCTACAAGGGCGACCTGAAGGTGGATCTGGTGGCGCCGGATGGCAGCCTGTACAACATCCACAACCGCAGCGGTGGCAGTGCCGACAACGTGCAGGGCACCTTCAGCCGCAACCTGTCGACCGAACCGCTCAATGGCACCTGGAAGTTGCGGGTCAACGACAACGGTCCGCAGGACACCGGCTACATCAACAGCTGGAGCGTCACCTTCTGAGTTGTTGCACTGAAGGCATCACGACCCCGGCCGTGGCCGGGGCCGTGAT